>JAQBHC010000118.1:0-51716 GCA_032128175.1 Chloroflexota bacterium | reverse complement strand
CGTTGTGGAACTTGCGAGAGGCGCACAGCTGCTCATCCTCGAAGCGACGCTCAATACGAGCGAGTTCGACGATGTGAAGCGTGGCCACCTGACCGCCGAGGAAGCAGTCGACCACGCCATCCGGTCAGGCGTGCCGCGGGCCGTTCTCGTTCACTACCCGATCGAACGTCTCGAAGCGATCCAGGCCATCTGCGCACCGACAAATGGGCTGGTTCTGCCGGCGCTGCCACGCATGGAGATCGAGGTCGCGGCCGGCCTTGCGCCGGCGATCCTGATGCCGGAGCGGCGCGCCTAGGAGATGGTCAGGACCGGCTGCCCGGCTGCCGTGGCCGCGCGGACGCTCATCCGTGCAGCAACGGTCCGGGCGAGATTCTGCAGCGCAACGGCTGCCAGGCCAGGCTCGCGCTGCGCAACCGCGGGCACGCCCACGTCGCCGCCCTGACGGACCGTCACATCGAGCGGGATTGAGCCCAGGAATTCGATGCCGTGCTCGCGGGCAAAGCGCTCACCGCCGCCTTTCCCGAACAGATCGATCATGTCGCCGCAGTGCGGACACGCGAGCCCGCTCATGTTCTCGACGATGCCGATGACCGGAACGCTCATCCGCTTGAACATCGCCAGCGCCTTCTCGACGTCGAGCAGCGCGACCTCCTGTGGCGTGGTCACGAGGACGGACCCGGAGATCGGAACGGCCTGGGCGAGCGTCAGCTGCGCATCCGATGTGCCCGGGGGCAGGTCGATCACGAGGTAGTCAAGCTCACCCCAGTCGACATCCCGAAGGAATTGCTGGATAGCCCCGCCCACGAGCGGGCCGCGCCAGATGATGGGCTGGCCGGCCGGGACGAAGAACTGGATGGAGATCGCCTTCACGCCGTGACGGCTGAGCGGGAGGATCTTCTCGCCCTCGCTCTTGCCGGGCTGTCCGTCCAGCCCGAGCATGATCGGCACGTTCGGTCCCGTGATATCGGCGTCGAGGAGCCCGACGGACGCGCCGTCGCGGGCCAGCGCCACAGCCAGGTTCACGGCAACGGTGCTCTTCCCCACCCCGCCCTTGCCGGAGGCGACGGCAATCACGTTCTTGACGCCGGGCAACAACTGCTCAGGGGTCCGCGGCGCTGCGTGCCGGACCATCGAACCCCAGGTGATGTCGATGGACTCGACACCGATCGGGTTGAGGGCGCTCTTGACGCGGGACTCGATCTCGTCCTTCAGCGGGCAGGCCGGCGTGGTCAGTTCGATGGTGAAGGCGACGCTGCTGACCTTGATGGACAGGTCCTTGATCATATTGCGCGTGACGAGGTCCCCGCCGAGCTCGGGTTCCTGGACGGTGCTCAGGGCGGCCATGACGGCGGCTTCTGTGACCTGCGGCATGCGTTCCTCGGGCTTCCACGGGGATTCCGACGGGTTTGGTGTCGATATCCTAGACCGGCTCGTCGAATGCGTCGCTGCGCCACCTGGGAGGCACGCCGGGCGCGCCAGGTGGATCGGCGTCCGACCTCCGAAATCGGTGATCTTCCGGTCGCTTTCGTGCGAATCTCGCACCTTGACGCCGGAGTCGTCGAGCGTCCGCCGATACTTCCTCGTTTGACACCCCGGTTTCGGCGCGCCTATTCTCGGTTCGCCCTCCAGCGCAATCCAGGCGCGGAGGAACGCCGGGCTCTGGTCGAATTCGGCCTCAGCAATTCGGAGGAACGGCACGAACGTGGCTGAGGTCGAAGTCAGGCTCACGCAGGTATACAAGGCGTTCGGGGACGACGCCGCCGGCCGACGTGTCGCGAAGTACGTTGGGCCGAGCGCTTCCGGACTCATCGTCGCGGTGGATCACATCGACCTCGAGGTGGAGGACGGGGAGTTCTTCAGCCTGCTGGGGCCGTCCGGCTGCGGCAAGACGACGACCCTCCGGATGATCGGCGGTTTCGAGCAACCGACGTCGGGCACGATCGAGCTGGCCGGACAGGACGTCACCTGGCTGCCTGCCTACAAACGCAACGTCAACACCGTGTTCCAGAACTACGCCCTGTTTCCCCATTTGTCGATCTTCGACAACGTGGCCTTCGGCCTCCGTCGGCGCCACATTGCGAAGGCCGAGGTCATGACGCGCGTCACGGAGATGCTCGAGCTCGTTGAACTTCCTGGCTACGAGCGCCGCAAACCATTGCAGCTCTCGGGTGGCCAGGCCCAGCGGGTGGCCCTCGCACGTGCCCTCGTCAACAAGCCCGCGGTCCTGCTCCTCGACGAGCCGCTTGGCGCCCTCGATCTCAAGCTGCGCAAGCAGATGCAGGTGGAGTTGAAGCGAATCCAGCAGGAGGTCGGAATCACGTTCATCTACGTGACCCACGACCAGGAGGAGGCGATGACGATGTCCGATCGCATCGCGGTGATGAACCGCGGCAAGTACGAGCAACTCGGCAACCCTGAGGAGCTCTACGAGCGACCGGCGACCGAGTTCGTTGCCGGGTTCCTCGGTGTGAGCAACCTCCTCGCGGCAACGCTCGGCGAGCGCGACGGCGAATACGTCGTGGCCCGACTCGCCCACGGCTCGTCCATCCGGATCCCGTCCTCGGCCGTCAACGGACATGCGTCGATCAAGATCGGTGTTCGGCCCGAGAAAATCCGGCTGAACGCCGACGCAGCGGCGATTCCAGAGCAGATGAACCGTCTCGAGGGACGCGTCGTGGACGCGTCGTATCTCGGGGCATCAACGAGCTACATCGTGAAGTCGCCGAGCGGCGATCGGATCACGGTCTTTGAGCAGAACCTGTCCCGTACCTCGCACGGCTCGTTGCATCGGCCTGGGCAGGAAGTCCATCTCAGCTGGTCGCCGGACCACACCTTTGCGGTGAGCACCGACAGCACCACCCCAGGCACTCCGTCCGCCATCAACTGAGCGGCGCGGAACACATGAAGGCGTAGGAGGCGATTCGATGACAGACCTCGAGCAGGTGATCCGCACCACCCCCATTACTCGCCGAGTATTCATCCAGGGAACGAGCATGGCTGGCGTGGCTGCCTTTCTGGCAGCGTGTGGGACCGGCAGCTCGCCGCAGCCGAGCGCCGGCAGCACGGACATCACCGGCCCGCTCCATTTTGCGAACTGGGACGCGTATATCGACCTGACGACGATCACCAATGCCGACGGCGAAGACGAGTATGTTCTGCCGTCGCCCACCCTCGACGGCTTCAGGGATAAGTACAAGGTCGAAGTCGACTACGCGAACGCGGAAATCGAGGACAACGAGACCTTCATGGCCACGATCCGGCAGCAGCTCCAGGCAGGGGCCGATACGGGCTGGGACCTCGTCGTCCTCACGGACTGGATGGCGGCTCGCGTCGTCAAGTCCGGCTGGGCCGAGAAACTTGATCCGACCCACGTTCCGACGGCCGTGGCCAACGTCCGTGATGAATACAAGGGGCTCGGCTGGGACCCGAACATGGAGTACCACTACCCGTGGCAGTCCGGCGGAGTCGGCATCGGCTACAACGTGGCGTCAACGGGACGCGACCTCACGAAGATCGCAGACCTGTTCGATCCGGCGTTCGCCGGCAAGGTCACCCTGCTGTCCGAGTCGCGCGATACCTTCGGCCTTATCCACCTCATGCTGCGGGATCAGGGCAAGTCGGCATCCGACCATGATCCGGACCAGATTGACGTTGCCGACGTTCAGGTCGTCCACGACTTCCTGAAGCCCTATGTGGACAGTGGGCATATCACCGCCTTCACCGGTAACGAGTACCTCCAGTTCTTCGCCTCAGGTGACACCTGGGCATCGATCGTCTGGTCTGGGGACCTGGCCTCGTCGGGTGGTGACGATGACCGCTTCGTTTATCCGGACGAGGGGTCGATGGTCTTCACGGACAACCTGCTCATTCCGAAGGGGGCCAAGAACAAGTACACGGCCGAACTGATGATCGACTGGGTCTTCGACGTCGACCGTGCGGCCGCGATTGCTAACTTCATCTACTACATCTCGCCCGTGAAGGGTGTCGCCGACGCGATCAAGGCCCTGGATCCGGAGGCCGGGGACAATCCCCTGCTCTTCCCGCCGGCCGACGTCCTCGCGAAGCAGTACCCGGAGGCGACCTGGGACGACGAAGCGGTTGAGATCCCGATCAGGGAGCTGTACGCGGACCTGGCCGGCGCCTGATCGCCGGACGCTCGAGGGTCGAACGTGTTCTCGCGCCGGCGCTGGCTCATCCCATGGCTGCTGATGGCACCCGGGCTGCTCTGGCTCGTTCTCTTCTTCGTGCTGCCGAATGTCCAGATGGTGGTCATGTCGCTGTCGAGCGGCACGCTGGGGACGGGTTTCCGGTTTTCCTGGGAGTTCGGTAACTACGCGACGGCCCTGACCAAGTTTCCGACGCAGATGACGAACTCGATCGTGTTCGGGGGCTTGGCCACGATTCTGACCTTCCTGATCGGATTCCCGCTCGCCTACGGGATCGCCTTCCGGGGCGGCCGGTACAAGAACCTCCTGCTCTTCCTGGTCATCGCACCGTTCTTCACGAGCTTTCTCATCCGGACGATCTCGTGGCGGATCATCCTCGGCGAGAGCGGGCCGGTGCTCTGGCTCGTGAGGGACGTCCTGGGGATGGTGCCGGACAACTTCACGGTGCTTCGGACGCCGCTCGCCGTTGTGTTTGGGCTCGTCTACCAGTTCATCCCGTTCATGGTCCTGCCGCTGTACGCGTCGCTGGAGAAGATCGACTTCCGTCTCCTGGAAGCGGCTCGGGATCTGTACGCCGGCCCGTGGCACCGGGCGGGAGCCTTGGTGGGCGGTACCTTCGGAGCCCTCTTCGGAGCCGCGCTCATGCTCGGCCTGGGCTACGCGAGCCTCGGCGGCGATGGAACCGGAGCCCTCCTCGTCGCGGTGCTGTTGTTGGGCGTAGCCGGAGCTGCCGTCGGCGGATTGCTGATCTCCGAAACCTTCGTCCGGATCATCTTTCCGCTCAGCCTGCCCGGCGTGTTCGCCGGCTCGATCCTGACGTTCATCCCGTCGATCGGCGACTACGTCAACGCTGAACTGCTCGGCAACCCGAAGACGCAGATGATCGGGAACGTCATCCAGAGCCGCTTCCTCGAGCAGAATGACTACCCGACGGCGGCCGCCCTGTCGTTCATCTTGATGGGCGCCATCCTGATTTCGATCTTCTTCTATGCCCGTGGGCTTGGAGCCGAAGGCCTCGCGGGGGGCCGGGCAGGATGACGGCGGCCGCTGCTACATCCGGATCCGCCGATCTCGCCATGGTGGACCGACCCGGCGGCTGGCGACCCCTCGCAAGCTGGATCAACCAGCGCCTCGTCCCGTTGTTCACGGTTCTCGCGATCCTCTACCTGCTGACGCCCATCTTCGTCATGATCGCGTTCTCGTTCAACGATCCGCCCGGTCGCTTCAACTTCATCTGGGGCCACTTCTCGCTCTCTGCCTGGCTCAACCCGTTCGCGCGGCTGGGCCTCCAGGCTGCACTCGTGAACAGCCTCATCGTGGCCCTGGTGTCGACGTTCGTGGCGACGCTACTCGGGACAATGGTGGCCCTGGCGCTGACCCGCTATGAGTTCCGCGGCGGACGGATGGTCGGCGCGCTGATCTTCGTGCCGATGGCGACCCCTGAGATCGTGATGGGGGCCAGCCTGCTCACCTTGTTCGTCACCACGGCATTTGATCCATGGAAGAGCCTGTCCGGCGGCCTGCTCTTTCCGATGGGGATCCAGACGATCCTCGTGGCCCACATCATGTTCAACATCAGCTACGTGATCGTCACCGTGCGGGCGCGGATGGCCGGGTTCGACCGACGCCTCGAGGAGGCCGCAATGGACCTCGGAGCCAACGAATGGTCGACCTTCTGGCGGGTCACCTTCCCCCTCATCTTCCCGGGGATCATGGCCGCCGCCCTCCTCGCGTTCTCGCTTTCCATCGATGACTTCATCATCACCAACTTCACGTCGGGGACATCGAACACATTCCCGATCTGGGTCTGGGCGAGCCTTCGCAACAACCTGCCGCCGCAGATCCACGTGATCGGGACGGCGATCTTCTTCCTCGCGATCACGCTCGTGGTCACGTCCACGATCCTCCAGAATCGGAGCGCGCGACAGAACGCCGCAGTGCGACCTTCGTGACCGGACCTGGCGCCTTCCCCGACCACGCGGTCGTGCCACCGGTCTGGGGCCGGATCACGAACCTCGAGGTTGATCGCGGCGAGGGCTCGTGGTTGATCACCCCGAGTGGTGAGCGCTACCTCGACTACTCATCCGGGATCGGGGTGACCAACACGGGTCACGCCCATCCGAGGGTGGTGGCCGCGATCCAGGCGCAGGCCGCCAAGCTCCTCCACGGCCAGCAGAACATCGTCTACCACGAGCCCGGGCTCCGGCTCTACGAGCGCCTTGGGCGGCTGTTGCCGGGCGGGCCGTGGGGCGCCTTCCTGTCCAACTCCGGGGCGGAGGCCGTGGAGGCGGCCGTGAAGCTGGCGCGCGTCGCGACGGGCCGCCCGGTGATCATCAGCTTCCGGGGCGGCTTCCACGGCCGGACCGCGCAGACGATGGCGCTGACAACCGCGAAGGATGTCTACCGGGCGGCGTTCGAGCCGCTCCCCGGCAGCGTCTACCACACGAAGTTCCCGTATTGCTATCGCGCGGCCGGCGGCCCGCATGCTCCGGACGCCAACTGCTCGTGCGACTGGGAGGCCGAGCTTGACCTCCTGTTCCACCAGGTCATCTACCCGAACCGGGTCGCGGCGATCATCGTCGAGCCCGTCCAGGGGGAGGGCGGCTACATCGTGCCGGCGCCGACGTTCCTGCCCCGTCTCCGGGAGATCACGCGCGAGCACGGGATCCTGCTCATCGCCGACGAGGTCCAGACCGGTTTCGGACGGACCGGCGAGATGTTTGCCGTGCAGCACTGGGGCGTCGAGCCGGACATCCTGGTGATGGCGAAGGGCATCGCCTCGGGTATGCCGCTGTCCGGCATCCTCGCCCGAAAGGACATCCTCGATCTGTTCGCTCCGGGCACGCACGGGGGCACCTACGGCGGAAACATCGTCTCGTGTGCGGCGGCCCTCGCTACCCTCGATGTCATCGAGGACGAAGATCTCGTGGCGAATGCCCGCGCCCGCGGCAAGCAATTCGTGGGCGGGCTCCGCGAGTTGCAGGCAGATCATCCAGTCATCGGCGATGTTCGCGGTCTGGGCTGCATGATCGGAATGGAGCTGGTCCAGCCGGGCATTGGGGACGGCCGGACGCCAGATGCCGACATGACGAAGCGGATCATCGCCGGCGCCCTGGACCGCAAGCTGATCGTGCTGTCCGCGGGTTCGTACGGCAACGTGGCACGGATCATTCCTCCGCTCGTCACCACTCCGGATGAGGTCGATCGGGCACTCTCGATCATCGAGGACAGTCTCCGCGCGGCGGGAGGTTGATGGCCAAGTCGGCCGATCCTCTCGATCGACTGTCCGCGGCCGCGCTGACTCGTCTCGACCGTTTCGCGGAGGCCTTCCAGCTCCTCGACAGCGATCTCTACACGGTGTTCGCCGCGTCGTCGCTCGACCCGGAGGATCGACGCGCCGCGCTGGCTCGTGTCCAGGAACTCATCGGGACCAGTTCACGCCGTGAGGGTGTTCTCGCGGCTCTCGCGGAGTTCCGAGAGTTTGCGGTCCAGGCTGCAACCTCCGCCCTGGGCGGCGCGAACGCGGCGCTCTTGACCCGCACCAACGTCGCGACCCCCGAGGATCGCGTTCGGTTCTTGGCGTCGCTCGAGCTCGCTGTCGTGACCGTGATCCTGTGGGACGAGATCGAACCCGACGAGCGGGAGCAGTTACTCGGCCCCTGGGCGGAGATGGCAACCCAGGCCGCGGAGGTCGATTCGGACTGACCGTGGCCGCGCGTCGCGAGCCCTTGGCGCCCGGCGATATGGAGGTCCTGCCCGCGACCCCCGAGCGCTGGCCCGATGTCGTGACACTCCTTGGCGGCGCGACCGAACGGGGCTGCTGGTGCCAGAGCTGGCGCGGCTCGGCGGGAGCGCGCGGCTTCTCGGGTCCGGCCGCGAACCGCGACGCGCTCGAGGCGCAGATCCTCGAGGCGCAGTTCCGTGACGAGGTCTTCACGCCGGGCCTGATTGCCTACCTCGACGGCGAACCCATCGGGTGGTGCGGGTTAGGCCCCAGCGCGGCGATGCCGCGCCTCGTCAACTCGCGAACAATTCCTGAGGTGGATGCGCTGCCCGTCTGGTCCATCGGCTGTTTCGTCGTCCGGCCCGGGTATCGGCGTCGCGGCGTCCCTCGGGCGCTCCTCCAAGGTGCGATTGACTACGCGCGTGCCCATGGCGCGCCGGGGATCGAGTGTTACCCCATCGACCCAGACGGGGCGAGGGTCTCTACGTCATGCGGTTTCGTTGGCTTCACCGCGATGTTCGAGAGAGCCGGTTTCCGGCGCGTCCTGATGACCGATGCCCACAGCGCGGGACTGCCACGCTGGCTCATGCGGCTCGAGTTCGCCTGACGGGGCTGAGAGGGCCCGAGCACGTGACCATCCAGGCGCACTGGGTCGGTCCGCTGCGTCGGGTCCTCGCCTGGCGGTGATTCTCATACGCGGTGGTGACCGACGCCCTGGCCGCGCGTCGCGCCCCGTCGCGCCCCCGTCCGCCGGCGTGATCGATCTGGTTCATCAGGAGCGCCTTGGTCGAGCGTGGCGGTACCGGATATCCGGTGTTTCGGCTGTGTTACCGAGCGTGCGCAACTCGGGTTTGATGAATCAGGTCGATCAGTCGCGCCCCGTCGCGCCCGGTGCGGATGGTGCGTCCGCCGGCGTGATCGATCTGGTTCATCAGGAGCGCCTTGGTCGAACGTGGCGGTACCGGATATCCGGTGTTTCGGCTGTGCTGCCGAGCGTGCGCAACTCGGGTTTGATCAATCAGGTCGATCAGTCGCGCGGCAGGTCCGTGGCACCAACGTCCCTGGGAATGAGCGCTAGCCGTTGACGAAGCCAGTCGTGTCGACGACCTCGAAGTCGCTGCCCTTGATCCCGCCCAGCCCGTGCAGTTCGTCGTCATTCCAGCGGCTGTCCGGGGCGCCGGTGATGTACCAGGGGGAGCCGTTGTCGGCGAGGAGCATCCCGTACTGCTGAAGCGCGAGCAGGATGACCTGTGACTGCGCTCCGTACCCGGAGATGTCCACCGACGCCTTGAGACGGACGCGAAGTCCCATGGGTGGTTTCGTGGCGCACGAGCCACTGCCCGCCTGGTGGAGTGCCGGATAGACGTAGCCGCTGCACGTCGACGCGGCTGTGAACCGGATGGCGTGGCGGATCGCCCCAGCCGCCACCTCCGAGTAGCGGACGAGACCGGCGAAGATCGGCAGGCCCGCCGCATCAGCGCTCGTCCATCCATCGGGGCGGAGCGCGTTGGACTTGAGGTTCCAGATCGCGCCGGAACCGGCCGTCCATGCGGAACCGACCTTCGCAGCCGCGAACAGCTCGTAGAGGCGGCAGGCGTTGGTGTCGATCATGAGCATGTGCCGGTCGCTTCCGCCTTCGATCTTCGGCTTGGCCGGAATGGGATAGGGACCAGCGTCTGACTCGTCGGCGTAGTCGAAGGCCACGGTCGAGCGAGGGGTGGCGGTCCCCACGATGTTGAACGGGATTCCGTAGCCACCGGCCGCGCTGAAGTCCGGGTGCAGCGACGCGCCGACCCCGATGGCCGCGATCATCGTGACGCTGTTCGAGGCCGCCGGAAGGCCGTCGACGCGCCGGTTCCAGACGTTCGAACTCGGAAGGATCGGACAGGCCGACAGGGGCGGGATGGGCACGGGTATTGCCGTGGGCTTGGGCGCGGGTGTCGCCGTCGGCCTGGCCGTTGGTCGAGCGGTGGGAGTCGGCGTTGACTTCGCCGTGGGTCGGGCGGTCGGACTGGGTAACGGGGCCTGCGTCGCGGTGGCGGCGCTCGGGGATCCGGTGGGCTCCGCCGTGCCGACCGCCACCGACCCGTCGGTGGGCAGGGCCTGGGAACCGCGTGGGTCCGTGGGCGACGGCGTGGACGGCGAGGTCACGCACGCCGACAGCAGCAGGACGGTGATCAGCGCAAACGAGGCACTGCTGCGCGCAGGTGATGACACGGACTGATCCTACGGTCCGCGTCGCCGGAATCCGAGCCACTCAATGGTCATGTGCCGGCTGGCACCAACCGGGAGCCGGGCTCAGGGCGCGGGGAAACGGACCTCGACATCAGCAATTGATCGCATGACGGCTCGCCGGCCATACATCGCCATGGCCGCGAACGAGGCCACGAACCCGACGATCCCGCCGGCGACCACGACCGCATCGAGGCTCGTGACCTGGGCCAGAACGATCGCCACGAGCGCACCGGCCACGACGGCGGTCACGGTCGCCACGATGGCCGGCGTGGTCACGAGACCCTGGACAACGGGGTTGAAATTGCCCGGCAGCGCATAGACCCGAGCGATCGAGGCAGGGTCATCGAAATGCGGCAACGAGAGGTAGGGTTCCACGCCCGGGACCATCGTCACGTACGCGTGCCGGATCCGGTTCATGCCCTGGATCATGCGACCGTCGTCGTTGTTGACCTGGGTGAGTCGCGCGAGAGTCGCGCCTCCCACGAACAAGACGACGGGCAAGAGCACCAACGCGAACGTGACGAAGCCTGGGCCGAAGTTGGTGCCCTGACCAACGAGGGCCAGTGCCACGACCGCGCCCGAGACGGTGGACAGAAACATCGACGCCCGACTGAATGCCTCGTTCCACGACATCGACCGGGCGGCCAGCAGGCCCCAGTGCTCGGTCGCAAGGATCTGGAGGGCGCGCGCATCGGAAAGTGGGTCGTCAACCCCGACGACTGGCGCCTCGCCAGCCAACCTCCCGGACGTTGGTTGACCAGCCTCGATCATCGCGTGTCTCCTCCCCTTCAGCTTCCGATGAGCCTCGCCCGGACCGCATCGTGCAGGACGCCGTTGGTGGCCAGTGTCGTGCCGCCGTCGAAGATACGACGGCCCTGGAAGTCGGTCACTCGACCACCGGCCTCCTCGACGAGGACAGCGGGTGCCGCTGCGTCCCAGATCTTGAGCCCGACTTCGACCATGACCTCGGCTGCGCCCTCGGCAAGGAGTGAGTAGCCCCAGAAGTCCCCGAATCCGCGTTCGCGCCAGGAGGCCTGGAGCAACTTCGTGAATCCGGGTGCGTCACTCGTCGCCATCATGTCCTGCGTCCCGCCGTACAGGATCTGGGCATCGGCGAGATCCGCGATCGCCGACACCCGCAGTCGGCGCGGCGCCCCGCCGGGTCGCTCGCCGGCAAGTGGACCAGCGCCCCAGGCTCCCCCACCCCGCCAGGCGAACCAGCGCCCGCCGAGGGCGGGCGCCGAGACGATGCCGGCCTGGAGCTCGCCGTCACGCTCGACCCCGAGCAGGGTCGCGAAGACCGGCACACCGCGCATGTAGTTATGGGTACCGTCGATCGGGTCCACGATCCACTTGACCGACGCGCCCCCGGCGTCCGTGCCGAATTCCTCGCCGACGACCCCGTGATCCGGGAACGCGTCCGTGATCCGCTCGCGCAGGAGCCGCTCCACCGCCGTGTCGGCTTCGGTCACGAAGGTCCGATCCGGCTTGCGCGACGTGACCGGACTCTGCCGGAAATAGCGGAGCGCAAGTTCATCCGCGGCACCGCACCAGCCGAGGGCGGCCTCGACCCAGCCGCGCAGTTCCGCATCCGATCCCTTGCGAAGCGCCGCGCTCCACTCGGGCCCGTATTGCGGCGCGCCGCGCGACCCGCCGCTTTCACCGGGCTCTGGGTCACCCTCGTCGATCACGATCGGATCCTCGATCCCTCCGGGTCCCACATGGGCTCCCGAACGACCTCGAAGCCGATCCATTCGCCGAAGATGTCGATCTCCCCGCGAGTCCCGATCGCGGCTCCGTCGGGCGGAAGGTACGCATATGCTATCGAACGCTCGACGGCGAACCCGTAGCCGCCGGTCGTGACGCGACCGACGATCCTGCCCTCGACCCGGACCGGCTCGTTGCCGAGGGCCACGGACCGGGGATCGTCGAGGACCAGGCAGCGCAACCGCTTCATCGGACCAGCCGCCTTCGCGGCCACAAGCGCGTCGCGACCGATGAAGTCAGCGCCCTTGTCCAGCCGTGCGGCAAATCCCAGACCTGCCTCGTAGGGCGTCTCCTCTGGCGTCATGTCGCTCGACCAGACGCGGTAGCCCGTCTCGAGCCGCAGCGCGTCAATCGCGCGGTAGCCGCACGCCGTGAGCCCGTGTGGGGCGCCGGCCGCCCAGAGGGCATTCCAGAGCGCCCTGCCGTACTCGGCCGGTGGGTAGAGCTCCCAGCCGAGCTCGCCCACGTACGTGACCCGCAGGGCGAGGACGGGGATCTCGGCAATCGTGATCTCGCGAGCGGTCATGTACGGGAACCCGGCATCCGAGACGTCGTCCTTGGTGAGCGGCGCGAGGATATCGCGGGCCTTCGGTCCCCAGAGCCCGAAACACGCCCGAGCCGATGTCGTGTCCCGGACGCGAACACTCCCGTCGTCGGGCAGGTGCTTCCGGATCCAGCCGAGATCGTGGTTGCCGAAGGCCGTGCCCGTGACGATGAGGAATCGGTCCTCAGCCAGGCGTGTGACCGTGAAATCGCACTCGATCCCGCCGCGCCGATTGAGCATCTGCGTGTAGACGATGCTCCCGACGGGCTTGTCGATGTCGTTGTCGCACAGGTACTGAAGGAAGGACAGCGCACCGGCGCCCTCGATCTCGATCTTGGCGAAACTCGATTCATCGAACAGCCCGGCATTCGTGCGCGTCGCGAGCGCCTCGGCGCCGATGGCCGGGCTCCAGTGCTCGCCAGCCCAGCCCCGCGGCCGAAGCGCTTCGAGTGTGGCTCGATCCGACACGCCGGCGCCATCCTCATTGGGGGTGAACCAGTTCGGGCGCTCCCACATCGACTTCTCGCCGAACTCGACCCCCAGCGCGTTGAGTTCGTCATACGCCGGCGAGATCCGGAGCGGACGCGCGGCGTGCCGTTCCTCATTCGGATAGTGGATGTCGTAGTACGTCGCGTAGTTCTCGAAGGTCCGGGCGAGGGTCAGCTTCTGGCTCCGGTACTGGCCGCCGAAGCGGCGGATGTCCATCTTCCAGAGGTCGAGCTCGGGCTCACCGTCCACGATCCAGCGGGCCATCTGCTGGCCGATGCCGCCGGTCCCGGCGATGCCATGAGCGCAGAAACCCGCCGCGACGAAGAAGCCGCGAACCTCGCTCTCGCCGAGGATGAATTCGTTGTCCGGGGTGAATGCCTCGGGTCCGTTGATCATCCGCGTCACGCCGGCATCGGCAATGGCCGGAACGCGCCGGATGGCGCCCTCCATGATCGATTCGAACCGCGGCCAGTCGGGATCCAGAAGGCGATGATTGAAGTCCGCAGGGACCCCGTCGAGGGACCACGGCGCGGGATCGCGCTCATACCCGCCCATGCACAGGCCGCCGACCTCCTCGCGGAAGTAGCACAGGTTGTCGGGGTCACGCATCGTCGGCAGACCCGGAACGGCACCTTCGATCGAGTGCGTGAACAGGTACTGGTGCGCCATCGGGATGATCGGGATGGTGACTCCGGCCATCCGCCCGATCTCGGGCGCGTACATGCCGCCGGCATTGACGACGACATCGGCCGCGATCGTCGACCGGGATCCGTCGCGCGCCTCGACCTCGACGCCGGTGACCCGGCCGCGCTCCACGTTCACCTCCACCACGCGGGTGTGCTGCCGGATCTGCGCGCCACGGGAACGAGCGCCGGCGGCCAGCGCCATCGCCAGGCCGGACGGATCGAGCCAGCCGTCGGTCGGCAGCCACACCGCCCCGAGGACACCATCGAGGGTCATGAGTGGGAAGCGGTCCTGGGCCTCCTGTGCCGAGATCAGCTCAAGCGGCAGCCCGAAGGTCTTCGCCCAGCCGGCCTGGCGCTGGAGCTCCTCGTAGCGGGCCTTGGTCGAGGCCAGGCGCAGGGATCCCACTTCGTGCCACGACACGTCGACGCCGGTCTCGGCGGTCAGGCGGCGATACAGCTCCGCCCCGTACATCATCATCCTGGTCAGGGTCACGGAGCTGCGAAGCTGGCCGACAAGGCCCGCGCTGTGGAACGTCGAGCCGGATGTCAACTCGGCTCGGTCCACGAGGACCACGTCCTTCCACCCGAGCTCCGTCAGGTGGTATGCGATCGACGTCCCGCCGACGCCCCCGCCGATGATCACCGCCCGGGCCTGCTCCGCCATGCGCGCTCGACTCCTCGCTTCCATCTCGCGCTACGGGCTGGTCCCGGCCGCGATCCGATCGGCACAGCGTACCGAGCAGCGAGCTGCCGCGTGGACCGCCGCCGCGATTCCCGGCTCATGTACCCTCGGCGCCTGTCACTACTTGGAGGCCGCCGTCGTGGAACCGTCGATCGAGGACGTCATCGCCGCGATCCCTGCCTGGGCTGGCGCGCGCACCGAGGTCGCGCCCATCTCAGGCGGACTGACCAATCGAAACTTCCGGGTCACGGTCGATGGAACGTCCCACTTCGTCCGCATTCCCGGGGTGGCCACGGACCTGCTGGCCGTGGACCGTGGCAACGAACGGGCAAATACGATCGCGGCTGCCGAGGCCGGGGTCGGGGCAAAGGTGCTCCACCATCTGCCCGCCTGGAACGTGATCATCCTCGAGTGGCTCGATGCCACGACGATGTCGAACGCCGCGTTCCAGACGGCCGGCGAGCCGACGCGGATCGCCAAGGTACTCCGCCGGCTCCACGCCGGACCAAGGTTTCGCGACGACTTCGACATGGTCGCCCTGTCGGCGCGCTACCTGGAGGTCATCGACGAGCGCGGGATTCCGGTCCCGGATGGCTACCGAGAGCACCTCGGCGCCGTGCCGAGGATCGATGCCGCCCTGCGGGCGCACCCGCTGCCATCGGTCCCGTGCAACAACGACCTGCTGGCCGAGAACTACCTCGACGACGGCGCGCGCCTATGGATCATCGACTACGAGTACAGCGGCAACAACGACCCGACGTTCGAGCTCGGCAACACCGCCCAGGAGCTCGGATTCGATGACGAGCGGCTCCGTGAACTCGTCGCCGCGTATTTCGGCGAGGCATCGCCGGCGCTCCTGGCCCGCTGCCGGCTCCAGATGATCATGTCGGACGTGGGCTGGTGCCTGTGGGCCGCCATCCAAGCCCGGATCTCCCCGATCGACTTCGACTTCTGGGGCTGGGCCGTGGAACGATGGGCACGCGCCGAAGCGATGATCGACGGATCGGACTTCGACGGCTGGCTCGAGGCGACGACGGCCGGCTGACGACCGCCGGCCAAGGGCAGCCGGCCGGCTACGGCCGGCTCGCCTTCAGGGACCGGCCCGAAATCGAACGGCCCGGGCGTTGCCCGGGCCGTTCATTGAGATCAGATGAACCCGCGACTCATTCGGGCGGGATCTCCTTGAAGGCGTAGTTGACGTTTATGCCGGCGGATCGACGCACGAAGTACGTCACGAGATACCAGCCGAGCGAGAAGATCAACACTCCGCCGACTACCCGGATGGCGAGGTCGCTGGTCAGTCCGAGCTGCGGCTCGGTCACGAACCAGTACAGGAGGAGGAGGCCCGCAGCGGCTCCAATCGCGCCAATGATCGATACGAGCGGGAACCCCATGACCTTGTACTTCGCTCCGGGAGAGGCCTCGTAGAGCGCCTTCGCACGGAACGGCAACAGTGCGCCGGCGATCGCGGTTCCCACGAAGACGTAGCCGCACGCGAACGAAACGGCCAAGGTCAACGAATACCACGTAGTCGCGCCACCGGCGCCGTCGTCGACGGAATAGTTGCTGTACAGGTAGATGACCGGCAGGCTCGCCAGGAAGTAGATCACATGCGCATTGACGGGCGTATGCAGTCGATCAGAAACCCGGCTGACCATCTCAGGGAGCATTCGATCGAGCGACATCGCGACCATGACGCGGGTCATGCCGATGTAGCAGTTATGAACAATCTGATGGGCGTTCAGGATGAACCCGGTCGCGATGATGATCGTGATGATCGGGTTGTTGGCAATTGCCGTCGCGATGATGTTCGGCCACAGGTACGAACCGGCGAGCGAGACATCAGCCGTGGCCCAATAGCCTGCGCCGGCTACCTGGAAGAACTCGGACCCGAGGGCCCGCTCAAAGAAATACGCCAGCAGAGCAAGCAGGAAGCCCGTAAGAATGAGCGCCCCGATGATGATAAACGCCTGATCCTTGAACGAGGAGGCCGACTTGATCTCGCCGTTCTGCTGGGCCGAATAGGTCGCCCACTGCAGGGAGGTCCAGGCGATCGGAGCGATGAGCAGCGTCGCCAGCAGGCTGAATGGTGGGTTGAGATCAACGCCGCCGGCCGTCGCGGCGGCAATGGAGTCGGCGGTGAAGGTGCTGGAGCCACCGATCGCCGCCGAGAATGCGTCGAGCTTGCCGGGGACTTCGGAGGCAACCGCGGTCGCGAGGACGACGAGCATCGTCCCGAAGGCCAGCAGGATCGCGACCCACATCACCTTCTGCAGTCGAACGTAGTTCTTGAATCCCGACGTGAGAATCAACATGGCCACGAGTGCGTTCGCGACGCTCGTGATCACGATCCCCTGGACTGACGTGAACCAGGCGGAGATTTCGACGAGCGTCGAGCTTCCGGTTGCGGCTCCAAGACCCAGGAAGAGCGGGGCGAACCCCAGGGCTGAGAGAAGCCATCCGGACAGGGCGACCCACTGGAGGATCCAGATCACGAACCCGGAGAAGACCAGCGTGAAGCCGATCCCGCCGCCGAGCACGCGGCTCTGGAAGACGTAGTCGCCGCCGGACCGCGGCAATGCGGTCGACAGCCATACATAAACAAGGGCAATCGGGATCTCCAGGACCATCGCCAGGAGAATGCCCCATACCAGCTGCCCGCCGGGCAGCGCGCCGGGCGCCCAAAGGTACGCCCAGGGGAAGATCAGGCCCATCGTCAGGACGTTGTAGACGAACGCCGATCGCGCAGACATCACGCGGACAAGACCAGAGGACTTCCTGACGAAGACCTCCGGGACCGTGGTCACAGCCGCCATTCCATCACCTCGATACATGCGGAGTTGGACCGGCGATCCTGGATTGGATCGCCCCTCACCTCGACCTCAACGCGCGATTGCACCTCCTCCGCCCGTGATCCACGCCGACTTGGGTATCGACGCGGGGGCAATCCTCAGCCGGCGGTCATCTGAAAACTGGTGACCTTGCCGCCGGCGATCGTCAGCAAACAGCCCCTGAGTACGCCCTCTCCGTACTCGCTGCCGGGATTGACACAGACGGTGCGGCCGAGCTTGGCCGCCGCCTGCGCTTCGTGGATATGGCCGTGCAGCCCGAGCATCGGTTGATACCGCTCGATCGCTTCGCGAATCGAGGTGCTCCCGGCGCCATACAGGACAGGCTGCCCTCCCTTGACTACCTGGCTCGGTGGATCTGTCGTCCCATCGAGCATCGGGCAGGTGTCAAGCGTCGAATCGACCGGCGGAGCGTGGAAGTTGAAGATGACCTTGCTGTGATCGGCAAACGGCGCCGCGAGGGCCGCGATCCGTGCCGCAAGCCCCGCCTCGTCGTCCTCTCTGGGCGTCTTCCAGGGCGTCGGGTTCACGTACGGCATGCTGATCATCACGTGGTCGTCGTCGAGCGGTACGGCCCGGTCCTCGCAGGCCACGAAGGCCTTCGTGTCCGTCCGGTCCATCGTGGCCATGACCTCGGTCAGGTCGTCGTTGCCGCCGGTTGCGTAAACCTTGATCCCGGTCCCGGCGAGGCGCGTCTCGGCCAGATCGATCCAGCTTGCAACGCGCTCGGTCGCCAGTCGCACGAAGAGGCGCTCGACCGCCTCCGGATCTGCCTGCGTCGATCGGTACTCATCCTCGTCCATGACGACGTCGTAGAACCCGAGGTCGCCGATGAGCCCGCGAATCGCCGCGACCTCGGCGTCGCTGGTGACCCGCTCAACGCGGCCATGAACTGTCGCTCGGTAGGACCCGCCGGCCTCGCGAATGATCGGGATGGCGAGCTTGCCCATGACGTCGCCGCCCATCACCAGAACGTCGGCGCCGTAGAACTTCGCCGCGTTCAGGAACTTCTTCCAGGTCCGCTCCGACCCATGGACATCGGTCGCGTAGAAGACCTTGGTTCCGCGCTGGCCCTTCTGGAAGAGACGCATTCGTCGATCCTAACCGCGCATCCGGGCGCCCGTGGGGTCGTGGAGCACATCGGCGGCCACGGTGCCCGGCACGCGTCCATCGAACACATCGACCTCGATCGGGCTGCCATCGTCCACGGAAGCATCGAGATATACCGTCCCGACCGTCGCGCCGACCGTATATCCGAAGGCCGCGCTGCGGAGCCGCCCGACGACCTCGCTATCGATCCGGACGGCCTCCCCGCCGTAGATCGGTGCCCACGAGTCGCCTCCAACCGTCACCGTTCGGAGCCGTCGCGTCGACCCATTCGGGGCGGCCGCGCGCGACGCGACGAGGGCATCACGACCGACGAAGTCGCCCTTGCCCAGGCGCACGAACGGGCCCATGCCCGCCTCATATGGCGAATCCTGGGTCGTGAGCTCCGCCCCGTAGTACCGGAACCCCTTCTCGAGCCGGAGTGAATCGATGGCCCGGTAACCCACTGGCTCCAGGCCCGCCTCCGTGGTCGCAGCCGCTCGCTCGAGCGCATCCCACACGCCGACGGCGTCGGCCCGGGGCACCGTGAACTCCCAGCCGAGTTCGCCGGCATAGCTGATGCGCGTGGCGAGAACCCGTGTCGCCGCTGGGCCGATCCGGATCTCGCGTGCCGTGCGCATCGGGATCGCGGGATCCGAGACGTCGTCCTCGGTCGCCTGCGACAGGACATCCCGTGCTCGCGGGCCCCAGCAGCCGACGACCGTGAGGTCATCGGTCACGTCCCGGATCTCGACAGCGGCGCCGGGTTCCGCGTTGGCTCGCACCCAACCCATGTCCGCGGCCAGGTAGCCGGCCCCGGTCAGGACGCGGAACTGGTCATCCGCGAGCCGGGTGATCGTGACGTCGGCGAGCATGCCCCCGCGCGGATCGAGGAATTGACCGTAGACCGCGGCGCCAATCGGCCGATCGACATCGTTGGCACAGACGTGCTGGAGCAGCCCGAGCGCCGCCGGTCCGCGGACCTCGAACTTGCCGAACGAGGAGAGGTCGATCAGCCCGACGCGCTCGCGGACCGCCCGATGCTCGTCCCCTACCCGCTCGAACCATTCGGGTTTGGCCCAGCCTGTGTTCCGCGGCTGACGACCCGCACGTTGCCAGGCCGACCCGGGGCGATGCAGGTCCGCTCGCTCCCAACCGGCCTTGGTACCGAACACCGCGCCCGTCTCCTGGAGCCGGCCGTGCAGCGCGGAGAGGCGCCGGGGCCGGCCCGCCTCGTCCGCGTCATACGGAAATCGGAGCCGGTAGTAGTCCGAATAGGTCTCGCGCGCCAGGCCGGCGACCCACGCCGGGTCACGGTAGGTATCCGCGAACCGCCACGCCCGGTAGGCGGCCACGTCCACGCCCGGATCGTCCGCGGTGATCCAGCCGGCAAGCGCGCGGCCGATGCCACCGCCACCGCCGAACCCGTTGAGGGACAGTCCGGCCGCCATCCAGAAGCCACGAATGCCGGGCATCGGCCCCATGAGCGGATTGGCATCCGGGGTCATCGCATCCGGATGGCAGACCAGCCGAATCGCCTCGGCATCGGCCAGGAACGGGAACCGGCGGATCGCGCCGGCCATGAGCGGCCCGAACCGCTCCCAGTCCGGTGGCAGGGACGTGGCGGCGTGGTCCCACGGGACGCCGTCGAGCCAGCGGGCGCGAGGCTCGGCCTCGTAGCCGCCGAAGACCATGCCGCCGTGCTCGCTCTTGCCGTAGACCAGGTTGTCCGGATCGCGGAAGCACGGCATGTCCCGCGGCAATTCATGGCCCGGGACGGCCTTCAGGGCGACGTGCTGGTGGTCCACCGGGGTGGACGGCACGAACGCCCCGACCATCGCCGCGACCTGCGGCGCCCACATGCCCGCGGCATTGACCACGATCTCGGCGTCGATTGGTCCGCGATCGGTGAGAACACGCTTGATTTCGCGGGCGGGCGAGAGCTCGAACCCCGTGACGCGGGTATTGAGCTGGAACCGGACGCCAAGGGCGCGGGCCGCGTCGGCGACGGCGTGCGTCGCGGTGTGCGGGTCAAGGAACCCGTCACCCGGGATATGGACGCCGCCGAACAGCGAATCCGGCGAAATCGCCGGCATGAGCGCCCGAGCCGCGTCGGCCGAGATGACGCCTGCATCGAGGCCAATGCCTCGAGCCCGGCTGGCCGTCCGCTCGAGTTCCCGAAGCTGTTCCGGGGACGAAGCCAGCCGGACACTCCCGACCCGCTCGAACACGCCGAGCCGTTCGTAGAGCTCCACGCTGTAGCGCCGGAACCGCATCATCGTGTTGGACGGGTTGAACATCGTGACCAGACCCGCAGCCTGGCAAGTGGAACCCGAGGTCAGCTGGGCCTTCTCCACGAGCAGCACATCGGTCCAGCCCGCCTCGGCGAGGTGGTACGCGACGCTGCAGCCCGTGATGCCGCCCCCGATGACGACGACCCTGGCCTGGTTCACGTTCGGGGGTCCCTCCTGGTCTCGAGCCGGCGGCAATACGCGCCGCTGCGGCGTTCATGGGCGCCTCAGCGCCTGCGCCGTACGGTAGCGGCTCACCGGGCCACTCGCGAGGCCGTCGCGCGCCTACAATCCGCGCATCCCACTTTTGGATCGGAGTTGAGAGCATCCGTGTCGCGCGACCAGAACGCCGTCGTTATGGATCGAGCCGCCCTGGAACTCGAGGTCGAGCGCATCGAGCGTGCCGTCGCGGATCGTGGTCGCGTCATCCGCGTCCTCGGCTCGATCGCGGTGGCCCTCCACTGCCCCAACGCCGGTGCCCTGATCGCCGGCTTCAAGCGCACGTACGCGGACATCGATTTCGTGGGTTACGGACGGGACGCCAAGGAGATCACCGCGGCGATCGGCGGGCTCGGCTACATCGAGGATCGCCAGATCTTCATCTTCTCCGAGGGCCGACGCTCCATCTTCGATCACCCGTCGGCCGACATCCACATCGACGTCTTCTACGATCGGCTCGAGTTCTGCCACGTCATCCCGCTGGACGGGCGGCTCGAGGCTGACGCGCCGACCATCCCGCTCGCCGAGCTCCTGCTCTCGAAGTTGCAGATCGTGAAACTCAACGAGAAGGACGTCGTCGACGCGATCCTGCTCCTGCTCGACCACCCGCTCGGATCGGGTGACGCCGACACGATCGACATCGATCGGATCGCCGCGCTGGCAGCCGCGGAATGGGGCCTATGGCGGACCTTGACCATGAACCTCGAGAAGGTCGGCGCGCTGGCCGCAACCTATCCCCAGCTCGATGACGCGCAGCGCGGCGGGGCAGCCGAGGCGGTCACGAAGCTGAAGGCTGCGATTGATGCGGTACCAAAGCCGCTCGCGTGGCGCGTGCGCGATCGGGTGGGCGATCGACGGCAATGGTGGACGGACGTGGACGAGGTCCGCTAGGCGGTAACTAGCCCTCCGAGGCCTGGGTCAGCGCACGCTCGTAGGTCGGGCCCGACGCATTGGCGAGGAGGCGGTCGAAGTGCTCAGCCGCGTAGGCCACGAAATCCACGTCGAGCGTGCTGATCCCCTGCTGTAGCACGCCCCACATCGCCTCTCGGAAGTCGGACATGATCCGCATCAGGTACAGGCGCGCCAGCCTCTCGGGTCGGACCGACCCCTCGTAGGCCTCCAGGAGGACGGCATCCTCGTCCGGGCTCAGGTTGTGGTTGACCGAGAAGTTGCCGAGATCGAAGAACGGGTCGCCGAGGCCGGCGTACTCCCAGTCCACGATCCGAATGCGCTCGCCGTCATCGATGAAGTTGGCGTTCAGCAGGTCGTTGTGGCAGGGCCGGATTTCGACCGGCGCGCGGAGAAATGCGGACTCGATTCGACGCGCGACCGTCGTCGCCAGATCGTATTCGGGTGGAATGGGCACCCCGCGAGCCATCGCCAGCGCGCGATACGCCTCGACGATGCGGAACGGGATGAAGAGTCCCGGGATCGCGGGGCCATCGTGGAAACGGCGCACCGAATCGGCGACGCGGCGGATCGTTTCGGGTCGATGAACCGATTCGTCCGAAACCGGTCCGCCCACGATGAACCGCGTCACGAGGTAGCCCTCAGGCCGCACGAACGCCACGACCTCGGGACCGACGCCCACACCGGCCGCGGCGACGGTCGCCGCGTGCTCAACCTCCCGGCTGATGCCGAGCAGGTGCGTGTCGTTGCCGGCGAGTCGGATCACGTAGCGGTCGCGCAGTCCGGTCGCCTCGATCAGGAAGTTCCGATTCGTGATCCCACCGGACAGCGCCCTGAACTCGAGGGCTCGCCCGACGAGTTCGGGCACTCGCTGCATGGCGCGAGTCAGCTCGTCTCGCAGCTCGCCGCGCAGCGGATCGTCGGAACCGGCTCCGCTCGTCGTCGTCAAGGAACGAACCTCGTGGTCACGGATGGTACGCAACGCATCATGCCGTAATCACGGCAGACGGCGGGACCGATCACGCCGCTCCCGCCACCACCTCAGAGGCGGATCAGCCGGCGACCACCCCGACCGCGTCGGCGACCGCCGCGGGCATCGGTCGGTGCAGCTCCGCGGGCCGAGTGTACCGGTCGACCATGTCGCGCGTCCCGATCACGCCCAGCTCGCGGAACAGGAATTCGATCTTGGTTGCCTGGGTGGCGAGGATCTGGTCCTTCGTTGGGAGATCCCAGAGTTCGCGCTTGAACGGCCCGATGGTCTTCTTGCGAGAGGTGTATACGAACTGCTGGTCGGTCTGATCCGGCCTGCGTTCGTCGAGGGCGTTGTCGAAGCACCAGGCCTCGATCTTCTCGCGGAGCAGGGCAGGAAACGCTGCGTGCTCATACAGGGTGTTCTGGAAGCCGGTCGCGAGATGGATCTCGGCGGTTTCGACTTTCCGGAACGTATGGAACATCTCATCAGGCAGGGTCGAGGCACCATGTTGGACCGTCCCGGCGAGCCTGTAGTCGGACCGCGCCACGGCACCGAGTCGCTGGTGGACGTCGAAATCCACGGCGACGCGGGCGACAGACCCGTCGGGCAGAACGACTCCGCCGTGCGAGGTGCCCGTCTGGACGCTGACCTTGCTGATCCCGATCACGCCGGGCGCAATCCGTGCTAGCTCGCGCTGGAGGCCGTCGAGGTAGGCGTGCAACTCGCCTTCCGTTGAGTTGACCTTTCCGACCTCACCGATCTCGCCACCGATGCTGACGGTCACCCCGTCGGCTTCGAGGGCCCGGATCAGGGCCACCAGTTCCGCCGTCCGCTCGAGGTTCGCGCGCTGCTGCTCCTCGACCGTGGCCAACGAGAGGTCCACGAGGGTCGAGGAATCGATGTCGATGTTCCGATAGCCGGCCTCGATGGCGAGCCGGCAGGCACGCCGAATCTCCTCGGTCATCGACTCGGGGTCCGCCGCGTACTTCTTCGCGTTGAACTGGTAGTGGTCCCCCTGGAGGAACACCGGGCCATCCCAGCCGGCCGCGACGGCTCCGGCGAGACAGGCCGTCGCGTAGTCGATCGGGCGCTGGTACGTGTAGGTCTGCTCGCTGCGGGCCAGTTCAAGGATCACCGCGCCGACATCGTTGGCCGCCGCGGTCTCGTAGATCACGCGAGCCATGTCAAAGGTCTGCGCGCGGATGTTGATCGCAGGAACGGTAAAGCCGGAGACATCGCCCCGGGCCCTCGCCACGTACAGGTCCTGGATGCTCGCCGAGCGGGCGCCAGTGAGCTGTGATGCCTCCCAGGCAAGCCACTGGGCCGCGGCGGCGGCATCGTCGTCCGTCGTGAAGGCCGCGGTCCAGGCGATGTCCCGGATCGCGTCGCCGCGCAGGCGCTTGATGTCATCAAGGACAAGATGTCCTGCGTCCACGTGGACGGCGTTCTGGACTCTGGCGAGCAGGTCAGCGGCGGAAGTTGCGACGTACGGCATGCGCGAGACTCCTTCGGTCGGTGGCGACCGTTCGCTAGATCTCGCCCATTATCGCCCCGGCCCCGGGACCTCGTCCGGATGGCCCGGACGCGGGTGAGGGCTCAGCGCCGGGTTCGGCGCCGCGACCCGGCGCCGCGTCCCGCCGCGGGAAACCATCCGCGCGTCCCTGGGCCGTCAGCCGCCGGGCTTGATGACCATCAGGAAGATGATCGACACGATCAGGACGGTCAGGACCATGCCACCCTGCTGGACGGCCTTGACGGCGGCCAGGAGGGCCGGCGGCGGACCGGCCGGCGCCTCGCCGGGCGCCGGCGGCGGCGGCGCCGTCGAGGTCATGTGGACGACGGTCTCAACCCGCTTCAGCTGGACGAAGATTGCAAAGTACAAAGCAATTGCATACAGGACGACGGCCACGCCCAGCCAGTAGTTGGCGGAGCTGGTCAGATCGCGCCCGGAAACGAGGATCAGGCCGACGCCCGTGATGCCTTGGACGATGGCCAGTGGAATCACGATCCCGCGCTCGATCTTCTCGCTGATGCGGATCGCGAAATTGGCGTGCATCGGCTCCTTCCCACCCATCCCCCCGATCAACGGGAAGGCAAACGTTGGGCCGAAGGCGACGATCGCCCCGAAGATGTGCAGCCATAGCAGCCACGGAAACAGGTCCACGGTGACCTCCAGATAGACGCGTCAACCGGATCGGGCCGGCCTCCCTGTACGCGTCCAGCCGTGACCAACAGCACACCGGGACGCACGCTCCTATCGATCGTAGCGCCTGTCAGCCCGGGAGATTCACCGAATTTCGCGCCCGCGCGTACGGGTATCTTTGACAGTCCGGCTGCAAGGGCTAGTGTCCCTTCGTCTCGTGAGCGTGCCCGTACCCGACCCGATAGCCCACGATCAATCGCCCGACCTCGGAAAGTGAGGTGACGCCGGCAGCCGCGAGGCCTCCGATGTCGTCCCGGCGATGATGGAGGTCCGATTCCAGATCGCCCGCTCGGCGCCCGAGGCGGGCGGCGATCTCGGGCACCACGCCCCACGCGAAGTGCTCGAAGGCCTGCCTTCGTGGATCCCAGGCGGCGAGGACAGCTGGACCGAGCAGTTGGGCATGGCCATGCTCGTCGCGGTGCAGCGGTCGAACGTAGTGGGCCGCTGTGACCCGGATCGGCCTTCGGGCCGCCATTGTCGGATCTGCGGCGTCGACGGGAGGATCGGGGTCCTCGCCGAGGACCAGCACACAGCCCAGAAACGAGAGCTCGTCGTCGGTCAGCCCGAGGGGCGGGCCGGATCCGAGGTCGTCGAACAGGACCTGCAGGGAGTCGGCCTGGGCCAGTCCGCCGGGGCGCTCGCCGTGGACGATGGCTCGGGCAGTTCGCGGAACCAGCGGCTCAACTATGTCGAGGTCATCCAGGCCACGGAGGCCGAGGTCCGGACGAAGCGATCCCAACGTCCCCCGAAGCACGTCGGCGGGCAACCCGCCCGCCATCAGAGGAGACGGCGCCGCCACGATCAGCGGGATCCGTCCCTCCACGAGAACCCAGACCAGGGCCGCGAGCTCGGCATCAAGCGTGCCGCGCCTGACCAGCTCCACGAGCGACGGCGGCTCTCCCGGAATGGGCTGCTCAGGAAGGGGTCGGCCGAGTTCCGGGAGGTCCATCCGGGCGAGCGTAGCCGACACGCGTCAGCCGCGCCGGGCTGGTTGCGCTCGAGGGTCTTGGTAGAGGCGCCAAGGCGATCGGCTGGGTTGGCGTCGGGCCGCGCCAAGACTTCGAGCGAATCGTCCGATCCCGAGTCATCCCGAAGATCGACGACCGGCCAGTCTGGTCCATCACGTGCGTTGCGGTCTCGGCGTCGGCCCGAGGACGCGGGGTCGCCCGAATGCTCCTCGACGGGGCCGTGACGCACGCTCGCGGCCACGGCGCCGAGACTGTCGAGGCGTATCCCGTGCTCTCGAGGACCGGCGCAGACGTCAATCCGGAGGCCGCGTTCACCGGCACCTGGCCGATGTTCGAGCATGCCGGTTTCTCGATCGTCGCCGATCGGGCGTCCGATCGCTCGGCATCGCACCCGGGAGTCGTGGTGCGCCTGGAGCTGTAGGCGATCACTGGAGGTGCAACCTCGATCGGCGGCGCGACCCCCCAATCACCGCGGTGCGCGCGACCACTGAGGGTTCGCGCGCAACCACTGAGGGTTCGCGCGCAAGTCACGGAGCGGTGGCCGATACGTGCGGTCAAATGGCGGAAACCCACAATGCGCAGATGGCAGCCACGGAGAAGCCCGCCGACCGAGGCGCACGCAAAGGACGGCTGCTCAGGGATCGGCTCGGTCAGGAACTGCACGAGGCTCGGGTTGATCGGGGTCTGTCTCTGGCCCGCGTCGGGACTGCGGTTGGTCTCTCCGCCACGTCGGTAAGCCGAATTGAACGAGGGCTGGTCCCGGCCGTCTCAATAGCATCCTTGGCACGCCTTCTGGAGGTTGTCGGGCTCGAGTTGTCAGCGCGCGCGTTTCCAGGGAGCGGTCCCATCCGCGACGTCGCGCACCTTCGCCTACTGGCAGAGTTCCGCTCGCGCCTCCACCGGACGGTGCGGTGGGCGTCTGAGGTGCCATTACCTGTCGCGAAGGACCTTCGATCCTGGGACGCGATGATCTGGACATCGACGTGGCGGTATGGGGTCGAAGCGGAGACCGGGCCGCGGGACGTCCAGGCCATCGATCGCCGGATCAACCTCAAGGCTCGAGACGGCAGGGTCGCGGGCGTCATCTTGCTGCTGCCGGACACCCGTGCCGTTCGATCATTTGTCCGTGGCGCTGAATCGGCGCTCGCTACCTCCTTTCCCGTGCCCGGCCGGCTCGCACTCGAGATGCTGGGTGCCGGCGTCGATCCTGGCGGGAGTTCGATCGTCATCGTCCGGGTTCCACCCGCCCAGGCCGCTGGATAACCTCCCTCTCGTGTTGCGTCAAACGCAAACGACTCCACATGGAACGCAGGCTGGCCAGGCCCCAATGCCAAGGTTTCGCGCCACGCGCGACCAAATCGCCCAGCAGCGCATGACGCCATCTGTCCGACGAAGCGAACACTGCGATTCGGTCAGTGTTTCGCGTCCAGCGAGACATATCAGCAGATCCTGCGGAGGTGTCGCGATTCGTTTGCGTCAGGCGCGATGACTCGTTCGATTGTCACGTCAGACGCCGCGATCTGACCTGTGGGGGCCGGCGGGCCGAGAAGGTCCCCCCCATCGCGGGCCGCGCCCGGGTGTCCGCCCTCCGCGGAGGCCGGCGACCACCCAAGGCCCGCCCTGCGCCTCGAGCGTCCGCCCTGGGCTTCGCCGTGGCCCCCGATCTACTCCAGGTAGTCTTTCAACTTGCGGCTGCGGGACGGGTGGCGAAGCTTGCGGAGTGCCTTGGCCTCGATCTGGCGGATGCGCTCGCGCGTGACGTTGAACTCCTTACCCACTTCCTCGAGGGTGCGGGCGCGGCCGTCCTCCAACCCGAAGCGCAATTGCAGCACGCGTCGCTCGCGACCGGTCAACGAATCGAGAACCGCCTCGACCTGCTCCTTGAGGAGCTGGTGTGACGCCGCCTCGGCTGGCGCCAGCGCCGCGCGGTCCTCGATGAAGTCGCCGAGGTGCGAGTCCTCCTCCTCCCCGATCGGGGTCTCGAGAGAAACGGGCTCCTGTGACACCTTGATGATCTCGCGGACCTTCTCGGGCGTGACCTGGACCTCCTGGCCCTTGGACATCGCCTCGGCGATTTCCTCGACAGTCGGCTCCCGGCCGAGCTCCTGCAGCAGCTGCCGTGAGACCCGGATCAGGCGGTTGATCGTCTCCACCATGTGGACCGGGATCCGGATGGTCCGGGCCTGATCGGCGATCGCGCGGGTGATCGCCTGGCGAATCCACCACGTCGCATAGGTCGAGAACTTGAAGCCCTTCTCGAAGTCGAACTTCTCGACCGCGCGAATGAGGCCGATATTGCCTTCCTGGATCAGGTCGAGGAACGACATGCCCCGGCCGATGTACTTCTTGGCGATCGATACCACCAGCCGCAGGTTGGCCGACGTCAACTGCTCGCGGGCATCGCGTCCGATCCTGACCAGCTCCCCCTTGCGGTGCGCGAGCTTGGTGTTGAGCGGGACCTCGGGGTCGTGGCCCATCAGCTTGAACAGCTCGGCGTCGCGACCGGACTCGACCCATCGCTCGAGAGCCGGGTAGGCCACGCCGTCGCGTGTCCAGTCGTAGATCGCTCGAAGTCCCACGTTGTCGCGGGAGTCGAGGTCGCCGTTGTGAACGGCAAAATACGCCCAGTCGAGGAGCGCGAGGAATGCCTCCGCCGGCGTCGCGGCGCCGGCGGCCGATGCGAGCGCGTCGTGGTATCCGGCCAGCAACTTGCGTGCTTCCTTCAGGAGGTGAGTCGTGCCCTCCGATTGGACGTCGCGCCCGGCCTTGATCAGATGGAAGTCCGGGGGCGCCACGAGGAGATCCGCCGCATCTGCGTGGGAGATGGCATCGCGAACGAGTCGGTGTGCCTCCTCGCCGAGCGGGAGTCGATGCTGCGACTTCAGCGTCCGGGTCTTGAGCTCGGTGTTGTGCGTCGTCCACTCGTGGAGCGACACGATCCCCTTCCACGGCTCATCCACGAGCTGCTCCCCGAGCTCGATGGCCTTGGCCAGGACGACCTCCTCCTCGGCGGTGAGCAGGGCAACCTTGCCGATCTCCTTGAGATACATCCGGACCGGGTCGTCGATCCCGATCATGTCGGCCGAGAGTGCCTCGAGCTCCTCGGCGGTGGGCTCCTCGAGCTCCGCGGCATTCAGCCTGCTTGGCCCGTCGAGTGGCAGTTTCGGGTCCAGCAGAGTCGCTCCATCGGGCACGACCTCGACCGTCACTTCATCGTCGGACCCGGTCGAGCCTCCGGCATCCGAATCGTCGTCATCGTCGTCATCGTCTTCGACATGCTTGCTGCGGATGCCGGCGAGCTTGGCCTCCTCGAGATCGGCCTTGCCGCGGCGCGGACGACTGAGGACAGCGTCGACGAGCTTCTGGTCGAGCGGGTCACTGGGCATTTTGGCTGACTCCTCCTGATCGATAAGGCCTGGGTGACGTGGCGATCGGTGTCGTGGTAGTCGGTGACGCGGTCATGGGTGGCTGGGTGGAGTCGTTTCGGAGTTCGCGGCGGCGTCGCCGCCGGTTCCTCCCCTGGCGGGGCGGTCCGCGGGCCTGGCAAGCAGTCGGGTCTGTTCGCGGCGCCGGTTGAGCGAGCGACGCTGTTCGTTGATGGCCTGGCTCTCGAGCAGCAAGCGGCCGGCGGTCTCGCCGTCCCCCGCTTGTTCCGCCTCCGCGATTGCGCCCTGCGTGAATTCGGAGCGCTCATCGAGCGTTCGCTCCTCGAGGTCGATCACCAGTCGATCGACCTCGTAGTTCAGCTCCTGCTGGGTGAGGGTTCGAGGGTTGGGCTCCCGGCGAGCAACCAGAGCCTGGGCGAGTGCCGCAGTCTCTGGATCAAGCGCCAGCACAAGCGCGGACAGGCTGAACGGCGGGCGGACACCGTGGTCGTCGGGCTCGCGAGCGAGGACGATCGCCCGGTACAACTCGCGCGCGACGGTGTTCGGCAGACGATCCGGCCCGATGCTCTCCGTAATCCGGACCTGCATCTCGGGCACGAGGAGGAGCAGGCGTAGCAGCTCCTGCTCCTGGGGCAGGACACCGCGCAGGATGTCGCTGATTCTTAGGGCATCCGGCGACCCGGCCACGCTCTCGGCAGTGATCCGGCCGGCACCATCGGCCGAGGCGCCCGCGCCGCGCCCTCCCTGAGCCGGCAACCCCGTCGCCGAGCGACCGCTGTGGAGAACCTCGAGGAGGACGCGCTCCTCGACCCCGGAGACCTGGCGGATCCGCTGCAGCCAACCGTCGCGCATGACGGGGTTCTGAACCGCCCTGATCGTGGGCATCAGGGCATCCACGAAGCGCGCCTTCCCGCCGGGCGTCTTGAGGTCGTACGCCTTGGCGTAGGTATCGATGAGGTAGTCGACGATCGGTTCGGCCGTCCGGACCTCCTCGCGCCACCGATCAGGTGAGTCGCGAAGGACCTCGTCGGGGTCCTTGCCGTCGGGCAGCCGCACCACCCGCACCTCGTCCAGCTCGACGCCGGATTCCGTGGCCGCGAGCTGGCCGATCAGGCCCTCCAGCGCCTGCACGCCGAACGTTCCGGCCTTCTGTCCGGCGGCATCGACGTCGTAGGCCAGCGCAATCTTCTTGGCGTAGCGGGTCAGGAGCGCGACCTGGCCGGGCGTCAGCGCGGTCCCGAGCGACGCGACGACATTGTCGAAGCCCGACTGATGGGCCATGAGGGCATCTGTGTAGCCCTCCACGACCACGACCTGGGAAGACTTGCGCATCGGGCCCTTGGCCTTATCGATGAGATACAGCGTTCGACTCTTGTCGAACAGCGGAGTGGCGGGACTATTCAGGTACTTGGGGCCGGTATCGCGCGGGCGCCCATCCGCGTCCTCACCTTCCTTGCCCAGAATCCGGCCGCCCAGCCCGACCGCGGCTCCGTTCTGGTCACGGATCGGGAACAGGACGCGGCCGCGGAAACGGTCGATGACCCCGACGCCGCGGGATGCGGAGCGACCCTGCGACGCGAGCCCGACCTCGACCAACTCCTCGGGCCGGATCTGGCGCTTCTCCACGAGGCGCCGGCTCATGGTGTCCCAGCCGTCGGGCGCCCAGCCCAGCTGAGCGGCTTCGATCGTGGCATCGGTGAAGCCGCGAGCGCGCAGGTACTCGAGCGCGGGCTGACCGAGCTTCGTCGCCGTCAGGATCTGGTGATAGAAGGCGATCGCCGTCTCGAGAATGTCCCGGAGTCGGGCGCGATGCGCATCCTCACGCTTGGTTCGCTCGTCGATCTCAACGCCGGCCTTGTTGGCCAGGCTCTTGAGGGCCTCGGGAAACGGCACCGAGTCCCGCAGCATCACGAAGCTGAAGACGTCGCCGCCGAGCCCGCATCCGAAACACTTCCACGAGTCACGGGATGGCGTGACCGTAAACGAGGGTGTCTTCTCACCATGGAACGGGCAGAGTCCCTTGTAGGTCGTGCCCGCCTTCTTCAGCTGAACGCTCTCCCCGATCACGTCGACGATGTTCAGCCGACTCTTGACCTCGGCCGTGATCCCGCCTGCCAACCGCCCTCCGGACCTGTGCGCTCGCGCGGCGCCGGACATGAGTACGGGCCTGTCAAGTCTTGACAGGCCACTGAGAGGGCAGTGTACCCCCTGACCGGGTCACGTACAAGAGTCTGTCAATACCCCTTGGGAGTATTGATAGACGGTGCGGGCGCTCGCCATCACGTGTCGGCGACTGACGCGGGCGACCATCGCGATTCGGATGGAACCGCCAACCAAGCTCGGGCGTCGTAGCGAGGATGATGACGCCGAGCGCCCCGCCCTCAGATGCCGCGCGCTTCGCGGCGCTGTTCGAGGATCACCATCCCGTCGTCCTGGCCTATGCGGCTCGGCGATCAGCGACCGAGGCCGACGCCGAAGATATCGCCGCGGAGACGTTCGCCATTGCCTGGCGCAAGATCGCCGTCGTCCCCGCCGAACCACTGCCGTGGCTGTACGGAACGGCGCGCCGCGTGCTGGCCAATCATCGTCGCGCCGGCACTCGGTACGCTCGTCTCCCCTGGCACATCGGCGATGACACCCCTAGCCCGATGCTGGCGGGCGAGGACCGGGACACGCCGGCTCTGACGGCATTGGGACGCCTCCCTGCCCCTGATCAAGAGCTGCTGCGCCTCGTGGCCTGGGAGGAGCTTGGCAACATCGCGATCGCCGAGGTGCTCGGGATCAGCGTCAATGCGGTCGCCATCCGCCTTCACCGAGCGCGCCGGCGGTTCGCCGAGGCCCTCCAGCGAACCTCTGCCGAGGGGGCCATGAAAGATTCCGTCGCCACCCGGACATATACCCAATGAAGGACGCTGCTCATCGCGACACGAAGGGAGAAGGTAATGGTTGATCCGATCGATCCGATCGAAAGACTCCGTGCCGCCAATCCCGTCGATCCGCACGCGCTGTCTTCCGCGAGCCTCGCCCGCGTCTCGGCCAGGACCCAGGAGAACATCTTGTCAGACATTGAGACCGGCCAGACCACACCGACTCGGAACCGGCGCATGGCACTCGCAGGGTTGGGCGGCTTCGCCGTCGTCGCCCTGGCGGTCTTCGTCGGTGCCTCGGGCGGCTTTGCCCCGACCACGCCCGGAACCGCCGTCGCCAGCCCAGACCAGGGTGATCAGGCGCTCCCAGACGGCGGAGGCGGTCTGGCGCTGGGGTCGTGCATTCGCTACGAACCGTCGATCATCCCGACCTTCGATATTGCCTTTGACGGTACGGTCCTTGAAGTGGTCGGCGACCAGGTGACGTTCACCGTCAACGCTGCCTACAAGGGCGTCACCGACGACACCATCACGCTCACGAGCCTTGAAGAGGGACTCACATCGATGAGCGGTGGCGTCGACCTGACCGTTGGCGGACGGCTCATGGTCGTCGGCGCCGGGTCGGACATCGTGACCTGCGGAATGACGCAGGCCTATGACCCGGCCATCGCAGCCGATTGGGCGGCCGCCTTCGGGAGTTAGTAGTCCTCGTTCCCCGAGCAACGGCGACGCCCTGTTCGATCTTCGAGCGGGGCGTCGTTGTGTTCTTTGTGTGGGTCAGGCGCCCCCGTCCGCCTCAGCCGGCTCGGGGCCCTCGCCCTCGATGGTGACCTGCGGCAGCCAGCGCAGGACCCGCGGCAGCCACCAGTTCCAGTCACCAAGGAGCTGCATGGACGCCGGCAGCAGGATGACCCGGACGATCGTCGCGTCGATGAAGACGGCCACCGCGAGGCCCAGGCCGAGCTGCTGGATGAAGACGAACTGGAGGGTCACGAAGGCCGCGAAGACCACGACCATGATCGAAGCGGCGCTGGTGATCGTGCCCGCTGTGACGGCGATCCCGCGGGCCACCGCCGGGCGCGAATGGAGGCCACGATCGCGGGCCTCCTTGATCCGCGTGAGGATGAACAGGTGGTAGTCCATCGACAGTCCAAACAGGATCGTGAAGATGAAGATCGGTACCCAGCTCTCGACCACCCCGCCCGCCACGATCCCGAGTGGCTCCGCGAACCAGCCGTCCTGGAACACGAGAACCAGGATGCCGAACGCGGCGCCGGTCGAGAGCAGGTTGAGCAGGATCGCCTTGATCGGGATCACGATCGATCGGAAGGCGATGAGCATCAACAGGAATGACAGACCGAGCACGAACGCGAAGATCCGGGGGGTGCCATCGACGTAGATCCCGACGATGTCGAGCGCAACCGCAGCCTGTCCACTGACCAGCACCCGAACATCCGTAAGGTCGCCGAAGATCCGTGGCCGGAGTTGCTCGCGGACCTCGCGGACCGCGTCCCGGTTGGCCTCATCGTTGCGGCCGCCGCCCATCGTGAACGAGACCATGGCCACATGCCCGTCCTGCGAGAATCGCTGCCGAGCCGGACCACTCAGCTCGGGGATCGCGAGGGCGTCGACCTTGAGTCGCTCGATGGCCGCGGCGACATCCGCGCGATCGGCCTGGGTGACAACGACATCGAGGCGCAGGTCCGTCCCACGGGGCCATTTCTCGTTGATCAACCGGACGCCCGCGACACCATCGATGGTGGAGGGAAAGCCGGTGATGTCGGTGAGCCCGGTTCGCAGGTGGAACACCGGCAGCGACAGGGCGATCAGAAGGCCGGCCGACAGCGTGAACATCACGATCGGCCGACGCATCACCGCGGCCACGAGGCGGGCCCACAGGCCACTTCCCTCGGGCCGCGCTGCCCGCCGCTCCAGCCAGTCGATGGCAGCGCGGCCTCGATTGCGCAGCGCGGCCAGCGGCAACCGTGCGAGCAGAATCGGGATCCAGGTTGCGGGTCGGCCAAGGTTGACGCGATCACCCACGATCGCCAGTGTCGCCGGCAGGAACGTGAGGCTTCCGATCACGGAAACCATCACCACGCCGATGGTCCCGACGGCCATGGACGTGAAGAGCGGGATGCCGAGGGTCAGCAGTCCGGCCAGCGAGATCATGACCGCGAGGCCGGAAAAGAAGACGGCCCGCCCCGCCGTGCTGCTCGATACCTCGATCGCCCCCGGTATCGACCGTCCGAGGCGGCGCTCGGTGCGGAATCGGGTGACCATGAACAGGGTGTAGTCAACGGCGACGGCGAGGCCGATGAGCACGATCAACTGCGTCGCGTTCGGGCTGACCGCTGCCACCGCCTGGCTGTACAGACCGATGAACCCGAACGCAGCCAGGAGCGATGTCACCGCCAGCACGAGCGGAATGATCGAGGCGACGATCGCGCCAAAGGCGAGCAACAGGATCGCGAAGGTCAGCGGCAGGGTGATCCGAAGCGAGGCGTCGAGGTCGTGGCTGATCAGCTCGTTGATGTCGTTGTTGATGAGCGTGCTGCTGACGACGTGGATCGTGGCGGCCGGCAGGGCTGCCCGAGCCGCGTCCACGATCCCCGGAACCGGGGCGATGAGCTGCTGGACCGCGGCCCGCTCCCCGGGGATCGTCCCGACGATCTGGACAGTGGTGCCGTCCTCGGCGATGAGCCCCGCCTCGGGGGGAACCTTGAACGGATCGATGACGCTGCTGAACGTCAGCGTGTCAGTCCCATCGAGCGACGCATGGGCCGCCGTCATGTCCGCAACCAGCGCGGACACAGCGCCCTGGAAATCAGGGTCGCTGGCTGCCCCGGGCCCGCCATTGAGCACGACCAGCAGCCGCTCGGTTGGTGCCTCGGGTTCACTGCCGGCCCCGAACAGGTCGTAGGCCTCGCGGGCCTCGAGCTTCGGGCCAGTCGGGTCGGCATCGGCATCAAGCGCGTTGATGCCGCCCGCCGCAAGGCTGCCGACGAACAACCCGATGGTCATCACGAACCACAGCACGAAGACCGGCCAGCGGTGGCGGGTGCTCCACATGGCAACACGAACCGTCCACGGTTCTCGGCGCTGGGGGGCTACGGCGGGCAGGATCATCAGGGGACGCGGACTCCTGTTGGTGAGCGGCAAGGATACCGGTGTGGGTCCCGTATCCTCAAACGTGCGCCGACATGCAACCAGAATGAATCGGAGAGCACCCAATGACCGACACGCTGATCCCGCAGATCGATGAGGCGCGCGCCGAAATTGCCGCGCTCAGGCTCCGGACCCAGATGTTCATCGGCGGCGAGTTCCGGGAAGCGGTCGGCGGCCGCCGGTTCGTGACCGAGAACCCGGCGACGGGACAGCCGATCGCGGACGTGGCCGAGGGCGGGCCGGCGGACGTGGACGAGGCCGTGGCGGCGGCGCGACGTGCCGCGGATTCCGGCGTCTGGTCCCGAATGAGCCCCGGGGTTCGAAAAGGAATTCTGATTCGCTGGGCCGATCTCATCGAGGCGAATGGACGCGAGCTGGGCCTGATCGAGACGATCGACGCGGGCAAGCCGATCTCGGACACGATCGGGCTGGACATGCCCGAAACCGCGGCCTGCATCCGCTGGCACGCCGAGGCAACGGACAAGATCTACGGCCAGGTCGCGCCCTCACCGGAGGGCAGCGTGGCCACGATCACGCGTGAGCCGGTTGGCGTCGTCGGGGCCGTGATCCCGTGGAACTACCCGGCGCAGATGGCGGCGTGGAAGCTCGGCCCGGCACTTTCGACTGGCAACACTGTGGTCATCAAGCCCGCGTCTACGACGTCGCTGAGCCTCCTCCGCATCGCCGAGCTCGGGGCCGAGGCCGGAATTCCGGATGGCGTGCTGAACGTGGTCACTGGACCTGGCGGCACGGTCGGTGAGGCCATCGGACGACATCCGGACATCGATGCAGTGGCCTTCACCGGCTCGACCGAAGTCGGGCGACGGTTCCTCAACTACTCGGCCGAGACCAACCTAAAGCGGGTCCTTCTGGAACTCGGTGGCAAGAGCCCGCAGCTCGTCTTTCCGGACGTGACCGATTTCGAGAACGTCGCCACGAACGTGGCCATCGCGATCTTCTGGAACATGGGCGAGAACTGCAGCGCCGGGTCGCGCCTGATCGTCCATCGCTCGCTCAAGGACCGCGTTCTCGAGGCCGTCACGGCCGAACTGGCGCGCTGGAGCGTCGGCGATCCGCTGGATCCGACCACGAAGATTGGTGCGTTGATCTCTCGCGGCCACATGGAACGCGTGCTCGAGTACATCGAGATCGGGCGAACGGAAGGGGCTCGGGTCGTCGCGGGGGGCCACCAGATCCTCGCGGAGACCGGCGGCTATTTCGTCCCGCCGACGATCCTGGACGGCGTCCGGAACGACATGCGAGTGGCCCAGGAGGAGATCTTCGGACCGGTCCTGTCGGTCATCGAATTCGAGACCGAGGCCGAGGCTGTGGCCATCGCCAACGACACTCCGTACGGATTGGCCGCCTCGCTCTACACGCGCGATCTCGACGTCGCGCACCGAGTCGCGCGCGACCTGCGCGCCGGGGTCGTCGGCGTGAATGCGTACTCCGAGGGCGACATGACGACGCCATTCGGCGGCTACAAGATGTCGGGCTTCGGCGGCCACGACAAGTCGCTCCACGCCCACGACCAATACACCGAAACCAAGACGATCTGGATCCAGGTCGCGCCGCGTTAGGCGTCCATCGACTCAGGTTCCTCGACGGATCCGCCCGCGCGCCCGTCGGAGGCGGTTTGCGACCGCCCAGGAGCGCTCCCGTGTGCCGCCAGCGACACAACCACGACGACCTAGCGGTCCAGCGGGTCGGCCGGCCCATGATCGACGACCAGGGGGCCGGATCGTGGCCTCAAACTCGTCGAGACCGTGTCGCGACGAGCACAGAACCGACGCCCATGGCACGTTCAAGGACCCAAGGTGTCGTCAGCACGTCGGGGTTGTGCGCCAGGCGACACACAGTAGGGCTACCGACGGAGCGCGAGCTGAGCGCGGACGGCGCGCGGACGGCGCGCGGACGGCGCGCGGACGGCGCGCGGACGGCGCGGACTCGAGGTCAGTGACGCGATCTGGTGCGTTCTTGTCGGATGAGTCGCCACGCCAGAATTCCTGCCGCGAATTGCCAGATCGAGGGGATCGCCACAAACAGGCGCTCGAGGAGGCCGAGCCATGCGAGGAGTGGGCCCTCGACAGTGAGCGGCACGAGGAGGGACGAGCCCACCACGAGGACCGCGGCGACCAACGTGGGTCGAGCGCTGGTGCGCCAGCGCGGGTCGCGGCGCATGAGAAGCCCAAGAGCCACCAGGGTCAGGGGCATGGTGATGGCGTAGAGGTAGAAGTTCACAAGGTGGATGACGCCGATCGTTGACATCGGAATGCCGACCGGGTCGGTCGGGAAGACGGCGAACCCGATCGTGATCGCGCCCTGGAGCAGTAGCAGGCCACGAACGATGATTCGCTCACGCGGGGTCGTCCCCAAGACGCTCGAAAGTCCGAACGCCCACGCCAGCCCGAGTGCGCCGCTGACCGCAAAGGCCACCGTCTGGAGAACGCCCAGCGGAGCGTTCGCAAGGACACTGATTGACTGCGCGACCGGGTCATACCCGGGCCAGTTCGCGATGACAACGACGCTCAGGCCCCACGACAGGATTGGCGCGGCGATGCCGGCGAGGATGGCGAGCCGCGTGACCGGACTGGGCACGTCACGATCTGGCGCGTCGCGATCCGGCGGTTCGCGATTCTGCATGCCGTGATTCTGCATGCCGTGATTCTGCAAGCCGTGATTCTGTACGCCGTCAGCGATGGGCGGCGGTGATCTCGATGATCTCGAGGCCGTACCGGGCAAGACGTGATGGGCCCATCCCCTTCATTCGGCGAAGCGCCGGGATCGTGGTGGGACGCTGGTTGGCGATGTCGATCAGGAGCGTGTCCGGCGCGATGACGTACGCGGGCACGCCGTCCGAGCGGGCCGTGGTGAGCCGCCAGTCGCGCAGGGCGGCCATCAGCGGGCTGTCCTCGTCGCGAGCTCGGCGCGCGGAACCCGCGTTCATCGGCGCGCCCGGGATGACCGTCACACGACCGCGCTGCGTCGTGGCGGCCCCCGCGCCGGCCGCGCGATCTTCAAGCGCGGCGAGGAATCGACTCGGCCGGCGTCCACTCCACGACAAACCCAGGTACCGGCGTGCCCGCGTCAACCCGACATACAGCAGCCGTCGCTCCTCGGCGATCTCCTCGTCCGATTTCGCCTGGCGGATGGGCAGCGTGCCGTCCTCGAGCTGCGGGAGCATGACCGCGTCCCATTCGAGCCCCTTTGCGCGGTGGAGCGTCAGCAGGTTCACGCCATCAGCCGAACCCTCGGCTTCGGCGGCCGCGCGCGCAGTGAATTCGGCGAGGAGCACCTCGGGGCTGATCGCGGCGTTGACCTTCGCGGCTTCCTGCGCGAGCTCGATCACGAGCGCCAGGGCGGCCGTCCGCTCGCGAGCCGCGGGACCGCCGCTGTCATCACCCTCGACATAGCCCATCTCCGTGATCAAACGTTCCGAGAGCAGGTGCGCCAGCATCGGGCCGGTCGCCGTCTCCGGGAGGCGCTTGAGGAGTCGGAGCGCCTCGCGGATCTCGGGTCGCTCGAAGAAGCGCTGGCCGCGAACGCGGAACGGGATGCGCGCCTTCGTGAGGGCAATCTCGATGGGCGGGATCTGGGCGTTGGTGCGGACGAGTACGGCGACTTCAGACGCAGGGGTCGCGACGGCATCGCGGACGGTGGGCGCGGACGTCAGATCGCGGATCCATGTCACCAGGCCCGCCAGCTCCGCCGCGCTATCCGAAAACTGACGGATCGACGGCGGCGGCCCGGCCAGCATCGTTGGCACGAGACGTTTCACTCGACCTTCGGACGCCAGCAGGCGGTTTGCGAGGGTCAGGACCTCGGGAGACGAGCGGTAGTTGCGCGTCAGCGTGAACTCATGTGTGCCGGGGTGACGGTCAGCAAATCCGGTCAGGTAATCCGTGGTCGCGCCGGTGAATGTGTAGATCGTCTGGTCCTCGTCCCCGACCACACATACGTCGTCACGGTCCCCGAGCCACAGCTCAAGCAGGCGCTGCTGAAGCGGGTTCGTGTCCTGGTACTCGTCCACGCTGAACCAGCGCTTGCGGGCGCGGATCGTCTCGGTGGCGCCCGCGTCGGTCTCGAGGAGCATGACGGTCTCGACGAGCAGGTCATCAAAATCGATGCGATTCGTTTGCGCCTTGGCGCTCTCGTAGTCCGTGAAGATCCGGACGAACAGATCGGTCGGGATCGGCGGCTCGCGCCCGGCCTCGGTTGCCTCGCGCTGGTAGTGCTTTGGCGCGATCCGCCGAGCCTTCGCCCATTCGATTTCGTCGGCCAGGTCCTTCGACGGTGTGAAGCGATAGTGGCCAGGCAGTTGGCGTGCCAGACGCGACAGAATCGGCAGCTTCGAATCGAGAAGGTCGGGCAGGGCCGCGCCGTCGTGGCCCGCCGGCCAGAAGTGGCGCAGCTGGCTGAGCGCGTGGGCATGGAATGTGCGCGCGGTGACGCCGGGCAGCCCGAGGATCCGCAGGCGCGCAACCATCTCGGTAGCCGCCTTGTCCGTGAACGTAACCACGAGCATTTGGTCCGCGGGTACGACCTCGGTCGCGATCGCGTAGGCCGTTCGACGGCTGATCACCCGGGTCTTGCCGCTCCCCGCCCCAGCGTGAATGACCACGGGGCCGCTGGTGGCCCGGACGGCGGCCTCCTGCTCTGGGTCCAGATCGGCGAGAAGCGCGGTTGGATCGACTCGGGGCACACATCAAGAGTACGAGCGGGCGGTCAATTCAGGGTTCAGCCTCTATCGAACCCTCTGCCGCGTGCTCTCCGAACGAGGTGCCACGCGGAGAATGACCACCGGCGCGTGGGTACGGTAGAATCGTTGCCTACGCAACAAACGCCTCTACAGTGCACACCCAGGAGCCGATCCACCAAATGCTCACGCCAGAAGTCATGGCCGCATACGCGGCAGCTAACGCCCAGTTGATCAGCGACATCCGCGAGCACGGTCACGCTCAGTCCGGCAACTGGCTGGGTCGGCAGGCGCTGCTGCTGAACACGACGGGCGCTCACACCGGTATGCCGCGACTCGCCCCGCTCGCCTACTCACTCGACCAAGGCCGATACATCGTCACGGCATCCAAGGGTGGCGCGCCGACTCACCCGGGCTGGTACCACAACCTCCTCGCTGACCTGATTGCGACCATCGAGGTGGACCAGAGGAAGTTCCAGGCTCGTGCATCGACGGCAGAAGGCGCCGAGCGGGAGCGCCTCTGGCTCCAGCACATCGCCCTGCACCCCGGTATCGGCGAATACCCCAGCAAGACCAGCCGTATCATCCCGGTCGTCATCCTGGATCCGCTTCCCTAGCTCGTCCCAGGCGGCCCGCGAGGTTCGAACGTGACCATGCCAATCCCCGATGCACCCGCGGCCTATGGATCCGTCAAGGCACAGCTCGCCGACGAGATTCGGGAACACGGGCACGCGGTCACCGGCATCTACGTGGGCCGACAGGCACTCCTGCTGAACACGGCGGGGGCTCGATCGGGCAAACCCCGCCTGAGTCCGCTCGCCTACTCAATGGACAACGGGCGTTACATCGTCACCGCGTCCAGAGGAGGCTCCCCCAGCCACCCGGGCTGGTACTTCAACCTGCTGGCGGACCCGATCGTGACCATCGAAGTCGACCTCAAGCGGTTCCAGGCTCGTGCGTCCACCGCTGAGGGCGACGAACGCGAGCGCCTCTGGCTCCAGCACATCGGCCTCCACCCGGGCATCGGCCGATATCCGCGGAAGACGACCCGGGTCATCCCGATCGTCATTCTCGAGCCACTCCCTAGCCCACGCACACCGACGACGCTCTACGCTTCGACGATGCGTCCGTTCCGCTTCTCGACCATGGCGAGCTCGGCCGCCGACGGCGCGACCTGGGTCAAACTGGCACAACGCGCAGAAGCGCTCGGGTACCACGAGTTCATGATCCCCGACCACCTCGGGCGCCAGTTCGCGCCGATCGCCGCCCTGGCGACGGTGGCTGCAGTCACCAGGCGCATTCGGATCGTGCCGTACGTCTTCGCCAACGACTTCCGGCATCCGCTCATCCTGGCTGGCGAGGCGGCCACGCTGGACATCCTGTCGGGCGGGCGGCTGACGATGGGCCTGGGCGCCGGCTGGAGAGTCACCGACTATCGCCAGCTGGGCATCCCGTATGACGAACCGAAGGTGCGCGTCGACCGACTGGTGGAGTCGGTCGGGATCGTGAAGCGCCTGCTCGGTGGCGAGGTCGTTACCCATCATGGCACCCACTACGAGCTCGACGACGCCCGCCTGGGCCCGCTGCCTGTCCAGCGGCCGGTGCCCTTCATCATCGGCGGCGGTGGCCCCCGGATGCTCCGGTTTGCCGCGCGCGAGGCCGACATCGTCGGGCTGCTGCCCCAATTCAACCCGCGCGGTCGCCCCATCATCGCCCAGGTGACGGACCGCGCCACGAGCGAGAAAGCGGCCATCGTCCGCGAGGCCGCCGGCGACCGATGGTCGGAGATCGACCTGAACGTCATCGTCTTCTTCGCCGGGCTGGTGGGCGGACGCGAAGGCTCACTTTCGTCGGCACGAAATGCGACGCTCGCGAGCGGCGTTTCCCTGTTCGGCTCGCCCTACGTCCTCCACGGGACGCCGGCCCGGGTTCGCGAGATCCTGCTTCGCCGGCGCGAAGCCTGGGGCATCAATTCGTACACGTTCGCATCCGGTTCGATGGAATCGATGGCCCCGATCGTCGAGGCCCTCGCGGATCGCTAGGACGACGGCGCTGACCGATCCGTATACTTCCCCAGTCCTGCGGGCTCCCGGCGATCGCCCACGTCAGTCCGGTGCATGAGGGAGTCGAGTCGATGATCGCGGCCTATCGGACCATCGCCGGAAACCGAAATCTCCTCCGTCTGTTTGCGGGTGAGTTCGTCTCCAACATCGGCGACTGGCTGTACCTGGTCGCGCTGCTCGTGGTGGTCTATCGCGAGAGCTCCGACCCATTCCTGCTCGGCCTGATCGGCGGCGCAAGGATCATCCCGTACGTCGTCCTGTCGGTGCCGGCGGGCATCATCGTCGACCGCTACGACCGCCGAAAGATCCTGATCGTCACGGACATCGTTCGCGGTCTCGCGATGATCGGACTAGCTGCCAACACCTTCCTTGGTGGCCCGGTTCTCCTGACCGTCGCCCTGGCGATCTTCGCCACCATGTTCGCTGTCTTCTTCCGTCCTTCAATGGGCGCCTATCTGCCATCACTGGTCCGAAACGAAGCTGAACTCGGACCGGCCAACAGCATCTATTCCACGCTCAGCGAAATCACCTTCATCATCGGGCCGGCCATCGCCGGGTTGATCATCGCCCTGACCGACCTCGGCTGGGCGTTTGTCATCAACGCGCTCTCGTTCCTCGCGCCGGTTCTGCTCCTTTGGGGGATGCCGTCCAACAACCCGCGGGCCAAGAAGGCGGCAGCGCCGGAGATCGTGACCGACGATGGCGCCACAGTCGCTGGCACGGGCGCTGGCACAGCCGCCGACAACCCCGCGGATGGCGCCGCGGTCGTGCCGACGGGGCCGACGGTTCGGAGCATTCTTCGCCCGCTCGCGGGCCTCGCGCTGCTTGATGTCGTAACCGGATTCCTGTGGGGCGGGCTGAGCGTCGCCCTCGTGATCTTCGCCGTCGAGCGACTGGGGGCCGGCGAGGACGCCACAGGCTTCCTGTGGGCTGCCATCGGCGTCGGTGGCGTCGCCGGTGCCGTTGCGTCGAGCTCGGTCGTCCTCCGTCAGAACCTCGGCCCGGTGATGCTCGTGGGCACGACGATCCTCGGCCTCGGGTTCGTCTTCCTCGGACAGGTTCAAACGCTGACGATGGCACTCGTCGCCATGGTCGTTGTCGCGTCCGGCGCGCTGATCGCCGAAGTCGTCAGCACGACGATTCTCCAGCGGGTCGTCCCCGACGCGATCCGCGGACGCACGCTGGGCTCACTGCAGACGCTCTCGACACTGACCTACGCCGCCGGCTCCTTCCTCGTACCCGTCCTCATGACCATCGTCGGCTCGCAGGCGATCCTGACGGTCGGCGGCGGCGCAATCCTGCTGGCCGCCATCGGAACCTTCTTCCTGGTCGGGCCGGCATTCCGACGCGCGGCGACCTCGGAGGAAGCGGCCGCGACCCTCGGTCGGGTCGCCCGCCTGCCGCTCTTCGCCGGCGTCTCGGCCGCGGCCCTCGAATTGGCCCTGCAGCGACTCAATCCGCTTCCGGTCCTGGCTGGGGCCGTCGTTATTCGGGAGGGTGACCCGGCGGATCGCTTCTACATCATCGAATCCGGCCGGTTCGCAGTGGATCAGATGGACTCCGGAACGCAGGTTGCGCGACGACTTCGGGTCATGGGGCCGGATGCCGTGTTCGGCGAACTCGGCTTGATGCGGAACGCGCCTCGGAGTGCGACGGTCACGGCCGAAACCGACGGCCGGCTGCTGGTGCTCGAGGGAGCCGACTTCCTGGAACTGCTCAACGCCAGTCCGGACATCTCCGGGCGCATGCTGGAGCGCTACCGGCCATCAGCCGCGCCCCGTTCCTGATAGCCGCGTTCCGTTCCTGATCGGCGGTCGACCTACTCCGCCATCACCAGGAGCTGCGTCTCCCCCGCCGCCTCGGCGTAGGCCTCGATCGGGAGGCAGGCGCAGACGATGTTGCGATCCCCGTACACGTTGTCGATGCGGCGGACGGGCGGCCAGTACTTGCGCGGCTTGACCCACGGGAGCGGGAACGCCCCCTGCTCGCGCGTGTACGGCCGGGCCCACTCGTCGCGCAGGAGGTCGGACGCCGTGTGCGGCGCGTTGCGCAGCGCGCTCGACGCCAGCGGGACAGTTCCAGCTTCGATGTCGGCGATCTCGGCCCGAATCTGGAGCAGCGCGTCAACAAATCGATCGAGCTCGGCCTTCGATTCTGATTCGGTCGGCTCGATCATCAGGGTGCCGACGACCGGAAAGCTCATCGTCGGGGCATGGAAGCCGAAGTCCATGAGTCGCTTGGCGATGTCATCCACGGTGACGCCACTCGCGGCTGACACCGCTCGAACATCGAGGATGCACTCGTGGGCGACGGTCCCGTGCTCGCCGACGTACAGGACGGGGAACGCATCGCCGAGGCGCTCGGCAAGGTAGTTCGCGTTGAGGATCGCGATCTGCGTCGAGCGCCGGACTCCCTCGCTCCCGAGCATCGCCACGTACGCCCACGAGATCGGCAGGATGCTCGCACTGCCGTAGCTCGCGGATGAAACGCGCCCTCGCTCGTCGAGCCCCGTGCCCGGCAGGTACGGCGCGAGGTGTGCTGCGACGCCGATCGGGCCCATGCCCGGTCCCCCGCCACCGTGCGGGATCGCGAAGGTCTTGTGCAGGTTCAAATGACAGACATCCGCCCCGATGTCACCCGGCCGGGACAGCCCGACCTGCGCGTTCATGTTCGCGCCGTCCATGTAGACCTGCCCGCCGGCCTCGTGGACGAGCCGGCAGATCTCGACGATCGACTCCTCGAACACGCCGTGGGTGCTCGGGTAGGTGATCATCAGCGCACCGAGGTCTGCCGCGTTGGACGAGATCTTCGTTCGGAGGTCGTCCAGATCGACGTTCCCGAGCGGGTCCGTGGCCACAACGACGACGCGGAAGCCGGCCATCACCGCACTGGCGGGGTTGGTACCGTGCGCCGAGGCCGGGATAAGACAGACGCGACGGTTCGTGTCTCCGCGTGAAGCGTGCCAGCCGCGAATGGCCAGCAGTCCCGAGAATTCGCCCTGTGACCCGGCATTAGGCTGCAGGCTGACCTCGGCGAAGCCGGTGATCTCGGCGAGCCAGGCATCGAGATCGGCGAAAAGTTGCGCATACCCCGGCAGCCGGGACGGGTCGCTGAACGGGTGAACGCGCGCGAACCCGGGGAGCCCGATACCCATCATCTGGGTCGTGGCATTCAGCTTCATCGTGCAGCTGCCCAGCGGAATCATCGACCGAGTCAGCGTCACGTCCTTCTCGGCCAGCCGGAACAGGTAGCGGAGCATCTCCGTTTCGGAGCGATAGAGCGAGAACACCGGGTGGCTGAGGATCGGGTCGGTCCGTCGGTCCTCGGCGGGCAGCGAGAGCGCGCTCATCTCCGCCACGCTGGCGGAACTCGGCACCGCTGACCCGAGCGCCGCCAGGACGTTCGCGACGTCCTCCTCGGTCGTCGCCTCGTCGCAGGCGATGCCGATCCCGGTGGCGTCAAGCCGACGCAACTCGTACCCGGCCGCGGCAGCTGCCAACATCAGCGCGTCCGCCGTCGCCTCGGTGGGCACGTCCATGGCGATGGCATCAAAGAAGTGCGCGCTTCGCAGCGTGAGGCCGGGCACGCTCTGCGCCCCGTCGGCGAGGGCGGCGGCGCGTCGATGGACCCGTTCGGCGATGGCGCGAAGGCCGTCAGGCCCGTGCCACGCGGCGTACATGCTGGCGACCACGGCGAGCAGGACCTGCGCGGTGCAGATGTTCGACGTCGCCTTCTCGCGACGGATGTGCTGCTCACGGGTCTGGAGCGTCAACCGGTATGCCGGAGCCCCGTCAGCATCGACTGATACGCCCACCAGACGCCCGGGGAGGGCACGCTTGAAGGTCATGCGCGTTGCCATGAACGCAGCGTGCGGCCCGCCGTTGCCCATCGGGACGCCGAATCGCTGGCTGCTCCCGACCACGACATCGGCACCCTGGCTTCCGGGGCTCTCGAGGAGCACGGCCGCCAGCGGGTCCGTGGCCACGATCACGAGCAAGTCGGCGGCATGGGCCGCGTCAATGTCTGCCTTGAGCGAACGCACCGCGCCGGACGAACCAGGATTGGAGAGCAGGATCGCGTACGGGCGCTCTCCCTCCTGAGGCGCCGCGGCCCGAGCGAGGAGTTTGGCCGGCGGTGCAACGACGAGTGTGATATCCAGCGGCTCTGCTCGCGTGCGGAGGACGGCAATGGTCTGGGGATGGGTGTCGGCATCGACGAGGACGAGGTTGCCGTCCGATACGCCGGACATGGTGTGGGCAAGCGTCACCGCCTCGGCGGCTGCGGTTCCCTCATCGAGAAGCGATGCGTTGGCGATCTCCATCCCGGTCAGGTCACAGATCGCGGTCTGGAAGTTGATCAGCGCCTCGAGGCGCCCCTGGGCGATCTCCGCTTGGTACGGCGTATAGGCCGTATACCAGGCTGGGTTCTCGAGGACGTTCCGCTGGATTACCGGCGGCGTGATTGTGTCGTGATAGCCCATCCCGATCATGGATCGGAGGGGCCGGTTCGCCGCCGCCATCGCGCGAAGATCGTCGAGTGCCTGGAATTCCGAACGGGCGGTCGGAAGATCCAGATCCCGGTCCCGCAGGATCGCCGCCGGGACGGTGGCGCGAATCAAGTCGTCGAGGGACGCCTGCCCGATCGCGCTGAGCATCGCCGCGACGTCGGCCTCGTCTGGCCCGATGTGCCGATCGGCGAACTCAAGCTCACGTTGCGTCTCAGGCATCGGCGCAGCACCTCCTCAGGTGCCCCGCTGTCCTGGTGCCTGAGAGCGTCCTCGGGCCGCGCCATGCGACCACGAGTTCCTCCGTCGGCGCGCTCTGGCGGGATCGCTCCCGTCATCAGCGCTCTCCAGCGTCCCCATCACTACGCGGTCCCTGTTGCCTGAGAGGTTCCGGGCCGTTGCTCCGTCGGCGCCGCCGGTCAGCACACCACTCGGTGGGCGTCCCGACGGTCTCTCCCGCGCAGTTCGATCGGGGAATGTTCTTTGGGGCATCCTACGCCCTCACCGTGAATTCCGGGCAGGTGCTTCAGCTCATCGTCTAGGCGCGCAACACCCCCGGTCGAGCCCGCCTCCGTCCGCGTGCTGCGCCTGTGGTTCAGTGCGGCTGCACCGCTGAGTCCCGGAGTGGCGTACCCTTCGCCGATGCTGGAAACTCGAGTCGCGGCGTTCTTTGACGTGGACCACACGTTGCTCGACGCCAACACGGGCCTCCAGTGGGCCCGACACCAGCGCCGGGCTGGTCTTCTCTCGACCATGGACATGCTCCGCGCCGCGTTCTGGATGATGCGTTACCGCGTGCTGGTGGTCGATCAGGAATCCCTGATCGCGAGGGTCGCGACGGCCTACGCCGGTACGCCCGTCGCGCGAGCGGAGTCGGAGATGCGGAAGTGGTTTGAAGCCGAGATGGCCCGCTTTGTTCGCCCTACCGGGCGGACCCGCGTCCAGGAGCATCTCGAGGCCGGCCACATTGTCGCCCTGATGTCTTCGGGCACGCGCTACACGCTCGAGCCGTTGGCGGACATGCTCGGGATCAAGTACGTGGTCTGCACCGTCTTCGAGGAGGTCGACGGGCTGCTCACCGGCCGTCATGTCGCGCCGGCGTGCGCGGGAGATGGCAAGGTTTCACTCGCGGAGCGCTTCGCCGCGGAGCACGACATCGACCTCGACGCGAGCTACTTCTACACGGACAGCCACGCTGATATCGCGCTCCTGGAACGAGTCGGGCTGCCCCGCGTGGTCACGCCAGACCCTCGACTTCGCCGTCAGGCGCAACGGCGTGGCTGGACCATCGAGGACTGGGCGATCGCCTGACGGCTCGCGGCTACGCCTCCTGGATCGTCGTTGGAGCACCGTGGATCGCGGGGATCGTGCCGAGGCGGCCAGCCTGATAATCGGCCACGGCCTGCATCAGCTCGTCGCGCGTGTTCATCACGAACGGGCCCATCCAGGCGACCGGCTCCCGAATCGGGCGGCCACCCAGGATCAGGACATCGAGGTTGGGGCTCCGCGCCTCCTGGCGGCCGAGCGGGAGCGCCGAAATCGTCAGCGCATTGCCGGGACCGAAGACCGTCAGCTGGCCCGTTTCAACCGGCACCGCCTCGGATCCGAACCCGAAACTCGACCCGCCCTGTCCCCCGGCCCGAGCCGCGCCGGCATCGCCGACTGTTCCACGACCGGCCATGACATAGGCCAAAGCGTTGTAATCGGCGCGCCACGGCACCGATAGCCGGGCGCCGGGACTGAGCGTCGCATGGATCAGGGTCATCGGCGTGTACGTGGACCCCGGGCCAGACAGGCCGCCAAGGTCGCCCGCGATGACGCGCACGAGTGCGCCGCCATCCGGGGTTGTGGCGAGGCCCACCTCCGCGGCACGAATGTCCTGGTAGCGCGGCGCCGAGAACTTTTCCGCCGCCGGCAGGTTGACCCAGAGTTGGAACCCGTGGAACAGCCCGCCCTTCACGACCAGCCATTCCGGGGGCTTCTCGATGTGGAGGATCCCCGCGCCGGCCGTCATCCACTGCGTGTCACCGTTGGTGATCACGCCGCCGCCACCGTTCGAATCGCTGTGCTCGAAGGTCCCGTCGATCATGTAGGTGACCGTCTCGAACCCGCGGTGTGGGTGCCAGGGCGTGCCCTTGGGCTCCCCGGGTGCGTAGTCCACCTCACCCATCTGGTCGAGGTGAATGAATGGGTCGAGGTCGGCCAAATCGACGCCGGCGAACGCGCGCCGGACCGGAAACCCCTCGCCCTCGTAGCCCTTGGGCGCGACCGTGACGCTCTGGACAGCGCGCTGCCGTGCCACGAGCGGGTCCGGGTCTGCGATCCGGGGGAGGACGGTGATGTCGTCAACGGTGATAGCGGGCACGAAACCTGTCCTGACTCGCGGCCGCGAGATGCCCGGTTGTTTGCGCGAGGCCGCGGTCCTGCCTCGCTCCGGTATGTTTGCGTGAAGACGCAAATAGTTGCGTAGTCAACGGTTCCTGTCAAGCGACGAGCCGGGCGGAGGCTGGTGCGGCGTGGGATCGGAGACGTCGGGGCATACTGCTCGCTGATGGGTCGGTCGGCCCTCCGGACGGGAGGACAGATGCACACGCACCGCTCGATCGGCGCAGTTCTTGGGCTGCTCTTTGCGCTGGGTGCGTGCACGTCCAGTGCCCCGGTCACGAGCCCCGGACCCGCGGGGACGCCGGCGGCTTCCGCCCCGGCCGCGTCACCGGCTCAGGCCACGGCCACAGCGACACCAGGCTCGACCCCCGAGCCAACGCTCGTGCTCCCCCATCCGATCGACCTGAACCTGACCACGGCGACCCGCATCGACGCCCGGCCGAGCCCGGACTTCATCGTACTGGCCGATGGGTACGCGTTTGTCTCCGGCGTCGGTTGGGGCATCGGGCGATTCGACGGCACGACCGGGGAGCTCATTGACTCATACTCGATCCTCGGCGATTCCTGCGAGGCACTCGACGCCGGTTTCGGCTCGGTCTGGACGGCGACATGCGAAGGCGCCGGCCTCGCGCGCATCGATTCGCTGTCGGGTGCCGTCACGTTCATCGACATCGGCGGCCACGGCCCAGATTCCGAGGCCTCGATCGGCGCGGGCGAGGGCGCGGTCTGGATGATCTCCGGGGAGCTCAGTCGCGAATTGGTTCGCGTGGACCCGGCCACGAATTCGGTGACGGGCCGCTTCCCGATTCCAGGGTCGCCGACCGCGGTACGCGCGGGCCTTGGTTCGGTCTGGGTTTCCGACCCGACGCTCGACAGCATCTACCGCGTTGATCCGGCGACGGGCGCGATCGTCGCGACGATCGCGGTCGGTGACCAGCCACAGTTCATCGCGGTCGGGGAAGGCGCGCTATGGACGATGGACCAGCTCGACGGAACGGTGAGCCGGGTCGATCCCACCACCAACGCCGTCGTGGCGACGATCAAGCTCGGCGAACAGGTTCTCGGCGGCGACATCGCGGTCGGGGGTGGTTACGTCTGGCTCCGCGGTAGCCGCACTCTGCTGTTCCGAATCGATCCGGCCACCAACGCGATCGTGGCGCGCTACACGCCCAGCGCCGGAAGCGGCAGTGTCGCGGCCGACGACAGCGCAGTCTGGATCACGGCGCACGACATCCTGACGATCTGGCGCCTGGAGCACGACGGGATCATCGAGTAGACGGACTCCGGACTGATCGATCGGCAGGCTCGCTCGATGCAGCCTCGCCGCGTCCGCGAGCCGCGCCGATTTCGTGATGCCTGTGACAGCGCGCCTCGTACGTCTCGGCCGCTGCATCGTCGAAGCCACCGATCACGACCAGTGGATCATCGATAGCGGCGGGCCGACCGCCGACCAGGCGCTGGGTCCGGGTTGCCGGATCGCCGCACACGACGCAGATCGCGGTGAGCATCGTCACCGCGTCGGCGTGGGCCAGCAGAGTAGGCATCGGACCGAACGGCCGTCCGGCGAAGTCGAGGTTGAGGCCGCTCGCGATGACGTGGCGCCCGCTGTCGCGCAGGGCGAGGACCACGTCAACGAGCTGACCGTCGAAGAACTGGCCCTCTTCGATCCCGACCATGTCGGCATCGCGCTCACGAGCCAGCGCGAGCACGCCCGATGGCTCGTCGCGATTCACCAGGACCGACGGGAAGCGGGCCTTGGACCGACTCTCGGCGTATTCGCCCGGCGTCCGGTCGTCGATCGCGGGTCGGACCAGCAGGATCCGCCGGCGCGCAACTTCGGCGCGGCGCAGGAGACGAAGTAGCTCATCGGTCTTGCCCGAGGACATGCAGCCGGCAATGACGTGCAGCCACGGATCGGCTCGGAACGGCATGCCCTGAATCTAGCGGGCCGGGCGAGACCGTGCTGGCCTCGGCCGCTGGCGCCCGTAAGCGTTGCTCAGGCGGTCCGTCCGAGGATGCCCACGAGCATGCGCACGAACTTCGATTCGTCGGCATCCATGGCGAAATGCACGTTGGCCGGCTTCCGGCTGCGGAAGCGGAAGTCGCAGACCGTGCGGCCGACCGACAGCTCCGCGTCCGTCTCGACGTCGACCGGGATGTGCTGGGTCGTGATCACGGTGGGGTCGATGACCGCACACACGGCCAGCGCGTCGTGGACGGGCGCCGCATTGGCCCGATGCATGGGCTGCGTGGCGTCATAACCCTCGATCCGCTTCTCCACGAAGCGAGCCGCTGCCTCGCCGGCCGGCGTGCCGAGGGCACGGAGCGTGCGGCAGTCTTCCAGGGAGACGAGGGCGCGATGCGTCGCATCGAGCGGAAGCATCCGGATCGGCCGTCCGCAGTTGACCACGATCCGGGCCGCTTCCGGATCGAGCCAGATGTTGAACTCGGCGGACGCCGTGGAGTTCCCGTGATCGTGGGCGCCGCCCATGATCACGATTTCCGGGATCAACTCGAGGATCCGCGGCTCCTTCTGGATCGCGGTGGCGATGTTCGTGAGCGGTCCAACGGGGACGAGGGTGATATCGCCGTTCGAGGTGAGGTAGGTGTCGATCAGCCAGTCAACGCCGTGGCCAGGCTGCGCGGCCGTCGTGGCGACGGGCAGATCGAGGAGGTCGCCATGGATCCGGGTTGCCGGGTTGACCTGGGTCATCTGCTGACGGGCGAGCGGCCGGGTCATGCCCTGGTGCACCGGGATGTGCGACATCCCGATCCAGTCAAGGACGCGGAGCGTGTTCTCGGTGCAGTTGTGAACGGCAGTGTTGCCGTTGACCGTCGTGGCCCCGACGAGCTCGA
>JAQBHC010000117.1:0-3472 GCA_032128175.1 Chloroflexota bacterium | reverse complement strand
GTGGTCGGGGGTGACGCCGAGGATCCTGGTGAGTATCTCGACGGCCTGTCGCTGCTGCGTGCGATGGCCGAACTCGGCAACGGGCCGAGCGACATCGGCGTCCCGTGCTATCCACAGGGTCACGCCGTGATCCCGGAGCCGGCGCTCCTTCAGGCTTTGCGTGACAAGGCGCCGTTCGCGTCATATATGACGACGCAGCTGTGCTTCGATGCTGTCGCGATTCGGACGTTCATCGCGGCTCGGCGCGCCGAGGGGATCGCGCTGCCGGTCAAGATCGGCATCCCGGGCGTCGCGGAGATCCCGAAACTGCTCTCGATCAGCGCCCGGATCGGCGTCAAGGACACGGGACGGTTCCTCTCGAAGAACGTTCGATTCGTGGGTGAGTTGCTGTCTTCCGGCGGCATCTACCGTCCGACCGGGCTCCTCGAGAAGCTGGTCCCGGTGATCACGGATCCCGCGGCCAGGGTGATCGACCTCCATGTCTACACGTTCAACCAGGTCGAATCGACCGAAGCCTGGCGGGGCGAGTACCTGGCCGCGCTCGCCGGGGTGCTCGACCGTGAGAGCGGCGTGCCCGCGTGACCCCGGACCAGCAGGCGTTGCGTGACGGCCTCGCGTCCGTGCCTGAGCGGGCCGCTGCGGCGGCGCGAGGCTCGTCCACTGCACCCGATGCCGCACCGGCCCCCGGCGAATGGTCGGCTCGCGAGGTCGTCCTGCACCTTGCGGCCGTGGACGAGGAGGTCTGGCGGCCGCGGCTCAAGGCGCTCGCGACCGAGACCTTCCCGCACTGGCCGTGGATGGAGCCCGGGCTGTGGTCCGGGCCGGGTGACGCCACCTTCGAGGGAGCGCTCGCGGCGTATGCCGAGCACCGGGCGGAGACCATCGCCGTCCTCGACGCGCTCGGCGACGACGGCTGGACCCGCACGGGCCGCCACGACACGTTCGGCGTGCTCGACGTGGCCGAGCTCATGCGCATCGCCCTCGACCACGACGAGGAGCACCTGGCCCAGATCGGGAGCTGACGCTCAGTCTCCTGACCGCCGCCTCGGACAGATGCGGGGCTTGAACGCGCTACCCGCGGAAGACCATCTGGGAGTGCCAGTCGAGCATCTCGTTTGATGGCTGGGGGTACGGCGCCTGGGGCAGGCGGACTTGGCGACCATCGAGCTCGTAGTACTCCCGGCCGTTCTCGAACTCCTCGTGGATCCGCTTGCTAACGCGAACTCGCAGGTCCATCGGCATGACCGTCAGGTAGCCAAGATCGAAGAGCGTGTGCAGATCCGATCGCAGGAGAAGCCCGTTGGACAACTCGTGAGCGCCAACGAGGCTGTACGGCTTGATGTGAGCAGCTTCCAGAACGGGCAGCGTCCTTTCGCCCGTGACGACGCACCGGCGCTCGTACGCGTCCGTGACCATAACCCGAAACGCACCCTGACCCAGCCTCGGGTACACGAGCGCGGGCCTGCCGTAGGCTGGTCCGGGACCGTCTGAAACAGTGGGCGTCGGAGCTGGGACCGCCGCGCGGGCCTGTACCACCTGCTCCCACAGGAGCTGCCCCTCGCCCTGCTCGGTGTCATACGACTTGCCGCGGGTGAGGTTCGAGGACCAGTCCGTGGGCGGCGGAATCCACAGGTCCTGCGGAAGGAAGAACGGTTGGACCAGGACTGACACGCCGATCTGGGTGCTGAGCGCGTCGAGACGACGCTCGCTGTACCCGGCGACCAGCCGGATGAAGGCATCGAAGTCCGTCGCCCCGTTGGACTGGCCGAATGCGTCCCAGGCCAGCCGGGGGGTCAAGGTCGTGTAATGCGCAAAGAAGGCGCCACCGACCACGAAGCCGCCCTGTCTGACGTGCAGCTTGAACAACCACGGCGCGCCCGTAGATAGGGTCACCGGGCGGACCTTGTTGGGCTGCCAGAAGTTGACCTCGTCGATCGGCGCGAGCGATGCGAGGTACCTGAACCAGGAGTGGTCGGTGTTGGCGACCCAGTACTTCACAGTTCGCAGTCTACGGGTGGTGTCTCCCAGGGTTTCATCCGCCACGCTGGATCCTTCGGCGCCGACATCCGCCTGACCGAGTTGCCGCTCGGCATTGGCGTGGGCCGCCAGGAAAGCATCACTCGCGACGTCTCCGCCCCGCGAACCGGCGCCACGCAATGACGGCCAGCGCGAGCGTTGGACCGCAGGAAAGGAGCCAGCCGCCACCGCCGGGATCGAACGGGCCGGCAACGAGGCGGCTCTTCGCCCTCGATCGGCGTGATCCGGATGACGGTGATCGTGACCGCCGAATTCAGGCCCGACCAGAGTCAAAGGTCCCGCGCCCGATCGCGTGTCAGGGAGGCGACCCTCGATGAGTGTCTCTATTGATAGGTGCGTTATCATTCGCGCCATGAGCGAGCGTCGCCCGGAGTATCTGGTGGGGACCGCCGAAGCCGCCGCTCTCGTCGGGGTCCGGCCGTCGAACTTCGTTCGTGATTGGGCGAGCAGGGCGGACTTTCCCGAGCCCGTCGCGAACCTTGCCCGCGGACGGCTGTGGTCTCGCGAGGCGGTTGCGGACTATCGAGTCACGAGCGGGCCCCGCCGCGCGGCTGCCCTGGCTGACCTGCCCCTGACCCCGCTGGCACGGCGCTGGTTGCCGATCATCAAGCGGCGGATCGTTCGCGGATTCCACCCGGACCGAATCGTATTGTTCGGGTCACAGGCGCGCGGCGACGCTCGCGCGGACAGTGACGCGGACCTCCTGGTGGTGATTCCAGGCCGGACGCAGCGACGGCTTGCTGAGGCCGCGATCTACGCGTCGCTGGCAGGGATTCCCCTCGGGACGGATGTCGTTGTGGCGCATCCGGAGGATGTCCGTCCGGGCACGGAGCTCGATGGCACCGATCTTGCCTCGATCCTGAGCGAGGGCAGGACCTTGTATGTCCGAAGCTGATCGCCGGATCGAGTCGGTCAGGCGCTGGATGACCAAGGCGAGGACGGACCTCGCACTCGCGTCGATCGTCCTGCAACGGGGTCCCGACATGGACCCATGGGCGGCCTGCTTCCATGCCCAGCAGACCGTCGAGAAGGCCATGAAGGCGATCCTGATCTCGCGAGGCCTCGAGCCACCGTTCACGCACAACCTCGTGGCTCTCGCGGCGGTCTTGCCCGGAGACATTGAGCTGGGTGCGTCCCTCTCGGAGCTGGCGGAGTTGAGCGCGGCCGCGCGGGGCACGCGGTACGTGACGGACCCCACGGGTGACGAGGACCCAACGTGGGAGGAGGCCGAAGCGGCTGTCGCTGTGGCCGAACGGACGAACGCGGCGATCCGCGTCATTCTGGGCGAGCCGCGTTAGCGCGGCGGCGCGGAGCGAATCGATCGATCGAAGGTGCTCGAGCGCCGGCGGACGGCGAGGATGCCAAGGGCGATGGATCCGCCGTAGGGGAGCAGCCAGCCCATGCCGCCGGGATCGAACGCGCCCGCGATCAGCGG
>JAQBHC010000116.1:0-3549 GCA_032128175.1 Chloroflexota bacterium | reverse complement strand
CTCGAGGAAGCCCTGCACGATCAGGTTGGTCGCCTCATTTTCCGTGAGGCCCCGGCTCATCAGGTAGAACACCTGCTCTTGGCTGACCTTGCCCACGGTGGCCTCGTGGGTCATGGTGGTGTCGTCTTCCTGGATGTCGATGTACGGGTACGTGTCGCTCCGGCTCTCGTCGTCGAGCATCAGCGCGTCACAGCGGACGGAGGCCACGACGCCGGTCGCACCAGGCGCAACCTTGAGGTGGCCGCGGTACGTCGCTCGGCCGCCATCCTTGGAAACGGACTTGGAGACGATCCGGGAGGTCGTGTTCGGGGCGAGGTGGATCGCCTTTGCGCCGGTGTCCTGGTGCTGGCCACGCCCGGCCACCGCGACGGAGATGATGTCGGCGCTGGCGCCTTCGCCGCGCAGGTAGATGGACGGGTACTTGACCGTCTTCCTGGATCCGGTGTTGGCATCGATCCACTCGACCTTGGCGCCGGTGTGGGCGTGGGCCCGCTTGGTGACGAGGTTGTAGACGTCGTTGGACCAGTTCTGGATCGTTGTGTAGCGGACCTGCGAGCCGGGCAGGGCAACCACCTCGACCACCGCGACATGGAGCGAGTCCGTCGCGTAGATCGGGGCCGTGCAGCCCTCGATGTAGTGGACCTTGGCCCCCTCGTCGACGACGATCAGCGTCCGCTCGAACTGGCCGGTGTTCTCACCGTTGATCCGGAAGTAGGCCTGCAGCGGCAACGGTACTTCGACGCCCGGCGGGACGTACACGAACGAGCCGCCCGACCAGACCGCACCGTTGAGGGCCGAGAACTTGTTGTCCTCGTGCGGCACGATCGTGCCGTAGTACTTGCGGAAGATCTCGGGATACTCGATCAGTGCCTGGTCGGTGCCCATGAAGACCACGCCGAGCTTGGACAGCTCTTCCTTGACGGAGTGGTAGACGACCTCGCTGTCGTACTGGACCCCGACGCCGGCCAGAAACTTGCGCTCCGCCTCAGGGATGCCGAGCTTCTCGAATGTCGCCTTGATCTGCTCGGGAACGTCGTCCCACGACTTCTCTTCGCGTTCGGACGGCTTGCGGTAGTAGACGATCTTGTCGAATGCGATCTTGTCCAGACCGTCCGTCCAGACCGGCATCGGGCGCTTCAGGAAATGGTCGTAGGCGCGCAGGCGCGACTCGAGCATCCACTCGGGCTCGTTCTTGAACCGGCTGATCTCCTCGACGGTATCGCGCGTCAGCCCACGCTTCGTCTCCTTGAGGTAGACGATGTCATCGTGGAAGGCATACTGGTCGCGGCGGTCGGCTACGAGCTCGCGAGTGGTGGTCATTTGGTCTCCGGCTGCTTCCGGTTGCGTCCATATGGCGACGCGACGCACGTCTCTGTGGGGCCGAATTCTAATCCCGAGTCAGATTATGGGGATTAGCGCCGAAAGCGTCAACGGGAGACAGGTCAGGACGCGGAAGGGCGCCGAGGGTCGGGCGCCGCCGCCTGCGCCGGCCTATGCGACGATGCCGGGATGACGCGGAAGGTGAGCGCCGGGATCCTGTTGTATCGGCGAGTCGATGGCGAGATTGAAGTACTCCTCGGGCACCCGGGCGGTCCATTCTTCTCGCGCCTGGACCTGGGCCACTGGACGATCCCGAAGGGCGAACTCGCGGACGACGACGAACCCTTGACCGCCGCGTTTCGAGAGTTCGAGGAGGAGACGGGGCACTCCGTAGCCGCGGTCGCGCGAAATCCGGCAGCACCACCGTTGGACCTCGGAGGCGTCGTTCAGGCAAGCGGCAAGCGGGTTCACTGCTGGGCCGTCGAGGGGAACCTCGACCCGGACCAGTCCGTGTCGAACACGTTCGAGATGAGCTGGCCGCCAGGCTCGGACCGGGTGCAGTCGTTTCCGGAGATCGACCGCGTCGCCTGGTTCTCCCTGGTCGAGGCACGCAGGCGAGTCAATCGATCCCAATCCGAGTTCATCGATCGCCTCATCGAGGCGCTGACCGCCGTCAGCTGACGGGCCGCGAGGTCAGGCTGCGCTGAGGATCGTCATGATCTGAGGAATGAGATGCCCGGCCCCAGCGATCGCGGCTGCGATGACGCCCAGGCGACCCGCGGCGATGAGGACCCACGGGCGATCCGCGCGACCGGTCGCGACGTGAATGGCCCACCAATCCACGGTGACGACCCCGATGAAGACCAGCGTCCAGCCAAGGTAGACCAGCGGGAAGGCGCAGTCGCATGGCTCCCCCGAGAACAGGAAGCCAACCACGCTCGGCACGAACAGCAGCCCAATCCCGGCGACGACGCCGTAGATCAGCAAGAGATTGCTCGGCCGGCGATCCGGCCCCGGATCGACCCGCGGAAGCCGAACCTCGAGGACGTCGTCGAGCCACGCAACGGCCACGCCGAGGATTGCAATGAGTCCGAGCAATAGCGCGACGATCAGCGCGTCGCTCTGGAGGATCGAGAAGTCCCGGTTCTCCGCGTTGACCAGGAAGAAGCCGCCGATTGCGACCGCGAGCGGGCCGGCGAGCAGCCGTCGGCGCAACGCGGATCCCGGCAGCCACGGCGACATGATCACCCAGACGATGCCGGCGACCATCCCGCCGAACATGCCCCCGAAGAACATCAAGGCGAGCGTGCCGTTCACGGTCAAGGAGCCGATCAACTCGCCGTTTTCGGTGCGCAATCCGGTGGCGTCAGGGTTGAGCAGCGCCGCCAGCGTCATCACAACGCGCCCACCGAGGCCGCCGATGACGATCCCCGCGATGACACCCGCGATGCCGCCGCGGGCGACGTCGCGGAGGATGTCCGTCAATCGAAGGAGCATGGCCGTTTGTTCCTCTGATGGGCTCGCGGAGTTGCATCCCGCGAATCGCATGCCGACTATATCGCGGGACGAGCGAGCAGGCCGGGTGTGGCGCAGATCCACGCCCTGCCTGGTGCTCGACACATACCATCCTCAAGATGACCGATCCTGTCCCACATCTGAGTCGCGCCGTCGCCCGTCGATTCTTCGTCCTGCGCCATCTCCTGGCGCCGCCGCGGGCGCTTCCGGCCGAGCCGGAAAGCGTGCTTCGGGTCATGGATCGGGTGGGGTCACTCCAGTTCGATCCGCTCGAGATCGCCGGCCGCAACCACGATCTCGTTCTGCTCGCGCGGATCGCGGGATACCGGCGCGAGTGGACGGATCGCTGGCTGTATGAGGACCGAGTCCTGTACGAGACCTACAACAAGCAGCTCTCGATCGTGCCGACAGCGGAACTCCCGTGGTATCGGCTGACCTGGGATCGGTTCCAAGCTGAACACTCAGGCAGAACGTTCGACGAGCATGCCCCGCTGGTCGAGGAACTCATCGCTCGGATCCGCGACGGCGGCCCGCTGCTTCCGCGAGAGGTGGGACCGCGTTCCGCCATCGAGTGGTACTGGCGGCCGACGAACCAGGTGCGCGCCGTCCTCGAGGCGCTCGCCGAAGCCGGGGTCCTCGGAATCTCGCGGCGGCAGGGCAACCTTCGCGTCTACGACCTCGTGGAGCGGCTCTTTCCCGCTGAGCTCCTGGGGC
>JAQBHC010000115.1:0-6323 GCA_032128175.1 Chloroflexota bacterium | reverse complement strand
GGCGATCCAGGCGCTCGAAAAGTCCGAGGCTGCGGTCGAGATCTTCGGCCAGGATGTCGTCGATCACTACCTCAACGCCGCGCGCGTGGAGCAGGATCTGTACGACTCGGTCGTCCACGACTGGGATCGCGAGCGGTATCTCGAGCGAGGCTGAGCCGGAGGGTCCCGGCACGCGATCGTATGCGCGAAATCGGGCCCGTCGGGGTTCTCTCTTATGTGATGCCCATCGCGGTGATACGAAGTCGATCTGGCGCTGTATCTGCCAGCCGAGAGGGTTCCGGGAGGCGCCCGCGGGCGCGCACATCGCTGGAGCAGCGTTTCGTATTACCGCGACGAGCATCGGCTCAAGGATTTGGCACAGACCATCAGATCCAGGCATACGAGCGGACGCCGTGCGGGCGTGATGCCACCACCGCGCGGGCGTGATGCCCCGGGCCGTCCAGCCACGGTCAGCCGCCCGGGCGGAGCGTCCCGCTGAAGACCTGCCACGCCAGCAGTGACTTCGCGACGAGGCTCATGACCATGTAGGTCTTCTCGCCGACGAGGTAGTCACGCCACGGCCCAATCTTCCTGTACTGGAGGACCATGGTGATCGCGAAGATGTTGAACGTGACGAAGAGCGTGCCAACGATCACGTAGACGAACGCAGGGATGCCGGCATCGGACGGAAGGTCCGTCTGGGCACCGTACGCGACGAGGATCGAGAAGATCCCGATCCAGGGCATGATCCCGGCGATGCTGCCAAAGATGTAGTGCTTCCAGTCCGGGTTGTCGCGACGGCCCTCGTTGGCCGCCTCCATGCTCCATCCGAAGAGGATCATGGCGACGTTGCAGCCCGCGATCGCCACCAGCGCCGGAAGGTCCTTGATGAACGACAGGTACGCGATGGCGACGATCATCACCGTGCTGCTGAATGAGTACTCGACCCACCGGAGCGGGTTCATGCCACGGGCCAGCCACGCCTCGTACCGGCCACGGAGCGGCCAACCGGCAATGGCGTGGGCAATCGCACTCATGGCGAGGAACGAGGCGATGAACCAGGCCAGCGGAATGGAGAACAGCTGCACCTGGGTCTGCTCGATCCCGACGAACGTTCCGGCTTCGAGGATCGGCTTGACCGTCGGTACGAATGGCGCGAAGACGGCCACGGTGCTGGCGGCCGCGATCATTGCCAGGAACTGCGCTCCATGGAGAAACGCGAGGACGCGATTCCAGCGCGATAAGGACCGAGCGCGGTCGATGGGTATGGCAATCGCTGACATGGGGTCCGATCCTTTCATGAGTGCGGAGTACGTACGGTATGCGCACAGACTTCCGGGCGTATAGCGGTGCGGTGTCCGTTTGGCCGTGAATTGGCCTCAGGCGAACGTGATTGAGGTAGCTCCCGGGGCTGTTGGCCCCAGGTACGAAGCGAGTCCCTCATCGAGGGGTGTGAGGCGACGCGGTAGCATCGCCTGAAGGGGAGCCGTGTCCACGGTGGCCGGCTGGTTGATGAAGTCCACCGCGTCACGAGTCAGCGGCGGCCTGGGGAGTAGCTGCATCGGCCATGCCACGAGCTTCATGAGGAGAGCCGGGGCGGGCATGATCGGCCGGCGGATTCCGGCGACGGCAAGTGCCCGACCGATGATCTGGCGCATCGACAGGGTCTCCGGCCCACCGACCTCGAAGACACGGTCACGTCCGGCCTCCGACGCGAGTGCGTCGGCGGAGATCCCCGCCACGTCGTCGATGAAGATCGGGGCCAGCCGCTGCCCGCCGAAGTTGGTCATCGGTACGAATGGCAGGAGCCGGGCGAAGCCCAGGAACCGATTCAGGGACACGTCGCCGGGTCCGAAGACCCAGGTCGGACGAATGATCGACCAACTGATCCCCGACTTGCGGACGGCCTCCTCAGCCCGCCACTTGGCTCGAAACCAATGGCGCTTCGCGTCGGGCGCCGCACCGGCGCCGGACACATACAGGACTCGGGCCACCTCAGCTTCTTGTGCGGCGGCAACCAGGCGTTCGGTACCCGCGGCATCGACCTCCATGAACGTCTCACCGTAGCGGGGTCGCTCGATCGGGGAGCCCGGAAACGCGAGACTGATCACGAGCTGATCGACGCCGGCGAGTGCCTCCCCAAGACCCACGCTGCTTCGGACGTCGGCCTGCCGGATCTCGATGTCGTCAGGGAGCGCTCCACGAGCGACCTCGCCGCGTGACGACAGCACGATCACTCGCCGGCCGCGACGACGGAGTTCCCTGGCAATGGCCGAACCGACAAAGCCGGTGCCTCCGGCGACAGCCACCGTGACCTCATCCTCATCCGGACTGATGGCCGGAGCCGGCTCGAAGATGGCGCGGGTAACAGCATCCCGGAAGGCGAAGATCGATGCGAGCTGCGACCTGATGGCCAGGCGATGGGCGATGCTGCCCAGCGGGCCGAGCGGGAGTTCGTACTCGATTCTGTCATCGACGCGTGTTCCACCGTCAACCGGCGTGAAGGTGTGGGTATGGACCCAGCGACGATATGGGCCGCGGAGCTGGACGTCCGTGAAGGTGTGTGGAGCGTCAACGCCTTCGATCCGGGTCAGCCAGCGAAGTGGCAGGCCGGCGATTGGTCGGACGGTGTACTCGATGAGCTGGCCCTCGTGCGTCGGCTCCGAGCTGCTGTGCATCTCGAACCCAAGCGACGATGGGGTGATCCTGCGGAGATTGGCCGGGTCCGAGTAGAAGGCCCAGGTTCGATCAAGATCCGCGGGGACAATCTGTGTTGCTGAGAGCGAGTACGTGGTCATGGCCGTTCACTCGTGTCGGGGAGGAGTGGAGGCGCCCCTGGGAGGAGGGGCGCCTCCGGTGGACTGCCGCCGCATTTGCGGCGGCGGCAGGTACTTGGTTCTGGCCTAGCGCTCGATGCGCCGGGTCGAGAGGCGCACGGCGCCCAGGAGGGTGATGAGCCCGGCACCGATCAGCAGTGCGGTCATCGGAAGCGAGGAGGACGTTGTCGCGACGGACGAGGCCTCCATGTCGGTCGGAGGGACGGTCGGCGCAGGCGTCAGGGCGCCGATGGCGAAGACGGTGTAGGCCGTGCCTGCCGCGAGGGTCAGGGCAGCGGGATCGAGCGGGCAAACGCTGTTGTCGGCGTTCGCGCAGACCTTGAGGTCGTACGTGGCGGCCGGCAGCGGCAGGTAGCCCGTCGCGTTCGGGTAGGCGAGGTTGTCGACGACAGTCGTCGCGCCGTCCTGGGTAAGGACGTCCACGGCGGGCGTGTCAGCGGAGAAATGGACGACGCGGACCTGGGCGTTGCCGGCGTCAAGGACTGCGGCGTCCTCGATCACCTGAGCCTGGATGGAAGCGAGCAGGTTTGTGGCGGCGACCGTGTACTTCTTTCCGACTACGAAGGTCAGATCGGCATTGATGACACAGGTCGTGGTGCCCGCGGCGCAGACCTTGATGTTGTACGTGCCGGCGTCGACGGGGATGTAATCAGAGATCGTGCCGAACGCGACGTTCGTCAACACGTTGGCGTCGTTCACCTTGACGTCGACGGCGGGGGCGTCGGGCGATGCGTGGAGCACGCGAACCCACGCCTTGCCGGCCGCAGGGGCGTCAGTGGAGTCGACCGAGACGACGGCCGTAAGGGGAGCGCGTGTAGCGGCGGCCACCGGGCCGGCGACAATCGCGATGGTCGCGGCGGCGACGACGATCGCGCCGAGCCGTGAAAGCTTCCTGGACATCACTGGTGTTGCCTCCTTGTTGCCGCGGCCGGCTGGTTCCGACTGCGCCTGGTGAGCGAAATCGCTCGGTTGTTGTAGACCGTTTGTAGAAGGTCTGTGCGGACATTAGTCGGTCATACTCCTAGTTGTCAAGTGTTTGCAAAGGTGATCGTCCCGGGTGTAGGCTTCACAAACCATGTACACAATCAAACAAGCTGCAACACGCAGCGGCGTCGGCGTGTCCCTGCTGCGAGCCTGGGAGCGACGCTATGGCGTAGTGGCCCCGATCCGCACCCCGGGTGGGTACCGCCTCTATGACGATGAGGCGATCACGCGCCTCCGGTCCATGCGCCAGCTCGTCGATGGCGGGTGGGCGGCGTCGCAGGCGGCCGAGGCGGTCATGGCCGGGCTGATCGAACCGCCGGTGCCGCCTCCAAGCACCGTGGCCGCCCATGCGGACGTCGAGGCATTCCTCACTGTGGTGGCGAGCTACGACACCGTCGGGATCGATTCGGTCCTCGATGCGTTCTTCTCGCGCGGCTCATTCGAGGCAGTGGTCGACGACCTCGTGCTGCCCGCGGTCGCAGCGCTCGGGCCCGCCTGGGCAGCCGGGCGCATCGACGTTGCCGCGGAGCACCTTGCGAGCGCCTCGGTTCAGCGGCGCCTTGCGGCGTTGTTCGATCTCGGAGGTGCGCCCGGCGTCGGCGCGACGGTGGTTGTGGGCCTCCCGCCGGGTTGTCGGCATGAAATCGGGACCCTCGCCTTCGCAGTGGCCCTGCGACGACAGGGCGTGAACGTCCTGTATCTCGGGCCGGACGTTCCCATTGCATCGTGGGTCCACGTGGTCACCGAGCGCCCAACAGCAGCCGTGGTCATCGGGGTGGTGGTTCCGGATGACATCGATCCCGCCGATGCGGTCGCCGTCGCGATCCACGAGGCCCGCCCTCGGATGGTCATCGCGGTCGGCGGACCGGCCGCCGGCGCGGCCACTTCGAATGTCCGAATTCTCGTCGACCGGGTCGGCGACGCCGCCCTCGAGGTCGCAGGGCTCGTCCGCGCCCGCTGAGTTTCGCGGATGGAATCGGACCGAAGCCCCGTTGTCGTTTGGTTCCGCGGCGACCTGCGGCTTGATGACCATCCCGCCCTGAATAGCGCCGTGGCGACAGGTCGACAGATCGTCCCACTCGTGGTCATCGACGATCGCCTCGCACTGTCGCGGACGATGAGCGAGCGGCGGTGGCAACGGTTCGAAAGTGCCGTAGGGGCCCTGGATCGTGACCTGCGACGCATCGGCGGCCGCCTGATCCTGCGCCGAGGCGACCCGCGCGCCGTGGTCCCTGGCGTCGTCCGGGAGGTCGGCGCTGACGAGGTGTACGCGAGTAGGGAACTCACTCCCTATGCCCTCCGGCGCGACGAGGAGATCGGCTCACGATTACGTCTGCGCCTCTTCAGCGGAGCGTTGGTCGTGGAACCCGAGGCGACCGGGCCCGTCAGGATCTTCACGCCGTTTCATCGTCGCTGGGTAGCCGTCGCGCAGTCGGAACCGATGGGACCTCCAACGAGCCTCGACGTTCCCGACGGAATCCCCAGCGAGGCGGTCCCGGCCGGCCCGCCGGCGGGTGGACCCGAGGCGCTGGCCAGACTGCGGGAGTTCGCAAGGCGGGCCCCTGCCAGATATGAGATGGACCGGCACCGGCTGGACGTTGACGGAACCAGCTCCCTCTCGGTTGACTTCCACTTCGGGACGCTATCTGCCCGGCGGGCCATGTCGGAAGTGGGATCGCCCGCCTTTTCCCGGCAGCTGGCCTGGCGCGACTGGGCACACCACTTGCTGTGGTACGAACGGGCGGCGAGTTCAAACCTGACGACTGATAGCCGCGGGGAGATCGACTGGCTCGAGGACCCGGTAGGCGTCGATGCGTGGCGCGAGGGTCGGACTGGATTTCCGACGGTGGACGCGGCCATGCGCCAGCTATCCGCGACCGGAACGATGCACAATCGGGCCCGGATGATCGTCGGCTCGTTCCTGACCAAGGACCTGCTCGTGGACTGGCGCGTGGGCGAAGCGCACTTCCTGCGGCACCTGATCGACGCCGACATCGCCAACAACCGGCTCGGCTGGCGCTGGGTGGCGGGCGTCGGCCCCGACGCAGCTCCTTTCATCCGCGTTCTCAACCCATCCCTTCAGGGCGAGCGGTTCGACCCACAGGGAACCTGGACACGGCGCTGGGTTCCTGAAGTCGCGCATCTGCCGGACGCGACCATTCATCGGCCGTGGCTCGCCAAGGGCGGAGGACCGGACGGGTATCCCGCTCCCATCGTGGATCACCTGGCCGCTCGCCAGCGCGCGCTCAGGGCTTTTGCCACTCGGCGACGCTCCTGATTCACGGAGCGACTCCGGTCGACCGGCCCGGTCGCTAGGATTAGCACACTCCCCGATTCCGGCCCGCCCGGAACCCGATGATCGACACAGTGCCAGGAGACTTCGATGCGACTCAAGGACAAGGTTTCCATCATCACGGGCGGCGGGTCCGGCATGGGCCGGGTTGCGGCGCTGATGTTCGCGGCCGAGGGCTCAAAGGTCGTCGTCGCCGAGTTCAACGATGCGGCTGGCGAGGAAACGGTCCG
>JAQBHC010000114.1:0-3401 GCA_032128175.1 Chloroflexota bacterium | reverse complement strand
CCAAGGCGCTCTTTCTTGGCTATCCGTGCAACCCGACCGGAGCGGTCCTGACGCCGGAAATCCAGGATGAGCTGGCCCGAATTGCGGTCCGCCACGACCTGCTCGTGTACAGCGACGAGATCTACGATCGCCTCGCGTACGGCTCATACACGCACCGAGCGTTTTCGTCCCTGCCCGGGATGCAGGAGCGGACGATCCTGATGGGGGGCTTCTCGAAGGCCTATGCGATGACCGGCTGGCGGGTCGGCTGGCTGGCCGCCCCGGCCGGAATCCTCGAGGGGATCGTCAAGGTCCACCAGTACGGGATCATGTCCGCCCCGACGATTGCGCAAGACGCTGCACTGGTGGCGCTCGTCGAGGGCGAACCCGATGTCGAGCGGATGCGGGCGGAATACGACCGGCGCCGGCGTCTGGTGGTTGACGGGTTCAACGCCATGGGCCTCGAGACCTTCGAGCCGCGGGGCGCCTTCTACGCGTTCCCGAGGATCGCGTCCACCGGCCTGGACTCCGAGACGTTCGCGCAGCGGTTGCTCGAGGAGGAACACGTGGCCGTCGTCCCCGGCGGGGCATTCGGGCCGTCCGGCGAGGGCCACGTTCGGGCCTGCTATGCCACGAGCTACGAGCAACTGGAAGAGGCACTTCGACGGATCGGGCGCTTTGTCGACCGCGTCCGGGCCGAGTAACGGTGCCGAAGCCGTGACCCAGACGCCCCTGCCACCCACCGGAACGCGTCTCGAGCCGGGCACGACCACGCTCTCGACGTTCGTAATGACCGACATCGAGGGCAGCACCCGGCTCTGGGAGGAGCACGGCGACGTCATGGGTGCCGCCCTCGCGATCCACGATCGGATCCTGCGCGACGTCGTCGAGGCGGCCGGCGGCAAGATCGTGAAGACGACCGGCGACGGGATGCTCGCCGCGTTCAACGGCCCGATCGCCGCCGTCCAGGCGGCGCTCGGCGCGCAGCGCGCGCTCCGTGACGCGACCTGGGGTCTGACCGGCCCGCTCAAGGTGCGGATGGCGATACACGCCGGGAACGCCGAGTCGCGCGATGGCGACTACTTCGGACCAGCCCTCAATCGCGTCGCCAGAATCCTCGCAATCGGCCACGGCGGCCAGGTGCTGGCCTCTGCCGTCGCGGCCGTGCTCGCCCGGGACGAGCTCCCGAGTGGTGCGGATCTCGTCGACCTCGGATCGCACCGGCTCCGGGACCTCGACCGCCCGGAGCAGGTCTACCAGCTCGTCGCCGACGACCTGCCCAGGGACTTCCCGGCCCTCCGGTCGCTCAGCACCCGACGATCGAACCTGCCGCTGGCGCTCACCTCGTTCGTCGGCCGCGAGAAGGAGCTGGGCGAGATCGAGGCGCTCGTCCAACGCCATCGCCTCGTGACCCTCATCGGGGTCGGCGGGACTGGCAAGACGCGCTTGATGCTCGAAGCAGCCGGGAGCATCGCCGAGGGGTTTCCCGACGGGACCTGGCTGGCAGAGCTCGCCTCGATCCGTGATCCTTCGCAAGTGGTCTCGGAGATCGCCCGGGCGCTCGGATCGCCGGAGGTCCCCGGCGTCCCGGCGATGGCGACCGTCTCGTCCTTCCTCGCTGACAAGGAACTCCTCCTGCTTCTCGACAATGCCGAGCACCTCGTCGACGAGGTCGCCGGCGTCGCGGAGCGGCTGCTCGCGGTCGCGCCCCGCCTCCGGATCCTGACGACGAGCCGCGAGGCGCTCGCGGTCCCGGGCGAGGCCGTGCTCCAGCTCCTGTCACTGACCTGCCCGACCCCAGGGGCCGGACGTCTCGGGTCGCACCCTGCCAACCCGGCGGACCTTGACGCGGCTGCCGGGACCGAGGCGGTGCGGCTGTTCGCGGAGCGAGCGGGCACCGTCGATCCAGGGTTCAAGCTCAACGCGTCGAACATCACCTCGGTCGCCGAAATCTGCCGCCGCCTCGACGGCATCCCCCTGGCCATTGAGCTCGCGGCCGCCCGCGTCTCGGCGATGTCCACCGAAGACATCGCCCTCGGGCTCGGCGACCGGTTCCGACTCCTGGCCGGTGGTCGCCGGACCGCCGTGCCGCGGCAGCAGACGCTCCACGCGCTCATCGATTGGAGTTGGGACCTCCTGAACGACAGCGACCGAAAGCTGCTTCGTCGCCTGTCGATCTTCGCCGGCGGCTGGACGGTCGGGGCCGCTGCCCGGATCGTTGGCGACGACCCGGGCGAGGTCGGCCGGGTGGAGTTGATCGATCGACTCACCCGGCTCGTCGATCGCTCGCTCGTGATCGTGGACCGCGGCCCGATGACGCGCTATCGGATGCTCGAGACCATCCGTCAGTACGCTCGGGAGAAGTTGATCGAGGCCGGCGAGGTCGCGGCGCTCGCGGACCGACACTTCGCGGCGTTCGCCGACCTGGCGTTCGCGGCTGAAGGGCCGCTTCGCGGGCCGGAGATCGTCGATTGGCTCGACCGGCTGGACGCCGACGCGGAGAACCTCGGGGCTGCGCTCGAATGGGGACTTGAGGCGGCTCCCTGGCCGGCCGTCCGGATGACGACGGCACTCCTCGCATACTGGTGGGTCCGAGTCGCCCCAGAGGACGTCGAAGCACGGACGGTAGCGGCGATCGAGATCGCTCGTGCTCGCACCGTCGGCGTGACCGACGCCCTCCCGGCCGATCAGGCCCTGGCCGCACGGCTGCTCGGCGGGGCCGCCTGGCAGTGGGCTGCCAGCGGCCGGGCGGCGATCGCCACGACGTGGGCCGCGGACGCGATGATCCTCGCCCGGGCCTGCTCGGACCCGGAGGCCCTCCTCTACGCCCACGCCGGGGTGGCCCTGGCCACAGCCTTCAGTGGCGGCGAGGGGATCGCGATCGTGCTCGAAGAGGTCGCCGAACTGGCGGAGCAGACCGGCGCCTGGTGGTTCCTCGGCGTGGCGGCCAGCTTCGCCGGTGCGTCGATCGCCGAGTTCGACCCCCAGGCCGCCGAAGTGCTCGGGGAACGAGGTGAGGCTGCGGCACGACGGTCCGGGAGTCCGGTCGCCATCGCCGGAGCTGCCATGGCCCGGGGCAGGATCCTCGGGCGCGCGGGCCGGACCGACGAGGCCGTTGCGCGGTTCAACACCGCCATCGCCGAGTCGACCGAGCTCGGCGACGAGTGGTTCGCACTTGCGGCCCGGAGTGACCTTGCCCATGCCCTCCGACGCGGCGCCCGGCTGGCTGAGGCCGAGGCCCTCTACCGCGAGACGATCGGCGGCTGGGTCCACTTCGGGCATCGCGGCGCCATCGCCAACCAGCTCGAGAACATCGCCTTCGTGGCCGTTGACGACGGCCGGCTCGAGCGGGCGGCCCGGCTTCTCGGAGCTGCCGCGGCCATCCGGGAGACCTCGCAGCAGCCCATGGCCTTCGACGAGGT
>JAQBHC010000113.1:0-6318 GCA_032128175.1 Chloroflexota bacterium | reverse complement strand
GTGGTCGGTCCCCTCGTTTCGCTGCTTGCCCTTGGCTGGTTCATCTATGCGGTCCGCGCGCCGCGAGCGAAACTGGGACTCGTCGACGGACCAGCCGCAGCGATGATCGTGGACGGCGAGGCCGTCTACCCGTCCGGCGAGCCCTACTGCCCGACGGACCAGCTCGTCTATCCGTCAGGTGCCGCGCGTTGCGAGGTCTGCCAGCGCGACCTCCTGGTGCGCTGCCCGAAATGCTCGGCCGGTCGGGCCGCTGCCGTGGGCACCTGCGGCAACTGCGGGCTCGTGCTCAAGATCGAAAACCGCGGACGGGCGCTTCAGCCGGCTGGGCCACCGCCCGGCGGCGCGGCCGCCGCCTGACCCGGACCGCAGCCAAACCCAGCCAAGTCATCGAAGCCAACTAGCAACCGACCGAGCGGGTACCCCAACCGCTTTGCCCGGCGCCCCGGAGACACGGATGGAATCGCTCTCGCAACTGCTCTTTACGGTCGGCACCGTCATTCTGGCGGTCGGTTTCGCCGCCAACATCGGGCACGCGGTCCTGCTCGCCAACGGACGCCGTGCCGAGGCCGCGCTCGCTGCCCTGTCGCCGCAACCTGCGCATCCTGCCTGGGCAGGGGTCGCGACGGGCTCGTTCATTCGCGCCAGGGCAATCGCCGCGGCGGACGGGCCCCCGTCGTTCGCCGCCGGCACCGCGTTGTCCGGCGCTGCCTATGGATTAGTAGTTCTCGCGTTTACGTCACTGACCGGGTCGCTACTGCTACGGGCGATCATTGTTGGTCGTGGGCCATGGGGCAACCTCTTCGAGTTCTCGGTGGCATTCGCGGCCTCGATCATCGGCGGCTACCTCGTGCTTTCGCGCCGCTACCCCATCCGCTCATTGGGCTTCCTGCCGATCGGTGTCGCCCTGGGGCTCGCGCTGTATGCGTCGTCGCTACCGTCCGAGATCAAGCCACTCGTGCCCGCGCTCCAGAATGCCCCGCTCCTCACGATCCACGTCGGCATGGCCATGCTCAGCTACGGGATCTTCGCGACCTCGTTCGCGGCAGGGGTCGGGTACCTGGCGCAGGGTCGCGGGGATCGGTTCAGCTGGCTTCCGTCGCACAAGGTGCTCGATGAGGTCGCCTACCGGGCGGTCATCATTGGATTCCCGATTTTCGCCACGATGATCATCCTCGGCTCCTGGTGGGCAGCCATAGCCTGGTCCCGCTACTGGGGCTGGGATCCAAAGGAAACGGCGGCCCTGGTGACCTGGCTCATCTACGCGATCTATCTGCACGCGCGGAACCAGCGGTCGTGGGCTGGTCGCCCCGCCGCGCTTCTGCTCGTCATCGGCTTTGGGATGGTCTTGGTGACCTACTCAGGATCGCTCTGGTTCAGTGGCCTGCACGCGTACAGCGGGCTCTAGTCGCTCCCCGTACCCTGAACGTACATGGCACTTGTTCTTGACGGACTGACGAAACGGTTCGGGCCCGTATTGGCCCTCGATGGCATCTCGTTCACCGTTGAGCGCGGGCAGGTTTTCGGCTTCCTCGGCGCCAACGGGGCCGGCAAGACCACGACGATGCGGATCATCCTCGACATCCTCAGGCCAGACAGCGGCACGGCGACCTGGAAGGGCGTACCCACGACCGACGTACCGCGCCAAACCTGGGGCTACCTGCCGGAGGAGCGGGGCCTGTATCCACGCCTCGAAGTGCTCGAGCAACTCGTCTTCTTCGCATCGCTCTACGGCGTCCCCCGGAAGGTCGCGGCGGATCGCGCGCGCGAATGGCTCGCCAGGTTTCGCATCTCCGAGTACGAGAAGCGGCGGGCCGAGGAGTTGTCCAAAGGCAACCAGCAGAAGGTGCAGTTGATCGCCGCCGTGCTTCACGAGCCCGACGTCCTGATCATGGACGAACCCTTCTCCGGACTTGACCCGGTCAATGTTTCCCTGCTCAAGGAGGCCTTCGGGGAGATGCGCAGACGTGATACGACGCTCGTCTTCTCCACCCACCAGATGGAGATGGTCGAGGAGCTCTGCGAGGCGGTCGTGATCATTGACCAGGGTCGGCTGGTTATCGGCGGACCGATTCTTGACGTCAGGCGATCGACCGGTAGGCGCACGGTGCGGCTCGGGGTCGACGGCGACGCGACCCTTCCGTGGCTGGCTGACATCGACGGCGTGGATATCGTCCGAGCTGGACAGGACTACACGGAGCTCGAGGTTCGGGGCCGCGACCCGCAAGACATCCTCAGCGCGGCGATCCAGCATGGAGAGCGAGTTACTCAGTTCGTCATTGCGGACCCGTCGATCGAACAGATCTTCATTGAGCACGTCGGTCGCGCACCATCCGAGGACCACCACCTCGCCGACGCCGGTTCCGGCAGCACTGGCGCAGGCCCGACACCAACGCCGGTCGCGCGATGAGCCCGACCTTGCGGAACACGCTGCGCAATATCGTCGCGGTCGCGCGGCGCGAGTTCATGTTCCGCGGGCGGACGCGCACGTTCCGGCTCACGACAGCGTTTCTGGTGATCGTGGGGCTCGCGCTGGCACTCTCGCCCGTGATCATCAGGTTCTTCGATCGCGGCGCTACCGGCGACAGGATCGAAGTCGTCGTCGGGACGAGCTCGCCCACCGTTGATATTCCGAAGACCCTGGGTCTGCTCCTCAATGCGCCCGCAACGGGTGCGACCGGCAGCAGTTCGCCGCCGGCCTTCCGGGTCGAGGCGACCGACGATCTCTCGGCCGCCCGCGCTCATGCGGCCGACGGATCCACCGTGGCCGTTCTCGCAGTGACCCGAACGAGCGACAGCGACCTCGCATTCACCCTGTATTCAAAGAATGGGCCGCTGGCCCGGAGCGCCCTGGTCATTCGTCAGGCCGTCAGCTCCATTGCGATCCAGGAACGATTGAACCGGGCGGGGATCCCGGCGCTCGACCAGGCGAAGTTGTTCGCTCCGCCTTCATTTCTCCTGGAACCAGCCGATCCCGACGCACCCAGGACCGGGGCGGATTCGGCCGAAGCCTTCGTGGGCACGTTTGCCGTGAGCTTCGCACTCTCGATCCTGTTGTTCATGGCGATCATCCTGTATGGCCAGTGGGTCGCCTTCAGCGTCGCGGAGGAGAAGAACAGCCGCGTCATGGAGGTCGTGCTGGCCGCGGCGACGCCGTTCCAGCTCCTGGCCGGGAAGGTCGTCGGCGTGGGAGGGCTCGCCATGCTCCAGTACGTGATCGTGCTCGTGCCGTCGGTCATCGGGGTTCTCCTCCAAGGTCAGATCGCGGCGCTCGTGTTCGGCGATGGCGACGTGGATCTCCCGGCGGGCATTTCCGTGGGCCTGTTCGGGGTCTTCGGCGTGATGTTCATCCTCGGCTTCGCGCTGTACTCGGTCCTCTACGCGGGCGCGGCCTCGCTGGTCAGCCGCCAGGAGGATGTCAATCAGATCGTGGCGCCGCTGACCCTCATCTCGGTCGGCGGCTACCTCGTCGCGTCGTATGCCAGCACGGGCTTGATCCCGATCGATTCACCGCTCGTCGTCGCCATGTCGTTCATTCCGTTCTTCAGTCCATACCTGATGCTGTCGCGACTGGGCCAGGGCGCTGCGACGCCCATCGAGGTCGTCGTGGCTGTCCTGCTGCTGGTGGCCTTCATCCCCGTGGCCTTGTGGGTCGCGGCCCGCCTCTATCGCTCGGGCGTCCTGCTCTACGGCCAGCGCCCAACGCCGCGCACGCTGCTCCGGGCCCTTCGCGGCAACTGAGCAGCCTGGCTCTCCGGATGCGGCACAAACAGCTCGCATGTTCTATTCTGGACAGGCCAGAGCCCACGGGAGACCGTGGATATCGGACCGGTGCGTGTTGAGAAGCGGCCTCGGCACGGTGGATGAATCCGGTCCGATCGTGGAAACATTCCGCGGGTGCGTGGATCCCGTCGGACTGAGGATCGGCCGCGCGAGCCAGCTGACCGTGAATGGCTGCATACACTACATGTAGCGGCGGGTACCCGAGAGCAACCACAACATCTTGTGTTTTTGGGCTTGACCGGCCCCTCGCCCAGGCGTACAGTTTCCGAGTCGCTCGATCGTCGCCGTCCAGCCTCAGTCCGGCCGCCAGAGGGTCGCCCAGGTCGCAAGACCCAGACCCGACGGGTGCCCCAACCGGACAAACGGGCCCACGACGCGACCGAACGCAGGGGGTTGGTTCGCAGCTACCGGCGGCACCGCGCCGCGGGAGGCCGACGGCACGACGGCTGATCCCCGGATATGTGTCGGCAGACTGCCGTTCTGGACCCGTCCACGGTCCTGGCGGTCCACTGCAGCAACCGGACCCGAGAGGGAACCGGAGGAAGCGGATCCTGCAGCGGCGCCACGCAGGACGGCGCCACGAGCGGAGAAGGCGAACTGACCGGCGGGAGCACCGTCGGCGGGGATGGAGGAGAGAAAGAAATGGCCCGAGCCGAGAGCGCGCCCGTTCCCGTGATGTCCAGCGGGAACACGATCGCCGGCACGATGAAACCCGCCGCGGCGGGCACGAAGGCGGGCACGAAGCCCCGCACCCTCGCGGGCGCTTGGGGCGCCTCGTTCGACGGGAGCGGCGCCAGGGGGATCTCCTGGCCGCGTCGGAACACGACGCCCGACCTCCATCCCTACGACGAGATCGAGTGGGAGACGCGAACTGCCGGGATCAGCAACGAGAGCGGCAAGAGCGTCTTTGAGCAGAAGGACGTTGAGGTCCCGAAGTCCTGGAGCCAGCTCGCCACGAACGTCGTCGTGTCCAAGTACTTCCGTGGGCACGTGGGCACGCCTGAGCGGGAGACCAGCGTTCGCCAGCTCATCGACCGCGTCGTCAACACGATCGCGGCATGGGCGGAGACCCAGCACACCTTCGCCACGGACGAGGACCTCGCCTCGTTCAAGGCCGAGCTGACGCACCTGCTGGTCAACCAGAAGATGGCGTTCAACTCGCCGGTCTGGTTCAACGTGGGTGTCGAGCCGAAGCCGCAGTGCTCGGCCTGTTTCATCAACTCCGTCGAGGACTCGATGTCCTCGATCATGGACCTCGCCAAGACCGAGGCGATGCTCTTCAAGTTCGGCAGCGGTGCCGGCAGCAACCTGTCCCCGATCCGCTCCGCGCGCGAAAAGATGACCGGCGGCGGCACGGCCAGCGGGCCAGTGTCATTCATGAAGGGCTATGACGCGTTCGCCGGGGTCGTGAAGTCGGGCGGCAAGACCCGCCGAGCGGCCAAGATGGTCATCCTCGACGCAAGTCACCCGGATGTCCTGGACTTCATCGATTCCAAGATGCTCGAGGAGAAGAAGGCGTGGGCCCTCATCGAGCAGGGCTACGACCCGAGCTTCACGGGCGAGGCCTACGCCAGTGTCTACTTCCAGAACGCCAACCACTCGGTGCGCGTGACCGACGAGTTCATGCATACGGTCGAAATCGACGGCGACTGGACGACCCACGCGGTCGTGGACGGCGCCCCGATGGGCACCTACAAGGCGCGGGACATCTTCCGCCGCATGGCCGACGCCGCCCACCTCTGTGGCGACCCCGGCATCCAGTACGACACGACCATCAATGACTGGCACACGTCAGCGAACACGGACCGGATTTACGCGTCCAACCCGTGCTCCGAGTACATGTTCCTGAACGACACGGCCTGCAACCTGGCCAGCCTCAACCTCATGAAGTTCGTGCGAGAGGACGGCGAGTTCGATGTCGAGGCCTACCGCTACGCGGCGCGGCTGACCATTACCGCCCAGGAGATCCTCGTCGACAACGCGTCCTACCCGACGCCGCGGATCGAGGAGAACTCGCACAAGTTCCGGCCGCTCGGCCTGGGCTATGCGAACCTCGGCGCGCTGCTCATGAGCCGCGGCCTGGCCTACGACTCCGACGAGGGCCGCAACTTCGCGGCCGGCCTGACGGCGATCATGCACGGCGAGGCCTACCGCCAGTCGAGCATCGTGGCTCGGGATCACGGTGGCCCGTTCCTCACCTACGACGAGAACCGCGAGCCGTTCCTGCGGGTCATCCGCAAGCATCGGGACGCGGCCTACGGGCTGACCGAGCTCGGGGTGCCACAGGACATCCTCGACGCGGCTCGGCTCGTCTTCGACGAGGCCCTCGAGCTCGGCGAGAAGCACGGCTACCGGAACGCCCAGGTCACGGTGCTGGCCCCCACGGGAACGATCGCGTTCATGATGGATTGCGATACGACCGGCGTGGAGCCGGATATCGCCCTCATCAAGTACAAGAAGCTGGTCGGCGAGGGCTTCTTGAAGATCGTCAACCAGACGGTCCCGAGCGCCCTGCGCAAGCTCGGCTACGCGCCGAAC
>JAQBHC010000112.1:0-4314 GCA_032128175.1 Chloroflexota bacterium | reverse complement strand
GCTCGGCTTCTCGGCGGCTCGGCGCCTGGGTCCGGTGCGTCGTGCGGCTCGGCTTGTCTGCGGCTCGGCGCCTGGGTCCGGTGCGTCGTGCGGCTCGGCTTATCTGCGGCTCGGCGCCTGGGTCCGGTGCGTCGTGCGGCTCGGCTTGTCTGCGGCTCGGCGCCTGGGTCCGGTGCGTCGTGCGGCTCGGCTTATCTGCGGCCGTGACGGCCCCACCGTCAAACGCAGGGCAACGCCTACCGGTAGCCGAGCCGAGCGGCGGCTACGCGAATCGACCCGGTGAAGGGATGGGCCGGTTGAGCACGAATCGAGCGCAACTTCCGGTTGTCGAGAGTGATGCAGGTCGGTGGGCGGGACCTTAACCGTCTCCTTCTCGCCAGATTGACGATGCAGGCGTCACGGCTGCCGCCAAGGGAGTGGCGGCGAGTGCCACGCGCCGGATGAGGAGGCCCCCACGCGGGAGTGGCGGCGAGTGCCACGCGCCGGATGGGGATCCCGCGAACCGAGCCGGCGCCCATGCTAGACTCGATATCCAGTCTGCATAAACTCTATGCGTTCTCCCATGCCCGAGGTGCTCCGTGGCCCAGGCTCCGTCTCGGCTCGCGCAGGCGCGGCCCGTCCCCCACATCGTCACCGAGCTTCCCGGCCCGAAGGCGCGGGCCCACGTCGCATACGACGAGACCTGGACTTCCCCGAGCCTGCCTCGCGCCTACCCGATCGTGCCGATCCGTGGCGAAGGCCTGACGATCGAGGACATCGACGGCAACCTGTTCCTCGATTTCGCCGCGGGCATCGCGGTCACCTCGACCGGCCATTCCCACCCGCAGGTGGTCGCCGCTATCAAGGAGCAGGCCGCCGACCTGATCCACTTTTCGGCGAGTGACTTCTATCTTCCGATCTACGCCGAGGTCTGCGAGCGCATGGCAAACCTCAGCCCGATCAAGGGCGGCCGCGCGCGGACCTATCTCGGCAACTCCGGCGCGGAAGTCGTGGAAGCCTCGATCAAGCTCGCACGCTATGCCACTGGTCGCCCGAACGTGGTCGCGTTCCTGGGTGCATTCCACGGACGAACCTATGGCGCGGTCTCGCTGACCGCCTCGAAGGCGAAGTACCACGGCCACTTTGGCCCGCTCCTGCCCGGTGTCTACCACGCTCCCTATGGCACGGTCGAGGGGCTCAAGTGGTTCGACGACGTGCTATTCGACAAGCTCGTGCCGGCCGACGAGGTCGCCGCGATCATCGTCGAGCCGATCCAGGGCGAAGGCGGCTACATCGTCCCCGAGGACGGCTTCCTGCCGGGCCTGCGAGAGCTGTGCGATCGACACGGGATCCTCCTGATTGCCGACGAGATCCAGTCAGGGGTCGGACGGACCGGCGCCATGTGGGCCATCGATCTGTGGGACGTCAAGCCCGACATCCTCCTCGCGGCCAAGGGGATTGCTTCCGGGATGCCGCTCGGTGCGATGGTGGCGCGGGCCGATCTTCTCGAACAGTGGGGCGCAGGGGCTCACGGCTCGACCTACGGGGGAAACCCGGTGGCCTGTGCCGCGGCCCTCGCCACGCTCGACCTCATCGAGAGCGGCCTGATCGAGAACGCGCGGGCGCGTGGCGAGCAGGCGATGCGCGGCCTCCAGAGCCTCGCGACGAACTACCCGGCCCTGATCCCGGATGTGCGTGGGCGCGGCCTGATGATCGGGATCGAATTCGACACGTCCGGCCACGCTGAGGACGTTCAGATGGCCTGTTTCCAGCGAGGGCTGCTCGTCCTCGAGTGCGGAAAGACATCGGTCCGAATGTCGCCGGCCCTCACGGTGTCCGCCGATGAGATGGCGACCGCGCTGCGGATCTTCAGCGAGGCCGTCGCCGAAGTTGCTGCGCGCTAGGACGATCAAGCAGCGGCGAGCCGCCGGATCCATTCTCCGGCGCTCGCCGCTGTCTCCGGCGGATCGTTGCTGTGCCCGGGGTCTGGCGTGAGTCGTTGGGTTAGGCGGGGGTCGATCGCATCGATGGCCACAGGCGCATCGCCTGGACGTACAGGACCATCAGGATCCCGACTCCCATGACGGGCGCGCCGATCCGCTTGATGTCCGCGAGGTCCTGACCGAGCCCGACGAGAAACACGAGCAGGCCGAGGTTCATCGCCCAGAAACCAAGCGTGGAGACCCATGCCGGTGCCCGATCTGCCACCCCGCTCGTCTGGGCGAAGATGAGGGCGAAGACCAGGTTCGTGACTACCCCGATGAAGGCCGCATGGTCGCTCGCCTTGATCAGGTTGAAGTTCACGCTCTCCGGGTCGCCAGACGAGATGAACTGCGAAATGAGGTAGAGGAAGATCGCGATTGCCACGAAGACGAACACTGTGGACGCCGCGAGATGGCGTCCGATGTTCCCGCGGATTGCGGCCGGGACCACACGCACGGCGAAGAGCACAATCGCGATGAGTTCGACCAGCAGGTAGATACCGCCCACGGCCTGCGTCGCCTCCGCGTTCAGGAAGAGCAGCGCGAAGGTCAGCAGGAGTCCGCCGCCAAAGAGCGCGCCGTACTGGACGAGCCCGGCAATCGGGAGGCCCTTCGTACCCACCACCCGCCACTCGATCAGGCCCATGGCCACCAGGATCAGGTACGAGAAGACCATCGCGCTGGCGTGCGCGCCGATCGCATCCTGGTTGAAGATGGTCGTGCCGGTTGCCCGCTCGATCTGGATCAGGACGCCGATGACGGCGCCATACGTGAAGGTCGTGAGGCCGAGCGCCACGGCGAGCCCGGGCAGCGTTCGGGTCGCCGACCACGCCTTCCAGACCCAGGCCAGGACCCAGATGATGGCCACGAGCAGCGCTGTCCCGCCGAGGGCGCGCGCCGGCAGGTTGCCCGAATAGAACGCCGCAACGTAGATCGGGATCAGGATCATCAGCGCCATGGCCAACCGTCGATCGACGGCCTCAAACATCCACATCGCGGCCGCGATGAGCGCCAGTGAGATCCAGCCCAGCGTCCCCGAGTGGACGTGCGTCAGGATCTGATCGTTGTTGAAGGCAACCGCATCGGCGCCGTTCAGGATCCCGATCACGATCGTGATCAGGAAGAGCGCCATCGCGACGAGATACATCCGCGAGATGGTCACCCCATCGTTCGCTCTGGTCGTTCCGTCCATTCCTTTGTTCCTCCTCTCCCGGCACATGCCGGATCCTCTTGTGGAACATCCTAGTAACTCGAATTCACCGATGTTGGCGATTCTCGCGACCCACCAGCAGGGCAGGGCGCCCGTGCCGGATACTGGACTCATGTCCACCTCGAAGGTCGCTTCCATGCGCGACGCCATCGCCGACCTCGTGCGCGATGGGGATACCGTTGCCATCGAGGGATTCACCCACCTGATCTCGTTCACGGCGGGCCACGAGATCATCCGCCAGAAGAAGCGTGATCTGACCCTGGCGCGCCTGACCCCGGATCTGATCTACGACCAGATGATCGCCGCCGGCGTCGCGCGCAAGCTGATCTTCAGCTGGCTGGGCAACCCTGGGGTCGGAGGCCTCGGCGCAATCCGTCGGCGCATCGAGCCGGCGACGAGCGGCGGTGAGGGGCAACCGCCGCGCCTCGAGATCGAGGAGTACAGCCACTTCGGGATGGTGGGTCGATACACGGCGGGGGCTTCGAACCTCCCGTTCTTCCCGATCCGGTCGTACTTCGAATCGGACATGCCGAGCGCGAACCCGCTCATTCGGGAAATCGAATCCCCGTATGGCGATGGCAAGGTCTATGCCGTCCCGCCGCTCAAGCCGGGCGTCACGATCGTCCACGCTCAACGGGCCGACGCATCCGGCAATGCGCAGGTCTGGGGCCTGCTCGGCTGCCAGAAGGAAGCAGCATTCGCGGCGGAGCGGGTCATCGTGGTCGTCGAGGAACTCGTGGATGAGGCGGTCATTCGCGCCGACCCCAACCGGACGATCATCCCCGGGCTGATTGTGGATGCCGTGGTGGTGGAGCCCATGGGCGCCCATCCGTCGTACGTCCAGGGTGCCTACGATCGGGACAACCAGTTCTACCGCGACTGGGATGCGATCACCCGCGACGAGGACCGGATCCAGGCATGGCTCCGGGAGTGGGTCCACGACGTCGACGGGCGGGCCGCTTATATCGAGAAACTCGGGCCTGAACGCGTCGCGTCGCTCATGCCCGGGTCGGCGCCGTCCGGATCGGTGGAGTACGGGGACTACCGATGAGGCCTTCCGAAGCGGCTCCGGGCGCCGAGGCTCCGGGGCGGGAAGGGAACGCGCGGAGGGCGGCCCTGCTGCGAACGGCTCCGCGGCCCGCT
>JAQBHC010000111.1:0-2566 GCA_032128175.1 Chloroflexota bacterium | reverse complement strand
TCGTTCCTTTCCTCCTCGGCGTGGAAGCGGAGGTTCTCGAGGAGGATCAGCTCGCCTGGGCGAAGGCGCTTGATCGCATCGACCGTCCCGACTCCGAGGGCGTCGCCCGTGACCGGAATACGTCGACGGATCAGCTGCGATAGTCGGTCTGCCGTAGGGCGGAGCCGCAGACCATCCTGCACCTTGCCGTTGGGACGGCCGAGATGGCTGGCCAGCACGAGCATCGCGCCGTGGTCGAGGAGGTGGCTGATCGTCGGGATGGCAGCCCGGATTCGGGAGTCATCGGTGACCTTGCCGTCCTCGAGCGGGACGTTGAAGTCGACGCGTAGAAAGACGCGCTTCCCGGCGACATCCGCGTCGCGGATGGTCAGCTTGTCCATTGGGTTCCCGCCAGTCCAGGTTCGGTGATGGGCGATGCGACAGCCATTCCGCTCAAGCGGGAATCGCGGCAGGGAGCCGTGCGGCGATCATCGCGATGAGATCGGCGCAGCGGCAGCTGTAACCCCACTCGTTGTCGTACCAGGCGATGACCTTGATCATTGACCCTCCAAGGACCATCGTGCTCGCGGCGTCGATGATCGAGGACCGGGCGTCGCCTCGGAAGTCGGATGAGACCAGCGGTTCGTCCGAGACGCCGAGGATCCCCGCCATTGGCCCCGCTGCCGCAGCACGGAAGGCTGCGTTGAGCTCATCCGCCGAGGTCTCGCGCCCAACGGTGGCCGTGAAGTCGACGACGCTGACTGTCGGTGTCGGCACGCGCAGGCTGAAGCCGTCGAACTTGCCCTTCAGATCGGGAATCACGAGGGCCAGTGCCTTCGCCGCACCGGTCGTCGTTGGGATGATGTTCTGGCCGGCCGCTCGGGCGCGACGGGGGTCCTTGTGGGCGACGTCGAGGATCCGCTGGTCGTTGGTATACGAGTGGATCGTGTTCATCAGGCCACGCTCGATGCCGACGAGGTCGTGGACGACCTTGGCGGCCGGCGCCAGGCAGTTCGTGGTGCAGCTCGCGTTGCTGATGACGTGGTGGGCCGACGGGTCGTACTTGTCCTCGTTGACGCCGAGCACGATCGTGATGTCCTCGCCCTTCGCCGGAGCGCTGATGACGACCTTCTTCGCGCCGGCGTTGATGTGGGCCCGCGCCTTCTCGGCGTCGGTGAAGATGCCGGTGGACTCGAGGACGATGTCCACCCCGAGATCGCCCCACGGGAGGTCATTCGGGTCCCGCACCTTGAGCACCTTGATCTCGCGCCCGTCGATGATCAGCGCGTCGTCGGTGTGGTCCACGCTGCCCGGATAGGCGCCGTAGGTGGAGTCGTGCTTGAACAGCAGGGCGTTCATGCTCGTCTCGACGAGGTCGTTGACGGCCACAACTTCGACCTCGGGCGCACGCTCGAGGATCGCCTTCAGGGACTGCCGGCCAATCCGGCCGAAGCCGTTGATTCCAACGCGAACGGTCATGGTGAATCCTCCACAGGGGGGCGTGTCCTTGATTCCGAGCGGACGCCGCGCCCTGGATGACATGCGAAATCGAACGACTTCATGCTAGCAGAGGCCCCCGGACGAACCGACGGAACAACCTGGACACAGCGGCGGGCGGCGGCCTGGCGGACGGTGGCCTAGCGGGCGGCGGCCTGGCGCGCGAGGGAGCAGAGGGGGACGGCGCCGAGCAGGCCAACGTCGTCGCCGAGCTGCGCCGGCACGATGCGGACCCTGGTGCGCGGGATTCGGAAAGCCGTTTCCATCACGGCCGTGCGTACGGGGCCGAAGAGTCGCTCGCCCTGTCCCTGCGCCACGCTGCCGCCGATGACGATGAACTCCGGGTTGAACGTGTTCACCAGGCCGACGAGCAACTGGCCTACCGCCCGGCGACCCGTCGCGAGAATCTCGGAGGCAACCGGATCGCCAGCATCGGCGAGCTCGGCGATGTCGCGGCCCTCGAGCACCCGCGGCGCGATGGCCAGGGCCCGCCCGGCAAGACCAGGAGCCGAACCCTGCGCGACCGCGGCCGTGGCGATGCGCGCCATTCCGGAACCTGAGGCGAACGCCTCGACGTGCGCGATACCCCCACAGGCGCAAGTGGGCCCGTCGAGCGCAACCGGGACGTGTCCAAGTTCTCCGGCCACGCCGTCGGCGCCGCCATAGAGTTGGCCGTCGATCACGATCGCCCCGCCGATTCCGGTCGAGATGGTCAGGTAGAGAAAGTCCCTCGCGCCGCGCGCGGCGCCGAAGGTGAGTTCTGCCAGTGCGGCGACGTTGGTATCCCGCTCCATCGCGGCCGGAAGTCCGAGCGCGCTGCCGATGGGATCGCGAAACGGAATATCTGTGAATCCGGGCCCGAAGTTCGGCGGCTCAACGAGCGTCCCGGCCTTCGGATCCACCGGGCCCGGGGATGCCAGTCCGAGCCCGACGATCGACCGGCGCGTTTCGGCGGGGACCAATTCGGCCGCGCGCTTCAGCTCCGCGATGCAGGCCGCGATCACGGCATCGGGACCGTCAAGCCCCGGCGTGCGTCGCTCGGCGCGCGACAGAATCTCACCCGCCGGACTCACGACCGCAGTCCGGATAC
>JAQBHC010000110.1:0-5158 GCA_032128175.1 Chloroflexota bacterium | reverse complement strand
ATGGCCGGTGACAGACAAGTCCCGCAGGCCGTATTCGTCTTCGGTGAGACAGGCGTTGAGGGTGTTCCAGTCGTTGGTTTCGAGCCGGTACTGGAACCGTGCCGGCAGTCCTCGCGGTGTACGGAACATGGCTTCTGTGAGCGCGTAGATAACCATGAGGTGAGCACCTCCTCAGGAGCACCTTGGATTCGGGTGAGGCCCACGACGGGTGCTCAAGACGCCGTGGGCCTCATGGTAACGGGTCGTCCGCGGCGCTACTAGCCCCGATCGACCGACCCTTTGACATGGGCGACGAGCGTATGCCGCAGCATGTAGAACCCGTCATATTCGGGCCAGTCGGGGATGGACCGCACGACCCGACCACTGACGTAGAGCAGGCTGCCGGTATTGCCGGCTCCTAGGTTGAGGATGCTGGCGCGGGTGTCGAAGGCCGTCCGGTAGCGGTCGATGAACGGCGCCATCCACTGGCGCGATCGACGGGCCTTGGCCGACGTGACGACGAGCGTATAGACCGGGATCTCGATCTCGTACTCGGACAGATCCATGCCTCGAGCGAGGTAGGTCCAGCCGGATCCTTCCTCGGGGAAGGACGTCAGGTGGAGTGCCGCCTCGGAGCCATACATCCCCGGGGGTCGGTCCGGCCACTCGTCGTGGTCGAACGCCGTGCGGATGCCGGTGATCCCCCGGGCGTTGCTGGTGATCGCCGCGAGCAGGCCGTCCATGTCGAGCAGCAGGGCCATGTCAGATCAAGCCTCGGAGCGTGGTTTCAAACGCGGCCCGGAAGGACTCGAGGACCTCCCCGATGTGGTTGCTCAGGGCTGGCCCGAGGAACGGGTGATGGCGCTCCTCGACCGGGCCGTAGACGAGGGGACTGCGGTTGTTGACGTTCCGGCCGCCCCCGGCGACCGATCGAGCGAAGACCCGCGCCACTTCGTGGACGCTGATGTCGATCTGCTGGCCGCCGGGGATTTGCTGTAGTCGGTCGACGCCGACGCTGCTCTTGAGCTTGCCGGTCGAGACGTCGTAGCCACGGACGCCGATGTACGGATTCTGAGGCGAGTGGACGCCGGTCTTAGCGTTCTTCGATACGACCACCGCGCCCCGCTGCAAGCCGGCTGCTGCTGCCTGGTGGATGCTTCGACCGTACGCAGCGAGGTGCTGGGTAGCACGGTCGACGCCATCGACGCGGATGTAAAACTCAGCCACCGCGGACCGTCTCGATCCGCCAGCCATAGTCGAGGTTGGCGAGGATCGCCATCGCTTCTGGATCGGTCGGGCCCCAGAAGGCGACCGGCTTGCCCTGCTGATAGCGGCCCCAGATGAGGACCGCCAGCCCGAGCGCGACCTGTTCGACATTGTCGGGAACGAAGTTCAGCCCCCAGTAACCGGTGACGACGACGTTCGCCGTCCCGCGGGTCCAGATCGACGGCCCCAGGCCGTGGAAGGGCGTGGAAGGGGAGATGTAGGTGAGGAACCGCTTCGGGACGCTGTTGAGCGGCTCGGCGACATAGGCCGTCGAGGTGATGGCCGTTCCGTCGATCACGATCGAGGACACGCTCATGGCGTCGTCGATGAACAGGGTGTCCGACCCGGTCCCGTGATAGGTCCGGCTATTGCTCCCCACCGCCGAGACGAAGTTCGACCCCGCCGCAATCCCGACATAGCCGGGGCGGACTGCCGACAGGTAACTGTCGACCATCGCTGATGCCCGGATGATCGCCGAGCTCAGGACGACGTCGTCCACGGTATCGGGATCGCCGATCGCCAACTTCAGAGCCGCAAGACTCACATACTGGGACATGGGCGTCCTTCACTAGCGCCGGAATGGCGGGCTTGGTTGCTCGAGGGACGCGCACGTCACTCGTATTCGATGGTGACGGCGGCGTTTGAACTGACCGCGACCGCGATGCCGACGTCAATCCCGATCCCGCGAACGAAGACCGTGGATGCGCTGAACAAACCGACGGAATTGGATGACTTGGCGTTGATGTCGAGGACACCTTGGCCGAAGGTGTGGGCGTCGTCAATGCGGACCGCCGCACCGGACGGGAAGGTCCCGGAGATCGAGTAGAGCGTCCCAGGACCGGTCTGCACGACCGTGTTGGACGGGGCGCTGATGTACTTGTACTTCGCCTTGCCTCGTTCAGCCATCGGTCAGTCCCTCTCGATTTCGATGGTGCCGCCGACGTCAGTGAGGTCGCCATTGGTGGCATTGACGCTGGTTCGCAGTTCGAGCATATCGCCCGCTGCGACACGTTGGTTACTGGCTCGGATAGTCCCTGCGGCCGAACTCAGGTCCAGCGGAACGGTGATGCCGTTCACCAGGATGGTCGAAGCCGTGTTGCTGCCGAGCGCCGGGGCTGATGGCTGGAGGTAGAAGTCAACCTTGGACGGGAAGACCCCGTTGCTGGTGATGGAAGTAGCGAACGCATAAGCGGAGCGGATCGTGCCGGCTTCCGTCACGACCGCTCGCTGGTGCGTCGTCGTGTACTCGAAGTTCGACGCGACCGACGCCGTTCGCGGGAACGTGATGACGTAGCGGTCTGGCACGGGTATATCTCCGCTGCTGGGGGGTGGGTGAGCCGGGAGCCTCGAAAGACTCCCGGCCGCTGGTCGCTAGACCGTGAGGTTCCGCCCGGAGGCGGTGTGGGTCGTGGCGATGCCGCTGGTCGTCAGACCCATGCGGAAGGATGCCACGAGGATGTTCATGTCCTTCTGGATGTCCCGGAAAGACTCGACTTGGAAGTCACGGCGGAAGCCGGCGACCCAGTGGTTGCGGTTGAACAGCACGAGCCAGCCCTTGGTGTCGTTGGACGACGGGCTGGTGGTCGTGTACTTGCCGTCCGCGTCGACCTTGTCGATCGACGTGAGCGGGATGGACTCGGACAGGAACCACGGAATGCCGAAGAACCGAGCCAGCTCGCCGGTGAGGACGGTGGCGTTGGTCCCGTACTTCTCCTGCGTGAGGACTTCGGTAATCGTCAGGGCCGCGAGGTACTGACTGGTGCCGGACACGATCGCGAGGTCGGACGGGCGAGCCCCGTACTTCCCGAGCAGACCGCGAATGGTGTTGAACGTCGCCGAGGTGAGCGCGCCGGCCACGTTGGACGTCTGGCCGGTGTTGGTCACGACCGCGAACTTCCGCATCCCGTCAAGGGCGAGGTAGAACGAACCAGCCGTCGGGCCGGTGTCGTCGCTGTTAGCGTTGCCGGTGCCGCCGGTTTCGGTGTCGCCGTGGACGATGAGATCGTCGATCGTCTGCGCGCCGCGCCGGACGAGGTCGGCTCGGATCGCCGGGACGATCGGGATGATCGAGTCCTCGGTGACTTCACCGGAGAAGTTGACCTCTGCCTGGATCTTGCGAGCCGTCAGGGTCGCCTTGTCGGTGGTGAAGTTGCTGGCCGTGACTGCCGTGTTTTCCGATGACGCGTACTTGAAGGTGGCGTCAGCGGTCTGCGTCGGCAGATCGTACGGGTTGGTCGGCATATCGACGCGCCGAACGAGCGAGGCGATCTGCGTGGCGAGGTGCGTGTCCCGCCAGAGCTCGGACGACGCGAAGGTCGGAACCCACTCGTCGCCCGAGTTGGCGGTGGTCGATACCAGCGCCTTGTAGGCGGCGGTTCGCATCTGGCCGTACTGGCTCTTGACCAGCGTGGCGTCGATGCCCTTTGCCGAGATGATCTTCGGGGCGGTCTTGAGGGCCGCCTCGCCCGCACTCAGCATGACGTGCTTCGCGCGAGGAGAGAGGTCCTTGCCGACGGCCTGGAGCATCTTCTGGGTGAGGAACAGGTTGACGCCGACTTCGGCATCGTCCTCGCCCGAGAGGGTGTACAGGTCGTCGCCGCCCGTGAAGGTGGCGGTATCGCTGCCCTTGGCGACGATGCCGCCCGCCGGCACATCGCCGAGGTCGGTTCGCTTGGGGGTCAGGAAGGCTGCCTTGAGCTCGGCGATGTCGGCTCGGAGGGACTTGATCTCCGAGGCGGCGACGAGATCGGCGGTCTTCTGCGCGATGTCTTCGGCTGCGCCCTCCGCGAGGGCGACTTCCTCGGTCCCGTCCGGGACCGGCTTTTCTGCCATTTCGTTCTCCAGATGAGGGGCTGATGAATGGACGGAGCGATCTCTGTTGCGGACCGCCAAGAACACAAAGGGAAGGGGGCCGCCTAGCGTCGGCGGTAGGTGAGGTTCCGGGGACGTGCCGACATCAGCATCGCCGAGTCGTCCATCATGGGTTGGCTGTAGTCAACGGTGCCGATCTCGGCCGCCTCGGTGCTCATCCAGGCGATGAGGTCGTTGATGGCGTGGTCGAGGTGCTCGACGCCTTCCGAGCCGGTTTCGGCATCCTTGAGGTTGGCGAGGGCCGCGAGGATCGCGGAGCCGGTCCCGACATCGTCGGACGGCATTCCCTTCGCCTCGTCCGGCGCGATGAGGCCAGCGAGGGTCTTGGATGCGAGGATGACGGCGCCCGGGTTGGCGGGGATCGCCACGACGCTGACTTCCATCAGCTCGAGCTCCTCGATGACGTTGACGCCCCCGCGCATCGTGGACCTGACCGGGTTGAAGCCGATCGACAGGGACGAGACAATGCCGTCGGTGACGAGGGACCGAACGGTCTGGGCTTCCTCGTGGCTCGCCCAACGGGCCTTGATGTGGAGCCCGCCGTCGCGGATCGTCGCATCCGTCGCCCGGCCGATCGGCTTGGCGAGCGGATCGTGGACCTCGGCGTGGTTCCAGAAGATCGGCCCGTTGGCGAGGAACGCCGGGAGGGACGACTGGAAGGCCGTCGGCAGGACGATGTCGCCCTGGCGGTCGATCTGCGAGGTCGATGCCCAGCCCTCGAAGCCGGCAGCACCGGCCTTGACTGCCCCGACGAGGGTGATGTTCTTCATATCCACGGGGGATCTCCTAGTCGAGCAGGGCTGCGAGGATGGCTTCCCAGTCCTCATCGTCTTGGTTGTTGATCTTCTTGATCGGTACGAGCCAACGGCGGCCGGGTGGGCCGATGCTGCCCGCTGCGGCGGCGACAAGCGTCGTGACCGTGGCGTCCCAAGCCGTGACCGTGGCCGAGGCCACTTCCGCCGCCGCGTCCGTCGTGGTGACGGTGGCGAGGCTGACGGTCGCGTCGTATGCCGTACCCGTGGCGCTGGCGAGGCCGACCATC
>JAQBHC010000109.1:0-5649 GCA_032128175.1 Chloroflexota bacterium | reverse complement strand
AGCTGTCGGGCGCCGGACGAGCCGTCGGGACGAGGACGATGAACCGACCGTCGCGCTCCGGGTACTTGCCCTCCGGCCGCTTCCACGGCAGGAAGTTGCGCTCCATCTCGGCCTGATCCTGAAACGTTCCGGGCGGATCGGACGGGCCCCAGATGGACGAGATGGACGGATACCAGGGGTCCAGGACGTACGCGCCGCTGATGACGGCGTCCGGAAAGTGCCGCGGGTCGGCGTCCGCTCGATAGCCCGTCATGACCCAGGTGTGGGCCCCCCGCCAGGCCAGCAGGATGGCGGGCTGCTCGGTGCTCGAGATCGCGGCGGCCGCGTCGCGCAGGGCGTCCTCCCGGGTGTCGTACGCTCGGACTTCGTAGCCCACGGCGCCATACGAGGTGAGCGCTTTCACCATGGTCGAGGGTCCCCAGCCGCCGTTGTGGCTGTCGTCGTAGCTCTCCCACTCGTTGACGCGACCGGCAATCTCCCGCTGGAGTGCGTCTGACGTGTCGCCCAAACCCAGGACTGCCAGCGTCATCTGGACCCCGGCGGGCGCGCACCAGGTGTTGCGGATCTCGTGGGCGAAGACCACCCCGGGATTCGGGGCGATAGTCACGTCCATCGGCAGTCGCGCCGGGGTCGGCCGCGGCGTCGGTGGGGGTTCAGACGCGGGAGCCGTGCTTGCGGCGGGCGTTACCGCGACCGTCGGTCGCGGCGTGACAAGGACGGTCGGCACCGACGACTGATCTGGCACCGGCCCGACCAGCAGGCGGTCCACGCGGTCGACCACGTTCTGCCAGTTCTCACCCGCTCCGAGTGTGTTCGTCCAGATCGCCCCGGACGCGGCGATCCCGAGGATGAGCGAAAGGGCGGCCCCTTGACGGAGCGCTCGCGATCGGCGACGAGTCAGGTCTGGCATCGCGTTCATGATCCATCACAGGACGAACGGACGCGCCCGATTGCCACGCCGGGTGCAGCCCGGCGCCGGGCATGCGACGATCCCACCTTGCGTCGACGAACTGCCCGTGGAGACCCGCACCGTGAACCGATTTGAGCCGAACCTGAGGATCCCCGGCCCCACCGCCCTGCCGCCCAGTGTTCGGGAGGCGGGCGGACGCCAGATGATCAATCACCGCGGACCCGAGTTCGCGGCGATGCTCGGCCGGATTCAGGCCGGGATGAAGCCCTATTTCGGGACCCAGAGCGACATCGCGATCGTTTCGAGTGCCGGCACGGGCGGGCTGGAAGCGGCGATCGTGAACGTCCTGTCGCCGGGCGATCGTGTCCTCGCCGTTTCAATCGGCGCCTTCGGCGACCGCTTCGCCAAGATCGCCGAGACGTATGGGGCCAGCGTGGACCGCGTCAACGCGGAGTGGGGCTGGGCGGCCGACCCCAACGAATTGCGAGAGCGCCTCCCGGCGGCCGACTATCGGGCCGTGCTGCTGACGCACAACGAGACATCGACCGGCGTGATGAACCCGATCTCGGCCCTCGCGGCCGCGATCCGCTCCAGCGCCCCGGATGCACTGATCCTCGTCGACAGCGTGTCCGGGCTCGGCGCTGTGCCGTTCGAGATGGACGCCTGGGGGTGCGATGTCGTCGTCACCGGGTCGCAGAAGGCGTGGATGGCCGCCCCTGGTCTGGCCATGATCGCGGCGTCCGAGCGAGGCTGGGCCGCCATGGAGACGGCCCGCATGCCGCGCTTCTACTTCGACCTTCGCAAGCATCGTGAGAGTTCCCGCAGCGGCGAGACGCCCTGGACACCAGCCATCGCCGTCGTGTACCAGGTGGACGAAGGGCTCCGCCTCATGGCCGCTGAGGGCGCAGTGGGTATCTTCGCCCGCCACGAGGCCTGCGCCGTCGCGACGCAGGCGGGTCTCGAGGCGCTCGGGTTTCAATTGTTCGCCGACCCGGCCCATCGATCGCGGACCGTCACCGCGGCCGTGATCCCGGACGGTATCGACTGGAAGTCCTTCAACGCCGAGGTCAAGCGCGGCGGCGTCGTCGTTGCCGGCGGGCAGGGCAAGCTCGCCGGGAAGGTGTTTCGGGTGGGCCACCTCGGCTCGGTCGTCGTCGACGAGATCCTGGGCACCATCGCGGCCTTCGAAGGCGCCCTGATCGGCGCTGGTCGGACCGTCGATGTCGGAGCCGGCGTCGCTGCCGCGCAACGAGCAGCCGTCGCCGCCGCGCAACGAGCAGCCGTCGCCGCAGCCAGGCCCGATCCGCCGTCGGCATGAGGATCCTCGTCGCCGAAAAGATCGCGGCCGAGGGTATCGACCGTCTCCGTTCCGCCCACGACGTGGACGAGCGAATTGGCCTCGATCCACCATCGCTGCGTGAGGTCATCGGCGAGTACGACGCGCTCATCGTGCGCAGCCAGGTCAAGGTCGACGCCGCCCTGATCGGCGCCAGCACCCGGTTGCAGGTCATCGGGCGAGCCGGGGTCGGCGTGGACAACGTTGATCTCGACGCGGCAACGCGGGCCGGGATCACGGTGGTGAATGCGCCGACCGGCAACACGATCGCTGCGGCCGAGCACACCATGGCGCTCCTCCTCGGCCTGGCCCGTCACCTGGCCGCTGCCGATGCCTCGGTGCGGCGCGGGTCGTGGGCTCGGGCCGAATTCCAGGGTGTCGAGTTGCGTGGCCGCACGCTGGGCATCATCGGCCTCGGCAAGATCGGCGTCGCGGTTGCTGATCGGGCACGAGCGTTCGAGATGACGCTTCTCGGCATGGATCCATATGTCACGGCGGAGCAGGCCGCCATGCACGGCGTCGAGCTCGTGGATCTCGACACCCTGCTGGATCGCTCGGACGCCGTCACGGTCCACGTCCCGCTCAGCCGCGCCACCCGGGGCTTGATCGGCGCAGCGGCGATCGCCCGCCTCCGGCCGGGAGCCTTCATTCTCAACGTCGCCCGGGGCGGAATCGTGGACGAGGCCGCGGTGGCAGCCGCGCTCCACGCCGGCCACCTCGGGGGAGCCGGAATCGATGTCTTCGAGAATGAGCCGCCGACTGGATCGCCGCTGCTCGACGCGCCCCGAACGCTGCTCACGCCGCACCTCGGTGCCTCAACCGCCGAGGCCAACGTCCTCGTGGCCGAGGAGATCGCCGATCAGGTCCTCGAGGTGCTGGCGGGTCGCGCGGCCCGCTACGCCGTGAACGCGCCCCTGCTTCCGCCTGATGCTGCGGCGGCCATCGAACCGTTCCTGCCGCTGGCCGAAATCCTCGGCCGCTTCTTCCGGCAGTTCGCCGGCGCGGGGGTCAAGACGCTTACGCTCGACGTGGCCGGCGAGCCGGCCAAGTACGGGACCGCCCCCATCACGGCCGCGCTCCTGCGTGGACTGCTTGAACGCGTGACGACGGAGCGGGTCAATCTCGTCAATGCGGCGCTCCTTGCCGCGGCCCGCGGTATCACCGTGATCGAGCGCCGGAGCCCGGACGCTGGCTCATTCAGCGCGCTGGTGACCGTTTCCGGCGTCGTCGATGGTCGGACGGTGGCTGTTGGCGGTACGGTGGCGAACGGCGAGCCACGCATCGTCCTGCTCAACGACTACCGCCTGGACATGGAGCCCAGCGACGTGATGCTGATCACGCATCATGAGGACCGGCCCGGGATCATTGGTCGGGTCGGTGGCCTGCTGGGCTCAGCCGATGTCAACATTTCGGCGATGCACGTCGCACGGTCGGCTCCGCGCGCCGATGCGTTGATGATCCTCGCCCTCGACGACGATGTGCCTGAGGGTCTGGCGCGCACGATCAAGGATCACGAGGCACTGATCGACGTGTGGACGATCCGGCTCGGGGGCGACCGTTGAGTCAAGACGCGCCGTTGGAGGCCACCGCGTCCCCGATCCCGGCAGGTCTGAACGCCACGATTGTGCTCCTGCGGCATGGCGAGTCCGAGTGGGTCGTCGAAGGGCGCTTCCAGGGCCAAGGTGACTCCCCGTTGTCACCACAGGGACAGCGTCAGGCAGGACTCGCCGGGGAGCGGCTTGCCCACCCCCATGCCGTCCCTGCCCTACCCGTCCCGGCAGGTCCCCCGGTTGCCATCCGCCACTCCCCGCTCTCCCGAACAACGGCCACCGCTGCCGCCGTAGCCGACGCGATTGCGTCACCATCAGCGATGGGTGCGCGCGTCCCCCTGATTGCCGACGACGGGTTTCTCGAAATCGGCCAGGGCGAGTGGGAAGGCCGACCGACCAGCGAGATCGAGTCGCGCTGGGCCGACGTGCTGGCCGGCTGGCGAGCGGATCCGCTCACGACTTGGGCGCCGTCGGGCGAGTCGCTCATCGTTGTGGATCGCCGGGTGCGTGCTTCGCTCGGCAACGTCCTCGCGGACCTCGCGACCCGGACCCTGAGCTCGTTTACGCATGGCTCGCAGGTGCTCGGCTACGACGGGCCGACCAACGGAGAGCCATGGACGCTGATCGTCGGCCATGACGGTGTCTTCAAGGTCACGCTGCTGGCGCTGCTCGACCTGCCGCTCACCCGGTTCTGGTCCTTCCCGTTCGCCCTGTGCGGGATCAGCGTGATTGAGATTCGAGCCGGTCGGGCACGGCTGCGCGCGCACAACCTGACCGAGCACCTGGCACCGCTCGAGTCCGAGCGCCGTCGCGCACTCGATGCCGAGCGGAGTCGCTCCGGCGCCCTCTGATCGGACCAGCAGGCCGCCCCAGCTGCGGGCCTGTCGCCGCCGGTCCCCCGAGTCCGGCTATCCGCTTCGGCGGGGTCCTCTCCGGCGCAGCCCTCGGCGGAACACGAGCCGTAGCAGACCGATCCGCAGCCGGCGATAGGCGTCGGCCACCCCTCGCAGCCGGGCCGGCCCGAGGTCGCGACCGCCATACGCGATCTCGACCTTGGCGCTGGCCACCGTGGACAGCTCCGGCCTGAGCCCCGGGAGGGCGTCGCCGAGGGAGCCGGCGAATTCGTAGATCGTCTGGGATGGCCGCGGCGCGAGCCCGAACCGGCGGGACCAGCGAGCAACGGAACCCCATGCGTCACCCGGGTCCATGGATCGGGGGCCGCGCTGCTTCACGATCAGGACCAGTCCCATGCCTCCGATCGCGAGCAGGACAAAGATGACGACGAACGGTCCACCCGATGATCCACCCGAGCCGGTACTGCCAGGTGTGCCCGGCAGCGGCGACCGACCGCTCAGGCCGTCCTCGTCATCCGGTACCTGGAAGTCCGTTCCCAAGCCCAGCGATGGGCGTGGCGTCGGAGAGGCAGGAGCGCCAGAAGGGATCACGACCGCCCGACCGACACCGCCACCGGTCGGATCGAAGTCCACCCAGCCGTAGTAGGGGAAATACACCTCCACCCAGGCGTGCGCGCCGACATTACGCACGACTTCGGTCCCATTCGCCGTTCGCTCCCCGGGCAGAAAGCCCTGCGCGAGTCGAGTCGGCACTCCAGCCTGGCGCAGGAGGATGGCCATGGTGCTGGCGTAGTACTGGCAATACCCCGCGCGGATCCGGGCAAAGCACTCGACGGTCGACTGGATGTCCGCGCAGCTCGCCTGGGTCTCGCTCTGAACATTCGTGTCGTAGCGGAACCGGGACGGGTCACGCAGGTAGTTCTGCAGGGTCAGCGCGAGATCGTACGGATTGTCGGCCGAGCGGGCCCGGACCTCGTCAAGGATCGCCAGGGACCGGGG
>JAQBHC010000108.1:0-10512 GCA_032128175.1 Chloroflexota bacterium | reverse complement strand
AGGAACCCCGCCCGGACCCGAAGGTGAAACGCGAGATCGAACGCCGTCTCGAAGCGCGTGTGGCTGGCCGGAGGCTTCCGGCTGAGGCCGGATTCGGCCGGGAGGTCGAGAAGAAGCGTTCGGTCCGGAACGAGTCCACCGGTCGCGATCGCAATGATCTTCCGCAGGGTGGCGAGGTCCACGCCTCCGCCGTAGCCCTGGTAGGCCAGCGTGGAATCGGCGTAGCGGGCAGACACGACCACGCGGCCCGCGGCAAGCGCCGGCCGGATTACGTTCGCGACGTGCTGGGCACGGCTGGCGTTGAACAGGAGGGCATCGGCAATCGGGTCGATCGGCTCGCCGCCGTTGGCCATGAGGAGCTCGTAGAGCTGGTCGCCGAGCGGCGTTCCACCCGGCTCGCGGGTCAGCACGACCTCGCGACCACGCTGAATGAGGGCGGCTGCAAGCCGGCTCGCCTGCAGGGTCTTGCCGGCGCCGTCCGGACCCTCGATGGAGATGAAACGGCCGGTTGGCCGATCCTGATTCGTCACCTGGCGAGTGTAGCCGACGCCCTCCTGCGGGCGACGCACCCGGACCAGACCGGATAGGGCGAATGCCGCAGCGACCGACGAGGCCGACCCTGCTACGCTCCGGAGCCCGACATGCGAGACCTGACCGAACGTGCCCTCGATACCGCCACCGGCCTGGGGGCCGGCTATGCGGACGTTCGGATCGTCCGCCGCCGCGACGAATCGATCGCCATCAAATCCGGGCGACTCGAGGGAGTGTCTTCCGGCGAGACCGAGGGTTTCGGCGTCCGCGTCCTGGTAGACGGAGCCTGGGGCTTCGCGTCTTCCCATCGCCTGGATCTCGACGAAGCCGATCGCGTGGCGGCGCTCGCCGTTCGCATTGCCCGCGCATCCGCGACCGCGCTGCGGACGCCGGTTGAGCTTGATGGACGGCCGCCGGCACACGGCCGTTACGAGACGCCCGTCGCCGAGGACCCGTTCAAGATCCCGCTCGAACGGAAGATCGGGTTTCTCATGGAGGCAGACCGCATCGCCGGTGCCGTCCGCGGCGTGTCATTCACCGAGTCGTCCTACGGGGCGCAGCGCGAGGAGACGACTTTCGCGGCCTCCGACGGCAGCTACACGGAACAGCTCATCACCCATCTCGGTGCGGCGGTTGAGGCCAACGCCATCGAGGGCGACGAGCACCAGCGCCGAAGCTATCCAGATGCCGGCGGTGGGTGGGGAGCGGCCGGCTACGAGTACATCCGCGGCCTCGATCTCGTCGGCAATGCGGAACGCTATGCAGAGGAAGCCGTGGCGCTCCTGGCCGCGCCGCAGTGTCCGTCTGGAAGCAAGACGATCGTCCTCGCCCCGAGTCAGCTGTACCTCCAGCTGCACGAGAGTTGCGGGCACCCGACGGAACTCGATCGGGTCTACCGTACGGAGGCGTCCTATGCGGGGACCAGCTTTCTGACCACCGACAAGCTGGACGAGGGCTTCCGCTACGGTTCCGATCTTGTGACGATCGTCGCGGACGCGACGGCGCCGTTGGGCATGGGGACCTTCGGCTGGGACGACGAGGGAGTCGCTGCGCAGTCGGTGCCGCTCATTCAGAACGGGATCCTGGTCGGCTACCAGACATCGCGCGAGACGGCGCCGAGGATCGGTCGCTCGTCCGGTGGGGCGATGCGCGCGGATGGCTGGAACCGAATCCCGCTGATCCGGATGACCAACATCAACCTGCTGCCGGTCGATGGCATGAGTCTCGACGACATCGTGACCGACACCGATGACGGCCTGTTGCTCGACACCAACCGGAGCTGGTCCATCGACGATCGTCGGCTCAACTTCCAGTTCGCCACCGAGATCGCGTACGAGATCAAGGGCGGCAAGCGCGGCCAAATCTTCAAGAACCCGACCTACACCGGCATCACCTACGAGTTCTGGCGCTCCTGCGACGCCGTCGCTGACGCCAGCAGCTATGTGATGCTCGGCACGCCGAACTGCGGCAAGGGCGAACCGAGCCAGGGGGCGCACGTCGGCCATGGTGTGTCCGGGGCACGCTTCCGGAACGTCCAGGTGGGTGTCGGCAAGTGGTGAGCCAAGGCGACCCGTCCGACCCGCTGTCGCTTGCGGAAGCCGTCCTGGCGCGGGCCCTCGAAGCGGGGGCAACGGAAGCCGAAGTCCTCGTCATGTCCGACGATCAGGCGCTGACCCGGTTCGCCAACAGCGAGATCCACCAGAACGTGGCCGAGACGAGCGTCTCGGTCAATCTGCGCTTCGTCCTCGGGCGCCGGATTGCCACCGCTTCCACGGGCCGGACCGACGAAGCCGGGCTCGCCGCGGTGGTCCATCGTGCGTCCGCGATCGCTCGAACGTGCGAGGAGCTGGCCGACTGGGCCGGACTCCCCGGGCCCGATCCGGCCGGGCAGTCGAGCGGGCTCGCCGCTGCCTACGCCGCCTCCACGGCCGACGCGACTCCGGAGCTGCGGGCCGAAGGCGCGCGTGCCGTGATCGCGGCTGCCGACGATCAGGGGATCCTCGCGTATGGATCGTTTTCGACGGGCCGCGAGAGGATGGCTGTTGCCAACTCGGCGGGCATTCGGGCGTTCGAGGAGCGGACGAGCGCCCACCTCCTGACGGTGCACATGTCGCCCGATGGCGGTACTGGCTATGCCGAACGAGCCGCCACCGATGTGACCAACATCGATCCCGAGGGCATCGGTCGCGAGGCCGCGGCGAGGGCCAAGGCGACGGACAATGCGATCTCCGTGCCGGCCGGCGACTACCCCGTCGTCCTGGAGTCGTACGCGGTCGTGGATATCCTCGACATGCTCGGGTACGTCGGCTTTTCGGGCCTGGCGGTCGAGGAGGGTCGCTCATTCTCCGAGCCGGGGCGGCGTGTCGGGTCGGACCTCGTGACGATCATCGACGACGGCGCGAATCGCTCCGGGCTGCCGATGACCTTCGACTACGAGGGTGTTCGCAAGGAACGCGTGGTCCTGATCGAGAATGGCGTCTGCCGGGACGTCGTGTACGACGCCCAGACCGCGGCTCGTGCCGGCCGACGCTCCACCGGACACGGCCTGCCGGCCCCGAACTCCTACGGGCCGTTCCCGCTGAACATGGTCATGTCGCACGGCTCGACGCCCCGCGAGGAGCTGATCGCCGGCATCGACCGAGGCCTTCTCGTTACCCGCTTCCACTACACCAACCCGGTCCATCCCAAGCTGGCGATCATCACCGGCATGACCCGGGACGGGACGTTCCTCATCGAGAACGGCGAGATCGTCGCGCCAGTCAGGAACCTCCGATTCACGCAGAGCTATCTGGATGCGCTGGCCGGGGTATCGGCGGTCGGGCGCGATCTCCGGACCCTGCGCGGCTCCTTTGGGGCGGTCGTGGTCCCGGCGCTTCGCATCGACGCCTGGACCTTCACGGGCACGACCGAGCACTGACGCTCCGGGTGGACTGTCTACCATCACATGGTAGACTTCTACCATGAGCCTCAACATCAAGAACGCGGAGACATATCGGCTCGTCAAGGAACTCGCGGACGAGACCGGCCAGTCGATGACGGCGGCCGTGACCGAGGCCGTTCGAGAGCGGCTCGATCGGGTCCGCGCAGAGCGCGGCGTCGATCACGACGCCCGCGTCCAACGCATTCTCGACATTGCGGCCGCGATGCGGGAGCGCGCGCCGGCCGGGTACTTCGATCAGGACTTCGATGAGTTGATGTACGACGAGAAAGGTCTCCCGAAGTGATCCTCGACACGTCCGCCATCGTGGCCGTGCTCCGTGGCGAGCAGGGCGCGAAGGCCTATGCGGCCATGATCGAGTCGGCTCCGATCGCCCGGATTTCGGCTGCAACCTATGTCGAGCTCGGGGTTGTCGTTGACGGTTTCGGTGATCCGGTGATGTCCGGCTCGCTCGATCCATTCCTCGTATCGATGGCTGTCGTCGTGGAGTCGCTGACGGCCCCTCAGGCGCGGATCGCGCGCGCCGCCTACCAGCGCTTCGGCAAAGGGAGCGGCCACCCCGCTCGACTGAACATGGGCGACTGCTTCTCGTATGCCCTCGCACGCGATCTGGGCGAACCGCTCCTGTTCAAAGGGAGCGATTTCACGCTCACGGACATCGAAGTCGTCGTCGAGCCGATCAGGGAGAGGCGGCTGAGCGAAATCGTTGCCAGCTATGGGGCGGGAGCGCCGTAGGGGCTTGCCGCTCAGCCGGGCGGGACCACGCAGACGGTTTCGAGCCGGAGTGCCCGGCTGATGGCGTGACGATTCCGCGCGATCAGCCCATAGCCCAGGCCGATTGCCCAGGCGACGGGCGGAACGCGGCCGAGGGCAGCGGGAATGCGCCCTCCGGGCAGGCGCGCGGCGATCTCGAGGACCGCGGCGCCACCGGATCGAAGGAGCCCACTACCGGGTTCCAGGACGTGCAATTCATCGTGGAGCGGGTGGCCCGCCGCCACCGCGCGAACGGCCGGCCGTTCGTCCGCTGCCGCAGCCTGGAGCGCGAGCAACTCCAGCCGCCCCTCGCGGTCCCAGCGCCGCAAGTGGAGTGCCGACGCCGTGCAGATGCCGCAGTCGCGGTCGTACAGGACGAGGAGCCGTTCAGTCACACGTCCAGACTAGCGCGACGCGGCTACAACGCCGGCCCAACTCACTCGCGGGTCGCCTACCGCCAGGCGCCCTTGGCTGCCTCCGGATAGAGCCGGACCCGACGATATGGCTCGCGGCCGCGCGACCGCGACACCAAGTTGGCGCGCTCGGCCATCTGGTGCTGGAGGCGGCGGATGTAGGCGTTCTGCGGCGACAATTCGACCGCCTCGGAGCGCTCCATGACGATGCCGATCGCCTCCTCGGTCTCGTGCAGGGCGGCGTCCCGCGGGTCGAGCTCGAGGGCGAAGATCGAGGTCAGCGACGCCTGCATCTGCTGAATGGTGTTCTGCTTGAGGACATAGATCGGGAGCGCGCGCTCCTCTGCCTCCCGCACGAGTGGGGTCTTCTGGCGGTACTCGGTCCGGATCGTCATGACCACGTCCGCGTCATCGACGTCTGCCGTGACCACGACCGGGAGCTGGAGTTCCCGAATTGCCTGCTCGAGCCGCTTGCGGCTGACCCCCTGCGGCAGGACCCGGAGCGTCGGCAATCCGACCGCGGCGCCGAGTCGCATCATGCCCTCTTCGGGACCGCGGTCGGGGCCGCGGTCCAGGCTGCGGTCCAAGCCGCGGGCGTCGCCACGGTCCGGGCCGTCGTCGGGGCCACGGTCCCCGCCGCTGTCCACGCCGTTCTCGAGGTGCGCGGAGGCCGGTCCACCCTCGCTCGCATCGGGCGCGGCGTCCGTCAGGTTGATCGGCGCCGTGCCCTCTTCCACTTTGAGCGCGTCGATGGCCACGGCCGCCGAGGCGCGCCATTCACGCTGACGTGCCAGTTCGCGGGCCTCCCTGGCGCGCGCGTCGGGCGTCGGCGCGCTGCCTCGCTCGACCGGACCTCGGTCGGCCAGGTCGCCCGCCACGAACGGCGCGTCCGCGGTGCCGCGGCTGAGCGTCGCTCCCCCGCCGCGGCTGAGCGTCGCTCCCCCGCCCCGGGCAAGAGGCGTGCCTCCGCCACGCTCGACAGGTAGACCTGGATTGGTCCCGGCGCGAGTCGGTCGCCACGAACCCGAGGCTCCGGCGCGATACCCGGGCCGGGTGCCCTGTCGATCAGTTCCCGGGAATGCGACCCCGCCATATCCCGACCGGTGCGATGAGTCGCCCCGCCAGCCGGGCTCCATTCGCCAGGGTGATCCGGTACCGACCAGGCCGGAGAAGCGGTCGTTGAGGCCCTCGCGCGGCGATGGCTTTGGACGGGATTGCGTGCGGTGAACGCCCTCCTCGTCGCGCCAGCGCTGCTCGCCGGTGACGGCTTCGCCCCGCAGCATTGCGTCGACCGTTTCGGCCACGTCGGCATGCGTGAGCACCCGCTCGCGCTCCTGAATCTCGATGATGACGTCGAAGGTCGGCGGGGCCTTGCGCTCGAGGACGCTCTTCTGGGTGCGGCGACGACGAGCCTCCTCGTCACCCAGGGTCACGCTCTGAATGCCCCCGATGAGATCGGAGAGTGTCGGGTTCAACATCAGGTTGTCGAGGTTGTTGCCGTGGGCCGTCCCAATCAACTGGACGCCGCGCTCGGCGATCGTTCGGGCGGCCTGCGCCTCGAGCTCCGTGCCGATCTCGTCGATCACGATGACCTGGGGCATGTGATTCTCGACCGCCTCGATCATCACCTCGTGCTGGAGGGACGGCGTGCGCACCTGCATCCGTCGTGCCTTGCCGATCGCGGGATGCGGAATATCCCCATCCCCGGCGATCTCGTTGGAGGTGTCCACGACGACGACGCGCTTGCCGAAGTCGTCGGCCAGCACGCGGGCCGCCTCACGCAGCATCGTCGTCTTGCCAATGCCGGGGCGACCCATGATCAGGATCGACTTCCCGCTCTCCACGAAGTCGGCAATGATGTCGATCGTGCCGTAAACGGCTCGTCCGATCCGGCAGGTCAGCCCGACGATCTTGCCGTTTCGGTTGCGGATCGCGCTGATCCGATGCAGTGTCCGTTCGATGCCGGCGCGATTATCGTCCCCGAAGGTCCCGATGTTGTCCACGACGTGGGCGATGTCCGCCTCAGTGATCTCTCGATCGAGGAGCGTGACCTCGGAATCCGGGAAGCGAGCCTCCGGCCGGCGCCCAAGATCGAGGACGACCTCAATGATCGAGGTCTGATCCGGAAGGGCGTGGATCGCGGCGACGATCTCGGCTGGCAGCGCCGACAGCAGCACGTCCAGGTCGTCGATCGTCTCGCGGCGTTCGGGGCGTTCGGTCCGTTCCTCAGGAACCACGCGTGACCTCCCATGGGCGGACACCAGCCGGCACGAGGGCCGGTTCGGCGACGCGAACGAGGGTTTCCTTCATGAGCAGCGCGACGGTCGAGATTGCGGTAAACCCTGCCTCCTCCAGACGTCGATCGAGCGGTGCTTCATAGGTTCGCACGGGCGCGAGTACCCCGTGCTGGAGATTTCGCTCGTCTCCCTTTGGCATTCGTGCGCGGATATCCCCGAGTCCGAAGTCGATGAGCCCGCTGAGGTCGGCCTCGGGCCGGCCCATGACCCGGAGGTAGTGCGGCTGGTCCTCATGCGCGACGCCGATCTGAATGAACCCGTCGAGTGTCGTGCCGTCGGTCGCCTCGAGCACATAGCCCTCCGTGTCGGCGAACCGCAGGATTGGCGCCAGGCTGCTCCGGGGCACCCGCCACTGGGATCCTTGACGCTCCCAGTCGGGGATCCGGAAGCCCTCGAGGCGCCGCACCGGCGCGGGCGTCATCGCTGAATAGAGCTGCATCAGGGCAACGGCGTCCCGTGGGGTGGCGTTCCGGATTCGCGCCGCGGTTCGGCGCTCGTCCGGCCACGACGGAGGGAGCGCCGCGGATCCGGAACGGTGGAGCACTCGCTCTTCGCCGTAGCGCGCGAAGCCGGCCTGCATGAACAACTCGACGTTGCCCCCGGCATCGGCGCAGGCGACATGGAAATGTGCGGCGCCGCGCTTCTGGCCCTCGCGCAGGACCTGCTGAACCAGGCGGAAGCGGATGTCGCCGGCACTAGCTCCCGCCAATCCGGCCAGCCCGTCGAGCTCAACGATCGTCCAATCGTCGCGGTGGGTCTCGCGCTCGACCCTGATGAGGCCCGCGACGTGGCGGTCCTCTTCGTACACGAACAAGAGATCGTTGGCCCGAAACGCGCCCAACGGCAGGCGGAACAGGCTGAACACCCCGATCCGCGGCCCGGTCACGGGAAGCCCGAGCGAACGCCCGCCGACAGCGTCGCCCTCGCACAGGCGGGACAGCTCGCCGAGCGCCACGAGGTCGGTCAGGCGGGCCGCGCGCACCTTGCCGGTCGGCCGACCCATACGCGCCCCGGTCATCTGGTCATCCCCGCTCGCCGGGTCGGATGGTGGCGACGGCCGGAACCCTCGCCGGGATCGTCATGCTCCGCGGCCATCGTGGCAACGAGTCGATGGAAGCGCGTCTCGCCGGCCAGCTCGGGATGAAAGGCGGTGGCCACCACGTTGCGTTGCCGGACGGCCACGATCCGACCATCATCCAGGCGGGCGAGCACATCGACGCCGGCACCCGTTCGTTCGATGATCGGTGCCCGGATGAAGATCCCGTGAACCGGCTGGTCGCCGAGAACGGGGACTGAAACTGAGGCCTCGAAGGAGTCCAGCTGGCGCCCAAAGGCGTTCCGGCGGACGGCCACGTCGAGCAGCGGCAAGACCGGTTCGTCGCCGTCCACGATCTCACTCGACAGCAGGATCATGCCCGCGCAGGTCCCGAACACGGGCGCCCCGGAGTGAGCGAGGTCCAGAATCGGCTGGCGCAGGTCCCAGCGTTCGATGAGGCGTCGCTGGGCGGTCGATTCTCCGCCGGGCAGGATCAGGCCGCTGACACCCTCGAGATCCGCCGGCACGCGGACTTCAACCCCCTGAACCCCGATGGCGTCAAGGACGGCCAGATGCTCGGCGAACGCCCCCTGGACGGCGAGAACCCCGATCTTCATCGGTCGCACCTCGCCGCCAACGGCGCGGCGACCTACCAACCGCGCAGGGCCAGCCGATCCGACTCGGCAAGTTGTTCCATCGCGATGCCGCGCATCGGCGCGCCGAGGCCCTTGCTCACCGCGGCCAGGATCTGGGCGTCCTCAAAGTGGGTGGTCGCCTGGACGATGGCATTGGCCATCCGAGCCGGATCCTCGCTCTTGAAGATGCCGGACCCCACGAACACGCCCTCGGCGCCGAGTTGCATCACCAGCGCCGCGTCGGCCGGAGTCGAGATTCCTCCAGCCACGAAGTTCACGACCGGGAGTCGCCCGTCCTGAGCGACCTGCCTGACCAGCTCGTACGGTGCCTGAAGGTCCTTCGCGGCGACGAACAACTCATCATCGCGCATGCCCTGCAATCGGCGAATCTCGGCCAGCACGTCGCGCAGCTGGCGCACAGCCTCAACGACGTTGCCGGTCCCGGCCTCGCCCTTGGTCCGCATCATTGCCGCGCCCTCGTTGATCCGGCGGAGTGCCTCGCCAAGGTTGCGGCAGCCGCACACGAAGGGGACCTTGAAGGCGTGCTTGTCGATATGGTTGGTCGGATCGGCCGGGGTCAGAACCTCGGATTCATCGATGTAGTCCACCCCGAGGGCCTCGAGGATCTGGGCCTCGACGAAATGGCCAATTCGGGCCTTCGCCATCACCGGGATGGTGACCGCGTTCATGATGGCTTCGATCATCGAGGGGTCGGACATGCGGGCAACGCCGCCCGCGGCGCGAATATCGGAGGGCACGCGCTCGAGGGCCATGACGGCCACGGCGCCCGCATCCTCGGCGATCTTCGCCTGATCGGCTGTGACGACGTCCATGATGACGCCGCCCTTGAGCATCTGGGCGAGCCCCTTCTTGGTGGCCCAGGTGGAGGTCTCGACGGTCATGTTGGAACTGCTTTCCTCAGATCGTGCTGCGGGTCCGCCGGTCCGCCTGCCTCGGGGTCCTCGCCCGTTCGGGCCGGCCCGGGTCGCCGCAACGCGGCGCGATTATCGCATGGGCGCGCCGCGGATCCGAATCCTGATCAGCGGCCGACGGTGCGGACCACTCCCGACATCAGTTTCGTGGCCCGGCGTGCCGCCGTCGGCGAGAGATGACTGAGCGTCTCGACGAGGCCGAGGACGTCATCATCGGGCAGGCCGTCGAGCAGCCGCACGAGCCGGAGGATCGTGTCGTCGGGCACGTCGCCGAGGAGGCGCAGGGCTCGCTCGAGCTCGCGCGGCTCGAAGCGGGGTACCAGACCAACCGCTCGATCGAAGAGGCGCACGAATACAAGGAATGTCGAGACCCAATCGCGCAGCGCTACCAGATCGCGATCATCTGGGTTCGCGATCGCCGCCACCGCCACCTCGGCCGCGGTCGCCTCGAGGACGCCGATGATGGGGTCGCCTTCGCGGATCTTGCGCTCGGCCACGACCCGGCTGATCCAGCGCCAGTGATCCCCGACCGCCTGGTACGCGGCCCCTGCCGGCCCGCGTCGGCCGACACGACGCGGCTCCGAGATCCGCTCCACGAGACCCCAGGCCTCGGCGTCGGCGAGGGCGAGGCTGGCCGCGCGATGCGACAGTCCGAGCGCCTCACGGACCTCACGCTCGGTAAGTGCGGCCTGGCGCGTCATCAGATACGCATGGACCCGAGCGATCGCGGGAGCCACGCCCCACGCCGCGCCCATCTCGCCCCATGCGTTGACCAGACGCAGCCGAATCGCCTCGGCCTCCGGCGACCCGGCGTCCGACACTTGCACCTTGACAGCGGCGTTCTCACGGTCCATTACTTGCTAGGCGACCGTAGCACAAAACCGAGGCGGAATGGCGACGATGGACCCCAGCGCCGGGCGCCGGACCCGATCAAGTGGCCGAGCCAGCTGGCTCGCCGGACTCGTCCTCGGCGGCCT
>JAQBHC010000107.1:0-4566 GCA_032128175.1 Chloroflexota bacterium | reverse complement strand
AGCCTGGCAGCGCACCGGGCTGCCGCGCTGGCCGCAGGTGCCCGATTCCTTGAACTCGGCGGTCCGCTGACCCTGGACGTGGACACCGGCGCCGATCTTCTCGTCGCCGACAGTGCCGGTCGGCCCGCGGTGACGGTGCGTGCGCGAGGCGGCGGACCTGATGCCTCCTGATCCGCATCCTGTTCCGCCGGTCATGCCGGGCCCGTCGCTCACGGTGATCGGACTGCTCGGAATCCCCGAGGTCGTCCCGGGCGACGACCTGGCCGCACTGCTGCTGCGATCCCTCGATGAAACGGAGGGTGCGCTCCCGCTGCAGCGGGACGACGTCCTGATCGTGACCCAGAAGGTGGTCTCCAAGGCCGAGGGTGCAATTGTTGCCCTGGACAGCATCGTGCCCCGGGCGGAGGTGATCGAATTTGCCGCTCGCTGGGACCGCGATCCCCGTCAGCTCGAGGTCGTCCTCCGCGAGGCTCGCCGCGTCGTCCGGATGGCCAACGGCGTACTGATCACGGAGACGAGTCACGGGTTTGTGTGCGCCAACGGCGGTGTTGACGCCAGTAACGTCGGGCCGGACAGCGGGGACATCGTGACCCTCCTGCCAGTCGATCCGGACGCGTCGGCGGCGCGTATTCGTGAGGCCGTTTGGGCGAAGCACGGCGTGGACGTGCCGGTGGTCGTCTCGGATTCGTTCGGCCGGCCGTGGCGCTGGGGAGTCGTGGATGTCGCGATCGGCGTGTCCGGGCTACTCCCGATCGAGGACCTTCGAGGGTCGCCGGATCGTGATGGCCGGGTCATGCGCTCGACGATTCGGGCCGTCGCCGATGAGCTGGCTTCGGCCGCGGAACTGGCGCTCGGCAAGACCGCCGGACGACCCGCGGCCCTCGTTCGAGGCGCGGCGTTCACGCGTGGTGAGGGCTCGATTCGCGATGCCCTCATGCCGGCGGCATTCGACCTGTTCCGCTGAGGGCACCGCGGTCCGGCGCTGAGGGCCCGGCGGCCCGGCGCTGAGGCGCTGCGGCCCGGCGCGCGATACCCTTGCGTGCGCAACAACAGGAGCACGCTTCGTAGGGAGCACGGTTCGTGAAATTCGGACTGCAGATCAGCTCATTCACCTGGCCGGGAGGGGCATCCGAGATCGGTCCTACCCTCGCCCGCGTCGTCCGAGCGGCGGACGACGCGGGCTTCGATTCGATCTGGGTCATGGATCACTTCTTCCAGATCCGGGGCGTGGGTCGCCCAGAGGAGCCGATGCTCGAGGGCATGACGGCGCTGGGGTTCATGGCGGCCCACTCGGATCGCGCCCGTCTCGGCTTGATGGTCGGCGGCGTGCACTATCGGCATCCGGGACTGTGGGTGAAAGCCACGACCACGCTCGATGTCCTCTCTGGTGGCCGGGCATGGTTCGGGATCGGAGCGGCCTGGAACCAGGAGGAATCTGAAGCGCTTGGTTTCCCGTTCCCGCCGCTCGGGGTTCGCTTCGAGATGCTCGAGGACACGCTCCGGATGGCGCACGGAATGTGGTCGGGCGAGCGCGGTACGGAGGAGGACCTTCATGGTCAGCGAGTCCGGGCGACCCGGCTCATGAACTCACCCCAGGCGATCGCGCGCCCGCGCATCCCGATCATGATCGGCGGAGGCGGAGAGCGAAAGACACTGCGCCTCGTCGCCCAATACGCGGACGCGTGCAACGTATTCGGCGGTCCAGAGAAGATCCATCACAAGTTCGAGGTCCTTCGCCGCCACTGCGAGGAGCTGGGACGGCCGTACGATGAGATCGAGCGCTCGACGCTGCAGAACGTGCGGGTGGACGCAGCCGGTGCGGATGGGGCCGAAACCCCGGCCCAGATCACGGATCGGTTTGCGGAGCTCAGCGATGCCGGCGCGCAGCATGTGCTGTTCAGCGTTCGCGATGTCTGGCAGACGGACAAACTCGACCTGCTGGGACGGACGGTGCTGACGGACCTGCGCTCCCTGTGACCACCGGCGCCGCGCGAGCTGTGACCACCGGCGCCGCGCGAGCTGTGACCACCGGCGCCGCGCGAGCTGTGGCGAGCGGCGTGGGGCGAACTGAGGCCACCGGCGTTGAGTGAACTGCGACGTTCGGCGCCGCGGCGCGTGACCACTAGCCTGGAGCGGACCCTGGCTTCGGCCGTGGCGCGGATCCTGACCTCCGCCGTGACGGCTGCATGGTCACCCCACGCACAGCCCGGCGGCACAAGGGCCGCGCACGGGTGAAGATGACCGCCGAGGGGCGTGTCTCGATCGATTCCGAAGGCCGGTGGTGCCCGGACCCAGCCTCCAGGGGCGTCGGAACCCGGCGGGGCCGCCCACGCACCGCCCAATCGATGCCCACTGTGCTCACGATGTCCATGGAGCCGTCATCGACGCGCACAACGCCGAGCGCACCCACGGCGCCCGCGCATGCGGCCGCCCGCACCAATACCCGGGCAACGCCGAGCGCAACGCCGAGCGCAACGCCGAGCGCGCCTCGGCCCGAACCCACGGCCGCTCGCCGGGCATCCATACTCCCCAGGGGTATTATCGTTCTGCTAAGATGAGCGCAATGACCACACCGACCAAAGCGACCAAAGCGATCGCGGTAACCGAGGCGTCCGAGCCAGCCAAAACGACCGCGGCAAACGCGGCGATCGACGCCACCGAACCTACGACCCCCGCCCCGTTTGGGGGCCTTTCCATTGCCTTTGCCCCGGATGTCCCCACCCCGGCGGCGGGCGGACCCGTGTCGATTGCCGAGCGCCCCGGACGGACGGAATCCAAGGTCGTGATCGTGGGATCCGGGCCTGCCGGCCTGACCGCCGCGATCTACGCGGCGCGCGCCAACCTCGAGCCGATCGTGATTGCCGGCTCAGCGCCGGGCGGCCAGCTGATGCTGACCAGCGACGTCGAGAACTACCCGGGCTTTCCGGACGGCATCCAGGGGCCGGACATGATGGCCGCGTTCCGCGCGCAGGCCGAGCGATTCGGGACCCATATCGTCGATGTGGATGTCGATCGCGTCGACTTCTCCGCCCGGCCGTTCCGTCTCTGGGCGCGCAACACGGAGTACAAGGCCGAGGCCGTCATCGTTGCGACCGGGGCCTCAGCCATGTGGCTCGGCCTCGAGAGCGAGACGCGGCTTCGCGGCCGCGGCGTGTCCGCCTGTGCCACCTGTGACGGGTTCTTCTTCAAGGATCGCGAGATCGCGGTCGTCGGCGGTGGCGACACTGCCTTCGAAGAGGCGAACTACCTGACTCGCTTCGCGACCAAGGTCCACATGATCCATCGGCGTGGCGAGTTCCGAGCCAGTCGGATCATGGTCGAGCGTGCCCAGGCGAACCCCAAGATCGAGATCCATACGAATACGGCCATTGAAGAAGTCCTTGGCTCCAGCAAGGTGGATGGCCTGAGCCTCAAGGACACCAAGACCGGCTCGGAACGAACCATGCCGATCGAGGGCCTGTTCATCGCGATCGGCCACAAGCCCAATACCGAGGCATTCGCGGACGCCCTCGAGGTCGATGCCAAGGGCTACCTCGTCGCGCACGACGAAACGAACTCCAAGATCGAGGGTGTGTTCATCGCCGGCGACGTCCACGACCATCGATACCGCCAGGCCGTCACGGCGGCCGGTGATGGCTGCAAGGCCGCGATCGATGCTGAGCGTTGGCTCGAATCTCAGGGCATTACGGAGGCCAACACGCTGACAGCGTGGTGAGCTTCACGATTTCGGGCCCCGGCCATCCTCGAGTGCCCACGATTGCGGTCGTCCGAGTGGTCCGGCCTCGATGACGTTCCGAGGCGGTTTTCACGGTGGCGGATCGGGCCCCGAGTACGCGCCCGTCCCGCCGGAGCGTCGCGGACGAACGGTGCGCCGAATCGTCGCCTTCTTTGGGCCGTACCGCGCTCAGGTCGTGGTCGTCACGATCGCGATCCTGTTCACCAGCGGGCTCGGGATCATCAACCCGATCCTGCTCAAGCTGCTGATCGACGACGCCATCCCGAATCTCGATTTCGGGCGGCTCAACATCTACGTCGGCCTGATGATCGCCGTGCCGATCGTGTCCGGGCTCATCGGCCTCGGCCAGAGCTACCTGAACAACGTCATCGGCCAGAACGTCATGCAGGACCTGCGGGCGGCCCTGTACGCGCACCTCCAGCGCATGCCGCTGCGGTTCTTCACGGAGACCAAGACCGGCGAGATCCAGAGCCGGCTCGCGAATGACGTCGGCGGCGTGCAGGGCGTCGTCACCGACACGGCGTCGTCCATCGCGTCGAACCTCGCAGTCGCCATTGGCACGATCGTGGCGATGATCATCATCGACGTGCGCCTGACGGCGCTCTCGCTGGGGCTGCTGCCGTTCTTCATGTACCTGACCTATCGGGTCGGGAAGGTGCGCCGCGAGGTCTCCACCGCCACCCAGGAATCACTGGCGGAGCTGAGCTCCGTGACCCAGGAGACGCTGTCCGTTTCCGGGATGCTGCTGACCAAGACGTTCGGCCAGCAGGCTGCCGCCGAGACACGCTTGGCCGGGCTCAACAAGCGGCTCGCCGCCCTCCAGATCCGGC
>JAQBHC010000106.1:0-10872 GCA_032128175.1 Chloroflexota bacterium | reverse complement strand
GGCGTCGGGCAGCGCCTGGCCGTCCGGGTTCAGCACGCGGACCCCGAGCTGGATTGACACCGGCAACGAGGTCGTGGCGATCCTGTAGGCGGACGCGGTCAGCGTGGCCGTCAGCGTGCCGTCGCCACGCATCACGGACAGCGCCAGTTCGCCCCGGTTGCCGGCTGGATCGATGCCGGAAATCGTGATGGCGTTGGGGCCCGCTTCAAGCGGCAGATCCATCGAGAACAGCCCGTCAGGGCCCGCCTCTCCTGAGATCGACGTCCCGTTCGTCCCGTTGCGGGCGAGGATCGCCGTACGGGCCTGCGTCGTTCCCGTGATGGTCACGGTGTCGGCATTGACCGTCTCCGCGTCCACGGGAGAGGTCAGCACGAAGGTCGGCGCGTCGGTATCGAGGATGAACGTCACGATCGGGGACTGATCGGACTCCACGCCGGACTCGAAAATCGTCGCGTGGAAGTCGTTCCGTCCCGGCGTGAGCACGACGGGCACGACCATCCTGATCGTCCCGCCCATGGGCAGCTCCGCGATCGGGGCCGGAGCCTGGCCCTCGAGCGTGAGATAGACACGCAGTCGGGCGCCCGAGTTACCGAGCGCGATCGACGGCACCGTGACCAGCAGGTCCACAGTCGGCTGACTGGTATACGGCTCGAACGGCGGGGCGATGAGGGGTGCGTCCGAGACGATGAAATGGGTCGCGGATGGTTCCGGCGTGGTCGTCAGCTTGCCCACGAACCCAGACATCGATGCCTGCAGCGCGCCCACGAGCGTTCCGATTCCGCCGGCCGCTGTCGTCACCACGAAACCACCCAGCACGACGAGTGCGACGACCAGGATCAGGCGCACCAGCCGGGGGGTTCCCCCTCGCCGGCGCTTGAGACCCTTGGCCCGCTTCAACCGGTAGGCGTCGGGAGCGGGTACGCGGGCCCGTTGTGGCGCGGGGCGGCCCGTGCTCGGGGGGCGTGGCCGAACATGAGATGAACGGCTACCGCGGCTGGGCGACATCGGTGGGTATGGTCGCACGGATTGGCTCGAGCCCGGCGGGGCTGCTGTGGTGCGGTGTACGCTGATGCCATCTTGGTGGCCTGCGCAGCGCTGCCGTTGGTGGAGGGAGCTTCTTGGACGGTCGCGAGCCGCGGTTTCAGCGCTACGCCCCCGCCGCCGCGCGCTCCGGTCGCCGGGAAGGCCGGCCGGCCTTCGGCATCGGACCCATCGCCCGCGTCCCCACGCTGGCGGCGCTCGGGAGACCCGGCAGGGCTGTCGGCCCCGGACCTGATCAGCGCGTTGGCGCCCGTCCCGCGTGGGCCCAGGGCAGTCCCGGGACATCGGCCACGGCCCCGCGCCCCGGTACCGAGATGGCCAGGGCGCGCGCCTTCGGTTTGCCGAGCCTCCGGCGCAATGTGTGCCCGCACTTCTTCATGACCGGGCTGCGCGGGGCGATTCCAGTCCACGCCCCCCACCTCCTGAAGGGGTTGGTCCGCCAGGACGCAACGACTTCGCGATGCCAGCTCCGGGGCGGCGTTCACCTCGAGGGGGGATATGTCAACGACGTCTGCCTCTCGCCGCGCTTCAATCAGTGCGTCTTCTACGAGGAAGACCTGTCCGCAAGCTGAGCCAGGCCGGCCGCTCGGCCGCTTTGCTGTGACGTCGAACCAGCGGGCCCGCGTGGCCCGGTCGGACGGCCCACGATGACGCCGAACCGGTCGGACGGCCCACGATGACGCCGAACCGGTCGGACGGCCCACGATGACGCCGAACCGGTCGGACGGCCCACGATGACGCCGAACCAGTCGGAGCGAGAGGCGCGCGACTATCAGGCGGCCGTCCGAGCCCTGGCCGCCCGCGGTCGATTTGGGATCCGGCTCGGCCTCGGCCGGACCAGAGCGCTTCTTCGTGAGCTTGGTGACCCGCATCTTGGCTTTCGTGGCGCGCTGGTCGCAGGCACGAACGGCAAAGGCAGTGTCATCGCACTCGCCGGGAGCGCGCTCCGCGCCGCCGGGGTGCGCGTTGGGGAAACGCCAAAGCCGCATCTTGTGTCCTACCGGGAGCGGCTGGTCATCAACGGCGAGCCAATCGATCCATCGACCTTCGCTCGCCTCGTCGGCGAACTGCTGCCGATCGCGACCCGGGTCGCCCGCCGCCACGGCGAGCCGACCGAATTCGAATTGCTCACGGCCCTGATCTTCCGCTGGTTCTCCGAGATGGATGTGCGGGTGGCGCTGGTGGAGGTCGGTCTCGGGGGCCGGCTCGACGCGACCCATGTCTGGGACGGCGGCGTCGCCGTGGTCACCAACGTCGAGTTGGACCACATGGACAGGCTCGGTGCCACCATTCCCCTGATCGCGCGCGAGAAGGCGGCGATCATCGAGCGCGGCGACCTCGCGGTGACCGGGGCGGTGGGACCCGCCCTCGACGTGATTCGCCGGCGCGCGCGCCGCATGGGCGCTCCACTGCGCGAAGTCGAGCCGGCACCGCTGCTGGGTATCGGCCGGGACGGGATCAAGGTCGAGCTGCCGGGCCTCGGCGCCATCGACGTCGCGCTCCGCGGTCGACATCAGGCCGCGAACGTTGCGGTCGCCGATGCGACGCTCGACGCGCTGGAGTCGGCCGGCATCGCCACGGCGGATCCCGACGCCCGCCGGCGCGGCTATGCGAGCGCGACCTGGCCGGGACGCCTGGAGCTGGTCCGCGCCGGCGGGCGCGACGTCCTCCTCGACGGTGCCCACAATCCGGCCGGGGCTGCGGCGCTGGCAACGGCCCTCGATGATCTGCGTCCGTTGCTCACCGGCGGCGACGCCGAGATGCCGCCGCCGTTGACGCTGATCGTGGCCTCCATGGTTGACAAGGACACCGACGGGGTCATCGACGCGCTGGTCCGGTCCGCCGCCCTGGTGGGGGCCCGGATCATCTGCACGGCCGTCGGGCTACCACGCGCCTTGCCGGCCGACGTCCTGGCCGCACGGTGGCACGCCCTGGCCCCAGGGGTCAGCGTCGTGGCGATCGACGAAATCGGTGCGGCACTTGATCACGCGCTCGGTAATGCGCCCGGGCCCGTCGTCGTGGCCGGCTCGCTGTACCTTGTCGGGGAAGCGCGGCGTCGGCTGGTCGATGATCCGCGACTGCGTGATCCTGAGGGCGCCACTTCATGACCCACCCGGCTCGTGCTCGCCGAACGGCCCCGGCGCCACCACGTGGCCAGAAGGCCGGTCTGGGCAGCACGCAGATCGGCTCGCGGCGCTTTGTGTGGGGCTCGCGGACGTTCCTGATGGGGATCATCAACGTGACCCCGGACTCGTTCTCCGGCGACGGATTCCTGGCGGGACTTCCGGCGGGACTTCCGGCGGGGATTCCGGCGGGGATTCCAGCGGGGATTCCAGCCGACGGGCCCACCACGAGGCGCTCCGGCACAGGCAGCAGTGACGGCGTCCTTCGGGGCGCCGTCGACCTGGCACTGGCCATGGCCGAGGCCGGGGCGGACATCCTCGACATCGGAGGCGAGTCCACCCGACCCGGGCACGCTCCCGTGGCGGAGGCCGAGGAAGTCGAGCGCGTCGTGCCCGTGATCCGGGCCATTCGCGATGCCCTGCCGGACATGCCGCTATCCGTGGATACGACCAAGCCCGCCGTCGCTGCGGCCGCGCTCGGGAGTGGTGCGAACCTCGTCAACGACGTCTGGGGTGTCGCCGACGACGATGCGATGGCGCGAGTGGCGGCCGAGCACCGCGTGCCCATCGTGCTGATGCACAATCGTGCCGAGGCGCGCTACACCTCGCTTATCCCGGAGATTGTCGCGGACCTCGAGCGTGCCATCGAACGAGCGATTCGGGCCGGCGTGGCCTGGGAGGACATCCTGATCGATCCGGGCTTTGGGTTCGGCAAGACCGCCGAGCACAATCTGGCCGTGCTCCGCGATCTCCCCGGGCTCGCCGTCCTGGGCCGCCCGATGCTGCTCGGGACCTCCCGCAAGTCGACGCTGGGGCGCGTCCTGGACCTGCCCGTGGATCAGCGGCTCGAGGCTACCCTGGCCACAACGGCGCTGGCCATCGCCGGCGGTGTCGATGTCCTCCGGGTGCACGATGTCCGCGAGAACGTTCGGGCCGCCCGGATGGCCGATGCTGTCGTTCGCGGGCCGCGCGAGGGTGACGGCGCGTGAACCACGACCGGATCGTGCTCGCGGACATGGTCTTCCAGGCGCGCCACGGCGTCCTCGATCACGAGAAAGTGACGGCGCAGCGCTTCGAGGTCGACGTCGAGTTGTTCCTGGACCTCCAACCCGCCGGCCTCGAGGACGACCTGGCCCGGACGCTCGACTACGGGCACGTCTACGAGACGGTCCGGACGATCGTCGAATCGACGACGTTCGATCTCATCGAGGCACTCGGCGAGGCCATCGCCCATGAGCTCCTGGCCGACTACCCGGCGCTCGAGGAGGTCGAGGTCCGGGTCCGGAAGCCCGAGGTCAAACTCGGTGGGCCACTGGCCCATGCGGGCGTCCAGCTCCGGCGGCGGCGCTCGCCCTAGAGATCCCTAGAGGTTCGCCGGCCGAGTCCCGAGTGTCAGCGAGAGAGACAGCGGCGTCGACCCGCGGATGATTCGCAGGTCCACCGTCTGGCCCGGCGCGAACCCGGCCAGCACGAGGTCCAGCGGATGTTCGGCGTCCACATCGCGATCGTCCACCCCGACGATGATGTCGCCCTCCCGCACTCCGGCCTCGGCCGCAGGCCCGCCGGGCACAAGCGCATCGAGCAGGCCGGTACCTGTTTGAGCACGGCTGACCAGGGCTCCATAGTCCACGGATAGTCGATCCCGGGCCTGCACCTGCGGATTGACCGTCTCATAGCGCACCCCGATGTACGGGCGAGAGAGCGGTTCTCCCAGCAGCGCCTGGCGCATGATCGGGCGGGCGATGTCGATCGGGATCGCGAAGCCGATCCCGTTCGAATCCGTGGCCACCGCCGTGTTGATGCCGATGACGTCGCCGATCGCATCGAGCAGGGCACCGCCGCTGTTCCCCGGATTGATGGCCGCGTCGGTCTGGATGAGGTTGTTCAGCCGGTCACCGCCCTGCACGGTCACGCTCCGACCCGTTGCCGAGATGATCCCGGCGGTAACGGAATTCGAGAACGTGCCGAGCGGACTGCCGATCGCGATCGCCAGCTGGCCCACCTTGAGGTCCGCCGAAACCCCCATCGATGCCGCAGTCAGATCCGAGGCTTCGATCTTCACGATCGCGAGATCGGTCAGCGTGTCGATGCCGTAGACCGTGCCGTCGAACTGGTGACCACTCTTGAGCTCGACAGTGAGCGAACTGGCGGTTGTCCCGTCGGAACCGGTCACGACATGGCGGTTGGTGAGAATCCAACCCTCCGGGTCGAAGATGATCCCCGAGCCGACCCCTGATTCCGGAATGACCCCGCCGAGCGCGTCGGTGCTCGTGCCCGAGACGAAGATGCGAACGACGGCCGGTCCGGCCTTCGCGGCCGCGTCGATCGTCGCCGACGATTCGTCGAGCGAGATCGGTACAGCGGCCCCGGCCGTTGTCGCCGTCGGCGCGCCGGATGCGCCGGGCGCCGTGTCGTCGAACGCACCGGACTCACGGAGCACCACGAATGTCCCGCCGCTGGCGAGCACGGCCGACAGGACCGACGCGAGCAGCACCGATCCGAGGCCGACGCCGCGCCGTTCCGGCGGCCGGACGGGATCGAGGGGAGCTGCAGCTGGCGCCCATTCGATGAGGCCAGGCTCTTCCGCGGCGGCGTCCACCGCAGCCGTGGGCTCGGGCTCCTCCGCGGCGGCGTCCACCGCAGCCGTAGGTTCAGGCTCCGCGTCAAGCGGCTGGTCGAATGGATCGCTCGGGGTAGTCATGCTGCGGGTATCACTCGCTATTTCGTGGTGGGGAGGCTTGCGGGCGGTGGGGAGGCCTTGCGGGCTGACGGTGCACCCGAGGGTACGCTGCTTATCCTGCGGACTCCGGATTCACCTTCATGTCGGCGGACGGTGAAGTTTCCGCCACGAACGGCTCGGAGTGTGGGTCGTGCTCCCGCGCCCCACCGTCCGCCGCGCGAGGATCTCGCGGCAGGAATACGGAGAAGGTCGATCCTGCGTTCAGGCGGCTCTCGACCGTCACGCTCCCGCCGTGCATCTCGACGATGCTCCGGACGATGGCCAGGCCGAGCCCGCTCCCGCTCCCGCGCGCTTCGCTGGCCCGATTGCCCCGGTAGAAGCGTTCGAAGACTCGTGGCAACTCCAGGGGATCGATGCCGACGCCGGTGTCGGTGACGACGATCTTGACCCCATGGTCCGCCGGTGTGACGTCGATGGCGATATGCCCACCCCGCGGCGTGAACTTGATGGCGTTCCCAACCAGGTTCGCAACGATCTGGCCGACGCGAACCGGATCGTGGCGGATGCGCAACGGGTGCTCAGGCAGGTGCACGGCGATGTCAACGCCTCGACGACGGGCCGCCGCATCGGCCTGCTCGACGGCCTGCTCGACGGTTGCCCGGATGTCATCGGGACGCAGGTCCAGGAGGACGAGACCAGAATCGAGCTTGGACAACTCGAGCAGGTTCTGGGCGAGCCAGTCGAGCCGCTCCAGCTGCACGCCGCTCGCCTCGACGAATTCGGCGCGTGCCCTCGGATCTTCGCCCGCACGCTCACGCAGGAGTTCGTTGAACGTCCGCAGGGCCGCGATCGGGGTCCGCAGCTCGTGGGACACGTCTGCCAGAAAGTCGCGGCTCCGATCCCGATCCCGGCGGCTGATCTCGACGCTCTCCTGGACCTGGTCGGCCATGGTGTTGAACTGGAGGGCCAGCTCCACCAGTTCGCTCGAGCCCCATTGCGACGGATCGTCCGGCACCCGCCGCGCCAGGTCACCCTCCGCCAGGCCGCGACTCGCCTCGGTCAACCGCCGAAGCGGAACGGTGATCCGCCGGGCCATCGCCGCGGCGGCTGCCATCGACACGGCCAGCGCCAGGAGCCCGATTACCGCCAGCAGCCCGGTCGTCGTGCGGAGCGCGGTCGCACGATATGTGAACGGATTGGACAGGGTGACTTCGACCACGTACGGCACGAACGTGCCGGTGACGGTGTAGTAGATGGGTTCGCTCGTGATGGGCTCACGCGTCTGGCCGATCGGGGCACCGGCCTCGAGCAGGGCCGAGAACTCGCCGTTCGAGGCGGAAATGAACGCGCTGTCCACGACCGTGCCGATCCGGATCCGGACGTCAGCCTTGGCCAGTCGATCGGCCAGGATCCGCTGTTGCGACGCGCGCGTGAGCTGGACGACGACGCCGGGATCCACGACATTGCCCGTGGAAAGGACCGGGCGAACAGTGCTCGCGCTTTCGGCCACCAGCGCCACGTACTGCGCGACGCCAAGGGATCGCGCCGTGAGGTCCTCACGCTGCTGCTGGTCGAAATAGTCGCCCAGCCGCGACAGGACCCCGACCGTGACGAGGCTCAGGGTCAGGGCCAGGATCGCCACGAAGGCCAGCGTCAGGCGGCCCTGGAAGGTCCGCGGGATCAGGCGTTGCAGGCCGTGTGGCGCGGGCCGTCCGCGTGACGCCGCGGGGCCGCCCGGCTCGTGTGCCGCTTCGGGCGCTACACCAGTCGAGTCAAGCTGACCTGCCGTGGGTCGGGCGTCGTTCACGTCAGCGCTCGGCGAAGGCGTACCCGACACCCCGGATCGTCTGGACGAACAGCGGGTTGGTCGGGTCGTCCTCGATCTTTTCGCGCAGATGGCTGATGTGGACGTTGATCGTCTTCTCGTCCTGATCGAGCGCCTCGTAGTCGCGCAGGAGCTCGAGCAGCTCCGGTCGCGTGTAGACGCGGCCCGGTCGGCTGGCGAGGTGGCGCAGGATCTCGAATTCCGTCGGTGTCAGGCTGATCCGCCGCTCGCCGCGCGTCACGCGCCGACGCTCCAGATCGATGATCAGGTCCGCGTGTCGAATGACCCGACCACCGACAGCATCCGCCAGGTCGCCATACGCGCGGCGCAGGAGCGCCTTGACGCGGCTCAACAGCTCACGGAGTCCGAAGGGCTTGGTGACGTAGTCGTCGGCGCCGAGTTCCAGGCCGATCACCTTGTCCACTTCGTCGTCGCGCGCCGTCAGCATCAGGACCGGCGCCCGCGATCCGGCCGCACGGAGTCTGCGCAGGACTTCGAACCCGTCGATCCCCGGCAGCCGGACGTCCAGGATGACGAGGTCGGGCACCTGGCCGATGGCCAGTTCCAGGCCCTCCTCACCCGATCGGGCGAGGAGCACCGTGTAGCCCTCCTGCTGGAGCGCGTACTCGATCCCGCGGGCGACCGCGTGCTCGTCTTCGACAATCAGGATGGTGCTGGACATGGGCGCGATCCTACACCGCCCCCCGTCCCGGCCTCCGCCGCGTCCTCGCCGCGTCCTCGCCGGGTCCTCGCCGGGTCCTCGTGGTACCGTGACGCATCCACGATCAGAGGTATCGCCCCGCCATGTCCACAGCCCGACCAACACTCGCGGCGACGCACCGCGAAGTCACCGGCAAGGCCGTCAGCCACCTCCGCAAGGGAGGCCAGCTGCCGGCGGTCGTTTTCGGCCACGGTGTCGACTCCACGAACGTTTCACTGGACGCTCACGCGTTCGAGTTGCTGCGCCGGAAGACGAGCGCCAACACCCTGGTGAACCTGTCGATTGACGGCAACAAGCCAGCCCCGGTCCTCGTTCACGGCGTCCAGCTCCATCGCGTGACCCAGCAGCCCCTGCACGCTGATCTGTTCCTCGTCCGGATGACGGAAGAGATGATCGTGGACGTGCCGCTCGTGGCGATCGGCGAGTCGCAGGCCGTGAAGCTCAGCGGCGGGACGCTGCTCCACCCGACCGAGCACGTTCGCGTCAAGGCATTGCCGGACCATCTGCCGCAGTCGATCAGCTACGACATCTCCGGACTGCTCACGTTTGACGACGTCGTCCACGTGCGCGACCTCACGATCCCCGCGGACGTGATCTTGCTGACCGACGTTGACGAGATCGTGGCCCGCGTCTCGCCGCCGCGCGTTGAGGAGGAGGTCGCTGTCGCAGCCGTCGAGGAGGGCGTCGAGGGCGAGGGCGCGGCTGCCGAAGGCGAAGGTGGCGATGCCGCTGGTGCCGAATCCGGGGCCGCCGCCGACTCGTCCGAGGGCTGATCCAAACGAGCCGTGGGGCTAGCCCGCGGCTCGGCCGGTTACGTGGACGACCGGCAGTCGAAGCCTGAGTTCGGTGGGCCGCAGTTTGCCCACTCGATCCAGCAAGCGGCGCCGCAGCGCACGCCGTTCTCGCTCAGAGAGCTCATCGAATAGCGATTCTTCCGAGAAGTGCTCGATGAAGTCAACGTACGTTCTGGGCGTCCAGCGATGGATCAGCACGTCGGCCCGCGCCGATACGTCACGGAAGCCGGCGCGACGCAGTCCATCGGCAGCGGCACGAACACTGGCCGGATCACCGGAGCGTCCCTCCGGCTCGGGTGGGTCGAACCCGAATTCATCGAGCACCTCGTCAAGGACGCGGTCGGGCGGATCGACCGCACCGTTCCCGCGCAGCCAGGTGACGTAGCCGAACGGCGCCCCGGTCCGCAGGACCCGCCGCACCTCCCGCAGCGCCGCTGCACGATTCGGGACCAGCTGGAGCACGAACGACGACATTCCGAGATCGAAGGAGGCGTCCGGAAAGGGCAGTCGATCGGCGAATGCGACGGCGGTCCGAAAGCGGTTCCTGACCTCGACCTTGTGCTCGCGCTCGGCTGCGGCAGCGGCCCAGGCGATCATCTCCGACGAGGCGTCGATGCCGGTCACGGTGATGCCGGGCCAGCGGGTCAGGGCCTCGAGCGCCAGCGTCCCGGTGCCCGTGCCGATGTCGAGCGCTGCCGGCGAACCATCCGGCAGCATCGGGGCGAGATCATCCAGGAGACGGATTGCCGCCGGCCGGATGACCGGTGCCCAGTGTCGGGAGTAGCCCTCGGCGATCCGGTCGTAGCGGGTTCCCTGATCCTCGGCCATCGCGTGCATCGTACCGTCCGAATGGGCACTTCGGCCCCCACCAACGGGCGCAGCGGACGATGCCCCGGACGGGGGATGGTGCGAGTCTGACGCTGAACCGGGCAACTTCGTCCGGGTCGGCGCCGAAAGGAACGTTCACCATGAAGAAGATCCTTGTCGCTTACGACGGTGGAGAACCCGCTTTTCGAGCACTCGACACCGCGGCCGAGCTGGCTCAACTCACGGGAGCGGCCATCTCGGTCATCAGCGTCGTGCCGGCTCGCGAGGGCCGGTTCCCGGCCGACCCCTGGGACGACGTCAGCACGCATGCCCAGGAACTGCTGGAGGCGCGAGAGCTCCTCCTCGAGAAGGGACTTGAGGCCGAGCTGCTCGAGCCAACGGGTGATCCGGCCATGACCATCGAACGCGTCGCTGAAGAAGGTGACTTCGACACGGTCGTGGTCGGCTCCCGAGGCCTGAACCTGATGTCCCGCGTCCTGATGGGTAGTGTCTCGGAACACGTTGCAACCCACGCGAAGGCGACGGTGGTCGTCGCCCGCTGAGACGTAAGGCGTCTGGTTCGCGACTAGTGCCCCGTCCCGTACGGCCGGGTAGCGGATCCGCCAGTCCGCCGATCCGCGGTTCGGCTGCGTCGTTCACTACCGAACGTTATGAATCGGGGCACGAGGCGTGGTGGGCCACGATTTCGGGGCGATGCTCGCGAGCCTGGTGTCGCGTGGTCCTCGGCCCATGATCGACCAGGACCCGTCCGAAATTGTCCCGGAGTCAATGCCTCCCCACCCACTGGTCACCTTCTTGCGTGCCGGTCAACGTCACGACCTGATCGGCGGCCGAACAGGACTCACGCGGTCGCGTTCTTG
>JAQBHC010000105.1:0-4764 GCA_032128175.1 Chloroflexota bacterium | reverse complement strand
CTCGAGTGCCTGCAGACGGGCGCCCCGGAGGAGCGCGTTCGCGACTTCGACCGGGAAGTGTGGCGGGGCCAGGATCATGGTCTCCGCGTCGATCCACCCGCGCCACCGGTCAAGCCAGGAATCTTCGCCGGCCAGGATCGGTGGCGCTCCGCGGAGCGGCGCGCCACCCGTCACAATGCCGCGGTGAGCCGTCGAACCCAACGATCCACGCGTCCAGCATCACGGTCCCGGCAGCGGGGTGGGAGGTCAGCCGCCTCGAAGAGCGTTCTCGATTCGGCGGTGACGGCGATCCTCGGGAGCATCCGGCGTGACGCCGCCGGACTCGCGGCCGCACCCGACCCGCTCGAGGCCGAGCTGTTCGTGAGCGGCGTCCTCGCGAAGTGGCACCCCGACATGCCCGACGATGCAGAACCGCTCGAGATTCTGGGCAAGACCGTCATTCAGCGCCTGGCCGGCCCCGCGGACCCCGACGTATTGGCGCTATTGCTGGCGATCGAGGCGCTCGCGACGTCGCCATTCGACGCCGCCGCCCGACTGGCCGTTGAGCAACTCCGGAAACTGGGGATCCCGGAGCCGATATGGAGCCGGTCAATCGGCCGACCGACGCTCGTCGACGCCTGGGTCTCCTGGGACGAGCTCGATGACCAGGCCCACGTCCTGGCCGCCTTCGCCCACGACCACCGGCCGCCCCATGCGGTGAACCTCATCATCGACGCCAACTTCCAGGGGCTCATCCGGGGCGTGTTCGTGGCCGACAACCCCGACAAGGTCCGTCGCGAGTGGGTGGCGGCATCCGGCCTGCCTATCCGCCCGCTCTCGGAGCAGGCCCTGGCCGACATCCTGGGGCAGGGCATCGAGATGTTCGACGCGTACCTCGACCCACCGGTCAGCGACGAAGCCAAAGAACTCATGCCCCTCGTTCGCGCGCGCCTGCGGCTCCTGCCGGCGCCCCGGCCGGTGGAGCGGCGTGAGACCCCGGACCGGGAGCGCGAGGCGCTGGTCGCGGCCTTCGGCATCTCGCCCGAGGCGAGCGGCCTCGCCCAGGCGGGGCCGGGGCCGGCTGCCGACCTCGCCCGCTGGTTCATCGACTTCGCCTGCGACTACGGCGCCGGGGATCCACTGCGCTGGAGCCCGATCGCCGTCGAGACGCTTCTCGCCGACTGGCTGCCCCGGAAGGCGATCCTGGAGCCGGCTGAGATCGAGGCCCTCCCGGAGGTGTTGCGCCGCTTCGTGCGCTTCTCGGCGCCGCGGAAGGGCCTGGCGGAAGGTCTGGTCGCCGAGACGCTCGACGCCGTGGATCTTTTCGCTCGGGACTTCGTCGAAGGGATGGCGGACGATTACCGGGCGGGGCCGGCGAAGCAGATCCTCGCGGGTCTCCGCGCCTCCGGCGTCGATCTGACCGACGAGGCCGCGGTCCAGCGCTGGATCGACGAGCGCAACGCAGGGCTTCGTCTGGATTGAGCTCCATCCGGCGGAGGTGCGCTTGGCGCGTCGAAGACCAGGTCGCTTTCTGATGTCCGCCACGGATCGCAGCCGGCGGACCGAGGCCGTCGACCGCGTGGGCCGCTTATGCCAGGTCGAGCGCGTAAAGACCGGTGCAGTCGACCGGACCGCCAGATGCGTAGCGACGAAGAAGATCGGCGCGAGCTTCTTCAAGCGTCAGGGGATGACTGCGGTAGTACCCACGGGCACCGCGCGAGGGTTGGCAATGGACGTGGAAGATGGCCTGATCACCACTCCATCGGAAGGGATGCCAGTGATACTCGAACTGTCCCAGCCCGTTCTGCCAGCTGAGCAGGAAGACGTACTCGACCAGCACCCAGCCTGCGCCGCTGCGGACGTACTTCTCGAAGTAGCGGAATGAGACCTGATGGCCAGCCAGACCACCAGGAACCTTGACCCGAAGATCGACGGCCGCCGGCGAGACCGAAAGATCCAGGTTGTTCACGTCCAGCTCGCCGTCACCCGAAAGGACTCCGATCAGGGCAGCGTGGCGTGCTTGCAGCGCAGCGGCCGAGAGCATCACCTTTTGCAGGTCAGCGAGTTGCGTATCGGCGGACCGGAGCCGGAACCTCTTCGTCTCGAAGTGTCTGGCTGACGGCCTCGATCTCGGCTGGCGTCATGCGACGACGACGTACGGGGAGCGGACGCTCCAGCAGAGCCATCAATGTGCCATACGCGACCCGCCGGACTCGCGGCGAGAGATGGATGGCGGCAATCCTTCCCGCACGAATGGAATCTGTGACGTACGAATGGCTCACGTCGAGGATGAGCGCGACCTCGGCCGGCGAATAGAAGGCTTTGTGCTCGAACTGGTCCACGTCATCTCCTTGTTGGCTATAAGTCAGGATAACCAACAGTGAGGCGACGTCAAGTGAACGCGAGATGCGCCCGAGTTCCCCCGACCGGGCCCTCGTGACCACGGTCGGGGTCTCGAACGAGTGCGCGCGAGCCACCGTAGGTCGCGGGGCTTACCCGCGGCTTATCGACCAGCGAGCTGCCGCCCTGAACTCGACGGTGACTGTCGAACTCGGCGACCGGAGTGAACGCGGCGCACGCATCGCTCGGTGGACATCAGCCTGAGGCTGTCACTCCGTTCCGACGTATCGAGGCTTCCGGGGTCGCAGGTAGGCCTCCGGCCGCCGATCCAGGTCCTTCGGATCGGGCCCGTCCCAGATGAGCGTCTCGGGTGCGATATCCACCTCACCCGGCCAGGCGAGGGTCCCGCCGTCGACATACACCTCACGGAAGGCGGCGTCATCGACGGAAACTCGCTCGAACACGCCCACGCCATCCAGCAGCGCACTCAGGTCCCGCTCGATGACCGAGCCATCGGTGAGGGTCAGCTGAACCAGACGTCCTTCGAGCGGTCGCACCTTCGAGATCCTGAGCATGGGCAGCATCCTAGCCAAGCGGCTCGATTCTCCGCAACCACTGCCGTGTTGCCGCCAGCTCCCAGTCCAGCAGGAGTTCGTCTCGATGCAAGGCCGCCCATTCAATCGTCAGACCCAGGGCACGTGATGGGAACCGCCCATCGAGGACCTCAAGGCTCGCAATCGCGACCTCGATTTCGAATTCGCCGTATACGGCGTGGAATTGGGGCGGGTGATGATCATCGAAGTGCATCCGGATGACGATCCCAAAGAACCGCGAGATCTCAGGCATCGCGCGACGGTATCGGGAGGCCTTTGCTTGGGACTTACCCGAGGGCTGTCTTTCGCTCAACCGGTAGTTACGGGAACCTGACGCACCCTGCCGCCTGGCGGAACTGCTCGTAGCGGCGCTCGAGGCGGGCGCGGTCGGGAAGGCGAGCCGACCCAAGACCACCCGTCAGCGGTTTCGGATCCAGCGTTCCAGGTCGGATCGATGGACGATCCCGAGGATGAGCAGAGCTTGATCGGCATCGAGCACGTCGTACATGACGCGGTAGTCGCCGACCCGCAGCCGGTGGAAGGAGTCGCCGGCGCCGTGCACCGTTTTCACGGCCTTCCCCTCGATTCTGCCGACCTGCGCCGCGTCCCGCGCCAGCTTCTCGAGCGCGCGACCTACACGAGCGCCAACCTCGGGAGCGAGCTTCTGGAAAGCCTTCGCTGCGGCGGGGCCGAGCTCGACGCGATACGGGTTCAGGTCAGCTCGGACAGGTTGACAGTTCGACCGTGGGCGTACGCAGTTCGGGCCTGGCGCCGCATCCGTACGTACTCGTCGGCGCTGGCCAGCACGAGGTCCTCGGCCTCCTCGACCGGCATCAACACCGCGGCGGGCCGCCCGCGCTTGGTGACGACGTAGGCCGCGCCCGCTTCGACCCGGTCGATCACGGCGGACGCCGTGGCCTTCAGCTCCTTGACGCCGATCTCGGCCATAGCCGTCCTCCTTGTTCTAGAGTAGTCACTTAGGTGGTCACCTTACGCCCAGCTAGGTCATCTCGCAAGCCGGAGACGTGGACCGGGAGTTAGCCTAGGACGGGCAGCTTATCGCCGGATCACGTGCTGACGACCGGCTCGCCCTCGGCGTCGCTGTCGGGGGTGATGCGCGCTGCGTCCAGGAGGTCCAGGTGCCGCAGCCGGCAGAGCGCGCATCGGTCGGCGTACGCGCGGATCACCCGCTGGCGGAAGGCGACCTGGTGGAGTCGGCGGCGGAACGTCGCGGTGACCACGGACGTTCCGCTTGTCAGGAGGGCCGTCCGCAAAGGTATGGCGCCACACCTCGCCGGACCACGGGCCTGCGTCAACGGCAGCCAGCCTCGCCAGGATGGTCGCGTCCGGACTCGGCCGATCCACAGCGTCAGACGTACGCGCCGGTCTTGAGTTGGTCGATCAGCGCGAGGACTTCGTCAATGCGGTCTTCCTGGATCCGTTCGGCTGGCGTAGCACCCTGGAGCAGCCGGTGACGTGAGAAGAGCCACACGCGGGCGTCATCGGGTTCATAGAACTCCGCGAGCTCTGAAGCAAGCCATTCCAGTGTCAGGAGTCGATTGAGATGGGACGGTTGAGGGTCGACGCGCCCCTGCTGCCACCTCGAGACGGTCTGAGGAGTGGCGCCGACCAGGTTTGCGACTTCGCGGCCACGAATGCCGGCCTTGTCCTTGATTGAGTCGAGCTTGGCCGCCACGGCACCGGGCATTCGTTCTCCTCTAACTAGTCGACTGGAGCCATCGTTCGCGCGGGGTACCAGCTTGTGTCGCGGACTCATGGCTGATGGCCGTTGTATGAACATCTCCATGAACATTGCTCTTCCCATCCAGGCCCGTCAAGTGGTCGGAGTGTC
>JAQBHC010000104.1:0-6391 GCA_032128175.1 Chloroflexota bacterium | reverse complement strand
GCCCGTGGGCTCGAGATTCGCTGGCTCGAGGACGATCCGATCAACGGGCTGGCCGTCGATGAAGTGGCGCGCGTGCTGGATGACGACCTCGCGCTCCTCGTCCTCTCGCAGGTCAACTACCGATCGGCGGCGATCGCGGACATGCCCACCATCACTGCCATTGCCCGTGATGCCGGGGCGCTCGTCGTCTGGGATCTATCCCACAGCGCCGGGGCCATCCCGGTCAATCTGGGCGCGAACGGGGCCGATCTGGCTGTCGGCTGCACCTACAAGTACCTGAACGGGGGACCCGGGGCGCCGGCCTACGTGTACGTTCGGCGTGAGCTGCAGGAAACGCTTCGTCCGCCGATCCAGGGCTGGTTCGCGCAGGCGGCGCAGTTCGAAATGGGTCCCCGGTTTGAGCCCCAGGCGGGCATTGGGGGTTGGCTCGTGGGCACACCCGGCGTGCTCGGCCTGGCGGCCGCGGAGGCCGGGATCCAACTCGTGGCCGACGCCGGGATCGACCGAATCCGGGCCAAGGGGATGGCCCTCACGAGCTACGCCATCGAGCTCCATGACGCGCTGCTGGCGCCGCTCGGCTGCTCACTGGGGTCGCCTCGCAATGCGGAGCGCCGCGGCAACCACGTATCGATCCGCCATCCGGACGCGCGGCGACTGACGACCGAGCTCATCGCCCGCGGCGTGATCCCGGACTTCCGCGCCCCGGACTCCATCCGAATCGGGCTGTCACCCCTCACGACCTCATTCGAGGAGGTTCATCGCGGCCTCGGGCTCCTGCGTGAGCTCCTGAGCTGACCGGAACGTGGGTCGGCACAGGCGGGCCGCTGTCGGGCCGCTGTCGGCCCGTCGTGGGCCCGCTGTCGGGCCGCTGTCGGCCCGTTGTCGGGCCGCTGCGGTCAACCCGGGCGCGAGGCTCGCCACTCGTCGAGGAACTTGATCTCGAGCGGTTCGACCTTGTCGGCCACGCTGAATCCGAACACCTGCCCGTAGAACAGGAGTTCAGCGCCGACCGAGCGGATGATCGCCTCGCGGCTGCGGAACCCGTGGTCCTCGCCGGGGAACAGGATGTAGGCATGCGGCACGTGCCGCTCCCACAGGGCGTCGACGATTCGCTCCGCCTCAGCCGGCGGAACAACGCGGTCCTCGGCACCCTGCTGCACCAGCACCGGCACCACGATCTGGTCGGCGTGGAGCGCCGGCGAGCGGTCAAGGTAGCGCTGCCTGGTCTCCGGCCATGGCCCGACGAGGCCCTCCAGGTAGCGAGACTCGAATTTGTGGGTGTCTGTCACGAACGAGCGCAGATCGCCGATCCCGAACAGCGTCGTCCCCGCCGCAAACGTTCGACGGAAGGCGAGCGCAGCGAGCGTCGTGAACCCACTCGCCGAGCCACCGCGGATCGCCAGCCGGGCCGGATCGGCGAGGCCCTGCTCCACGAGCCACTCGGCACCCGCCACGCAGTCGTCGACGTCAACGATGCCCCACTCGCCGTCGAGCAACTTCCGGTAGTCGCGCCCGTATCCGGTGCTGCCGCCGTAGTCGACGTCGAGAACGGCGAAGCCGCGGCTCGCGAAGATCTGGAGGCCCGTCGCCCAGCCGCTGAAGGCCGCCGACGTTGGGCCGCCGTGAGAGGTGACGATGAGCGGCGGCAATTCACCATCGGGCCCAACGAACCGAGCGTTGTGCGGTGGGTAGTAGTTGGCGTGTGCGGTACGGCCGCCCGTGGAGGGAAACGACACGTGCCGCGCGACTGAGATGTCTTCGCGGTCGGCGATGAACGGCGTCGCCCGTCGCAGCACGGTGATCTCACCAGTGGTCAGCGAGAGATCCGCCACGACGGCGGGCTCAAGTGGCGAGATCGCGCGGAGGACGGCGGTATCGCCGTCGACAGAGATGGAGCCGATCTCGGTGTACGGGACGTCCAGGATCGCCCAGGATCCGTCTGTCGCGATCCGGTACAGGGCATCGCGCCCCCCACTGCGACCGACGGCGAGGACGCCGCCACCAGTGAGGAACGCGTACTCGGTGTTCCCGAAGTTCCACTCGGGCGAAGCGAACTCCACCGACATCGGTGCGAGCGCCTCGATCGCACCGCCCTTGAAGCGGTACAGGTTCATCCACCCATCGGGCTCGGCCACGAAGTGGAGGACGCCCGCGGGAGACCAGCGGGGCTGGCTGATCCAGTCGCGGGGACCGCCGGCGATGGTGGTGGCCGGACCAAGGTTCCCGCCCTCCCCCACGGCCGCGAGCTTGAGCTCGGTTCCGTCCCAGGGCAAGTTCGGATGGCGCCACTCCACCCACACCAGGGTCCGTCCGTCGGGCGAGAGGCGGGGCGAGGCATAGAAGTCCGCACCCGAGGCGACGACCTCCACCTCACCGGTCACGATATCGATCGCGACGAGATCGTTGACCCATTCGCCGTTGGCCGCAACGGGCTCGGGCTCGTGATCCTCGCGGACGGCGAACAGCCGCCCGTGGGCCTGGTCATGCGCCAGATCGGCGAACCGCCATGCCCGATCAGGGGTGATCGGGGCGAGCTCACCCGGCTCGGTCACCCGATGGAGCCGCCCCGTGGCGAAGTCGGAGACCACCACGAGCTCGCCCGAGACGAGGGTGGCGGCGCCGCCGTATTCGTGCACCCGTGAGCGCGCATTGAAGCCTTCCGGCGTGAGCCGCACGAGCGTTCCGTCGGGCTCGCGGCGCACGAGCACCTGACGACCGCCTTCATCGGGCCGACCTTCGAGCCACCAGCGGACGCCACCGGCGCCGCGGACTTCGCTGACAAAGACGGCGCCCTCGGTCAGGCGCTCGATCGGGAATGGCGAGTTCCAGCTCCCATAGGGCGCGGTCGTGCGATCGGTCATGTCGTGCGGCCCCTAGGTACCCTGGCGCCAGGAGGCGACGTATGCCGTCTGTTCCGGCGTCATCGTGTCCAGCGTGATCCCGAGCGCGGCGAGCTTCAGGCGGGCCACCTCGGCGTCGATCGCCTCAGGCACCACGTAGACCTGTGGTACCAGCTCGGCGTGGTGCTTGGCCGCGTACTCGGCCGCCAGCGCCTGGTTCGCGAAGCTCATGTCCATCACCGCCGCCGGATGTCCCTCGGCGGCGCCCAGATTCACGAGGCGGCCCTCGGCGACGAGGTGGAGGTGCTTGCCCCCGAGATCGAACTCCTGGACGTTCTCCCGGACCTCACGGACATGGCCCTCAGCCATGCCGCGCAGCGCGGCGAGATCCAGCTCGGCATCGAAATGGCCCGAGTTCGCCAGGACGGCGCCGTCCTTCATGACCTCGAAATGTTCACGCCGGAAAACGTTGACGTTGCCCGTCGCGGTCACGAACAGGTCACCCCATGCGGCGGCCTGACCCGCGGTCATGACCTGGAATCCATCCATCAGGGCCTCGAGCGCGCGAACCGGATCGACCTCCACGATGGCCACGTGCGCGCCGTGTCCGTCCATCCGCGACGCGATCCCGCGGCCGACCCAGCCGTAGCCGGCGATGACGACGTTGCGGCCGGCGATCAGCAGATTCGTGGCCCGGATGATGCCGTCAACGGTGGACTGCCCGGTCCCGTAGCGGTTGTCGAAGAGGTGTTTGGTGAGGGCCTCATTGACCGCGATGACCGGGTAGCCGAGGGCGCCGTCGGCGGCCATCGCCCGCAGGCGAATGACGCCCGTCGTGGTCTCCTCGGTCCCGGCCAGGACCCCCTTCACCTGGGCCGGACGCTCGAGATGGAGCAGGGACACCAGGTCACAGCCGTCGTCCATCGTGAGCTGGGGCAGGGTGTCGGCAACCGCGTTCAGGTGCGCGTAATAGGTGTCCCGGTCCTCGCCTCGGCGGGCATAGGTGGCGATCCCGTACTCGGCGACCAGGGCGGCGGCCACGTCGTCCTGTGTCGAGAGCGGGTTCGATGCAGCGAGGATCACCTCGGCGCCGGCGGCCTTCAGGGTCCGCATGAGGTTCGCCGTCTCGCTCGTGACGTGCAGACATGCCCCGACGCGCATCCCCGCGAGTGGCTTCTCGGCCGCAAATCGCTCGCGGATCAGGCGCAGGACGGGCATCTCGCGCTCCGCCCACTCGATCCGTCGGACACCCTCCGCAGCGCGTGCGAGATCGGTGACGTCGTGGGCGGGCATGGCGCCGGGAGACTGTGCGAGGGTCATGGGCGGGGCGACTCCTGCGGTGGGCTGAACCGGCGGCGAATGCTCGACGCCCACTCGGACCACGGAGATCCGATCCTGTGGGCAAGTCGCTCCTCGAACCGAACGTGCTCCGCGAACCCGAGGTGGCGGTAGGCACTGATGGCCGGCGGATTGTCCGCCCGGACGTTCAGGGCGACATGGTCGCACGATCGGAGCAGTTCGGCGGTGACGGCGCCGGTCACCGCGGTCGCGTAGCCGCGGCCCCGAAAGTCGCCGTGCGTCAGGACGTTGCCGACGACACCCAGCCGAGCGGCGGCGCTCAGGACGTGGGTCCCCGCGGCAGCTACCAGCCGGCCCCGCACGCGGAGTCCGTAGTAGACCCCCTCCGCGATCGACTGTGGGGGAAGCCAGGCGCCGAACCCGAGCTGATACAGGCGGTTCAGCTCCATCGCGTCGGACGGCCCGAGGCGCTCGACCCCGGGATCGTCGGCCGGACGAAACCCGGTCCGGTCAACCGTCATGCGGACCATCTGCGGGCCAGAATCGAGGCGATAGCGTGCCTGGATGGCGGGGACCGACTCGCGCAGCGCCGCGATGTACGCGGCTCGCGGGCGGATCACATCCTTGAGGATCGCCGCGATCCCTGCGTCCTCGCCCATCACGAAGAGCGGCTGCGGGGACCCGCCGGAGTACTCGAGGACCAGGGCGACGATGGATCCACCGGACCAGGCGGCCCCCCATCGCGTCCTCGGAAACTCCCGGTCATCGAGGTCGCAGATCGCGTAGGCAGCGAACAACGGGTCGCGGTCGAGGAAGGCCCGCAGCAGGACCCGATCAGTCGTGACCGATGCGCTCACCGCGGCCTCGGGCCGCGAGATTGCGACCGTGGCCATCAGACCGTCTGCTCCGGTGCGCGTCGCGCAGCGAGCCGTCGCGACTCGAGCCGTCGCGCCTCGCGCCGGGCGGAGGCCTCGGCGATCGTCGTGCCGAACGGTGCCCGGAGCACGCCCTCGTCGGTGACGAGCGCGGTGATCAGCGCGGCCGGGGTCACGTCGAACGACGGATTCCGGATCACGGTGCCTTCCGGGGCGATGCGCTGGCCGCGGATCATGGCGACCTCGTCTGCCGGGCGCTCCTCGATTGGAATGGAGCTCCCGTCGGGCGTTGCCGTATCGACGGATGACAAAGGCACGCACACGTAGAACGGCACGCCGTGATATGCGGCGAGCACGGCCAGCGAATACGTGCCGACCTTGTTGGCGGTATCGCCGTTGGCGGCCACCCGGTCGGCACCGACGAGGATCAGATCGACTTCACCGTTGGCCATCAGCCCGCCGGCCGCGACGTCCGCCACGAGCGTGTGGGGCACGCCGGCCTGCTTCAGCTCCCACGTGGTGAGGCGGGCACCCTGAAGGTACGGACGCGTCTCGCCGACCCAGATGTGGACCGGCCGGTGGGCGTAGTGCGCCGCCTGGACGACGCCGAGTGCCGTTCCGAACTGGCCGCCGGCGAGTGGCCCGGTATTGCAATGGGTCAGGATCCGCAGGTCGCGGTCACCGACGTCGGGCAGCAGGGCGAGGCCGGCGTCCGCAATCCGCCCATGATCGTCGGTGGCCTCGGCCACAATCGCCTCGGCCTCTGCCCGCATGGCGGCGGCCATCTCCGCGCCCGTCGCGTCGGTGACGTCGAGGGTTTCAAAGCGCTCCAGAACCCGTCGAACTGCCCAGGCCAGGTTGATTGCGGTGGGTCGTGCCTCGAGCAGACTGCGGACGGCGGACCCGATCAGGTTCCGACGGACGTACGGCGGTGCATTCCGGGCCAGCCAGCCACTAATGGCGAGGCTCAGGGCCGCCACCTGGCCGATCGCCGGCGCCCCGCGGACCGCCATGTCGCGAATTGCCCGGGCGCCGTCGTGGGCGCTCCGGATCGGCAGCTCAATGAGCGTATCGGGGAGGGCACGCTGATCGATGACGAGGAGGACCTGATCCGATTCGAACCGAAACGGCGTCCGAAACCCGGTGGGATTCGCGATGCCCGTAGCCCGTGGGGGTTCAGCGCCGGCCGCGCCCGCCCCCGCACCATCGACGTCGCCCCGAAGGATCAGGTCCGCTTCCGCAGCAGATCGATCCCGAACGGAGCCGACGGCGCCAACGACCTGCGCGGCACTCGCGACGACTTCGTCGGCGAACTGCCGAAAGAAGCGACGGCGTGAGGGATCGGCGGGCGGGTCGCTCATGACGCGGAAAGCCTCG
>JAQBHC010000103.1:0-3550 GCA_032128175.1 Chloroflexota bacterium | reverse complement strand
CCATTCGAGCTCACGCGCCAGAGGCAACACCCCTCGAATCCACATGCCGCGGCACCACCTGCCGCAACGTCGCAGGGTCGCTCGAAGCGAGCATTCGGACGGCGACCCATGTCGGCGGCCAGTGAATCTGTCCCTGTTAGCGGCCAGTGAAACTGTCACCGGCCACGCTCAGAGTAGCGACTGCGCCAGGGGTGATCGGCGACCGGCCGGGAAGCCCTCCGCCCGGCCGGTCGAGCCGGTGGTCGAGCCGGAGCGAGCAGGCCGAGGTCGAGATCGGGTGTGCCGGCGTCCGTGCGCCGCGACAGGTGTCGGGCACGCAACTGGACCGGGTCGGCCGGGGCCGGCCCGACCGGCACGCACAGGCCCTCGTGGCTGACCCACAGGCTGCGGTCGAGGCGCTCCTGGAGGATGACGGTTCGTCCGGCCCAGCTCCGACCATCCGCACGACGTGGCAGGGCGAGGTCGCCACCCGGCCAGCTGACCGTGTTGTCCCGGGCGACCCGGCGCGGATAGTGAAAGCAGAAGACGGCTTCGGAGCTCAGGCCCGCGGGCCACGGACGCCAGGCCGGCGCAGGATCGACGGCGGGGACGGCGAACCGCGCGTTGTGGCGCTCGAGGAAGCCCGGCAGGAAGGCGTTGGCCGCCTCGATCGTCGTGATCCCCTCGAGGCGCAGCTCCGCCACGAGCCGGTCCTGGAACGTGCCCCACAGCCGCTCGACCCGGCCCTTGGCCTCGGCCGAGTGGGCCCCGATCCAGCCGATGGCCGCCTCCTCGAGGGCCCGTCCGACCTGGGTCAGGCTGCGCTTGCCGGTGAGCTGCTCGGCGAGGGTGGGGGCCCGGTTCTTCTCGACGATGAAGATCCCGTGGCGGTCGGAGTAGACGGCGCCCGGCAGGCCATGGCGCTCGGCCGTCTGGGCGAACGTCGCGAGGTAGCCGGCCGCGTCCTCCTGGACGCGGAACGTCCCGCCGGTCACGCGCCCGGTCGCGTCGTCGATGCCGGCCACGAGTGTCGCGAACCCGAAGTCGGGCCCGAACCAGCGATGCCGACTGCCGTCGACCTGGAGCAATTGGCCCTCGCGCGGCATCCGCTCCCGGCGGCTCCGGTGACGCGGCGGGCGACGGGTCCGGGTCGGCCGGACCGAGGCCTCGGCCAGGATCCGACGGAGGGTCCGCTCGGCGATCTCGAGCCCCTCACGCTCGGCGAGCAGTTCGGCGAGGTGGGTGTGGTTGACCCCGGCATACGTCGTCGTCGCGAGCTCGACGACCCGGTCACGGATTAGGTCCGGGATGCGGTGGCCCGGCACCCGCTCACGGTTGCCGTGGACCAGCCCGGCCGAGCCGTCGGTGCGGTACCGTCGGAGCAGGCGTCGGATCTGGCGGATCGACAGGTGCAGGACCCGGGCCGCCTCCTCGGCCGTCAGTCCCCCAGTCAGGACATGGTTGAGAACGTACAGGCGGTGCTGCGCTCGGGCGTCCAAGGTGATCGTCTCCCTCGTTTCCATGCGTTCGAGGGTGACAAAGTCACTGGCCGCTTAGCGGGTGACACTTTCACTGGCCGTTCACAGAGATCACCGCGAGTCTTGACCTGTATGATAACGCAGCGTATGATAGGCGGCGTTATCATAGGAGACAGCGGATGACGGCATTCATCAATCGCGACCACGAGATGCAGGGTCTCGAGGAGCGCTGGGGACTGACACGACAGGTCGCACTCCTGTGGGGCCGGCGGAGGATCGGCAAGTCGACGCTGTTGCAGCGCTTCGCCGAGAGGAAGCCCAACATCTTCTATCAGGCGGTTCGCGGCACGGAGACGGAGCAACTCATCGGACTGACCGACCGCATCCAGGCGTACCGGCACGACCCGGTCCTGGCTGCGGCTCCGCTCGCCAACTGGCGTGCCGCCATCGCCTACCTGCTCGCATTGGCACGCCAGGCCAAGGTCGACGGGCACCCGCTGCTCGTGGTTCTTGACGAGTTCCCGTACCTCGTGAGCGCGAACCTCGACCTGCCCTCGCTCTTTCAGGCGGCCCTCGAGGATGTCCGGCGTGAGGACCTGCCGCTGTATCTCGTGCTGGCGGGCAGCCAGATCACGATGTTCGAGCAGCATGTGCTCCATGGCCCGCTGTTCAGTCGTCGCACCTGGGGCGAGCAGTTGCCTCCACTGAGCTATCTGGACGCCGGGAAGTTCATGCCTGGCTGGAGTCCCGCCGACCGGCTGCGAGCCTGGGCGATCCTTGGCGGGATCCCCTACTACCTCGAGCAGTTCGACCCTGGGCACTCGCTGGCGTGGAATGTCGAGAATCGGATGCTGCACAAGGGTCAGGTCCTCTATTCGGAGGCAGAACTCTTTGTTGCGGAAGAACTCGGTACCGAGTCCGCGACCTATCTATCGATCATCGCCGCTGTCGCCGCCGGGGCCACTCGCCAATCCGAGATTGCTGACCGGGCCGGGATCAGCTCCAGCGCCGCGCCGCCGTATCTTGCCCAACTCAAGCGACTGCACGTCGTGGAGCACAGCCGTCCACATGGAGCCGCTGCGAGTTCGCGATCCGGGATCTGGCAGATCGCCGACGGATACCTCCGTTTCTGGTTCCGCTTCATTCGGCCAAACCTTACCGACCTCGAGGCCCGCCGCTCCCACGAGATCTTCCGTCACCGGGTCGCGCCAGCACTCGACCACTTCGTCTCAAAGCCGGCGTTCGAGGTCGCCTGTCGAGAGCACGCGGCGGCCTCGTTCGGTCGGGATCCCGAGTTCCCCGCAGCCGGCGAGGTTGGTGCGTGGTGGGGGCAGGTCCCGGACGAGCGGCAACCGGGGACGCGCCGGACGCGCGAAGGCGAGATCGAGATCGTCGCCTACGACGGGAAGGCCCTGGTGCTCGCTGGCGAAGCGAAATGGCACAACGGCGAGGTCGACACCGACGCACTCGGTCAACTCGAGGGAACGGTGCGCTTCGTGCCTGGCTACGGCCCCCACACGAAACTGGTGATCTATGCGCGCGACGGGTTCACAGACGAACTCCGAAGGCGAGCCGCGTCGAGCGGAGTAGTCCTCCGCACGGTCGGAGACTTGTACGCCGGTTGAGTCTTGCTCGCGCCCACCGAAGCGGAGGTTTCAAGTCTCCGTGTGTGGCGAAGAGCGGGGACTTAGCCCAACTTCCGCGGCCACGCCGTCGAGCCGATCGTCCGGTCGGCCGTCGAGCGCCTGCTCCCCGATGAGCGCCTGCTCGGAGCGGAATACGTCGGCTCCTACTGGACGCGGACGAACGACCCGGAAGTCGATCTCGTTGGGGCTGACAAGCGTCTGGCACCGGCGAAGGTCGCGTTTGCGGGGTCCATCAAGTGGCGCGAGACAGCCCCCTTCGACTGATCGGACCTTGAGCGTCTCATCACCACGAGCGCGCGGGTTCCGGGCGTGGGCCCCGCCACGCCGCTCGTTGTCGTGTCGCGCAGGGGGTCGATCGGTCCGCGCGGAAGCTCCACCTCGGGTTCGGCCCGGCTGACCTCATCGCGGCCTACCCGACGGGTTGACTGGGCGCGGCTCGGTCATCTC
>JAQBHC010000102.1:0-9207 GCA_032128175.1 Chloroflexota bacterium | reverse complement strand
TGGCGAGGACAGCAACGTGACCGTCCGGACCTGGGGTGAGCAGCTTCCGCACGACCAGCCCTTCGAGGGCGAGGTTGGTGCGGACGCGGCCCCGGGCGGGGCGACCTGGGAGCGGCGACCGCACTGGGATGTGGCCGATCGTCTGGGCATGATCGACCTGGCTCGGGGCGCCAAGATCGCCGGATCGGGCTTCCCGGTCTACATGGGCGCAGGATCCCAGCTGCAGCGCGCCCTGATCATGTGGTTCCTTGACGTCCACACCCGCGAGAACGGGTTCACCGAGGTGTGGCCCCCGGCCGTGGTCAATCAGGCCTCCGCTCGCGGCACCGGCCAGATCCCGGACAAGGAAGACCAGATGTACGTCGTGACCCGCGACGATCTGTACCTGGTGCCGACGGCCGAGGTTCCGGTCACCAACCTGCACCGGGACGAGATCCTCGAAGCCGCGGACCTTCCCATCCGCTATGCCGCCTATAGCCCGTGCTTCCGGCGTGAGGCCGGCGCCGCTGGCAAGGACACGAGGGGCATCCTGCGGGTCCATCAGTTCGACAAGGTCGAGATGGTGCTCTTCGAGCGGCCCGAAGCCTCGGCGGAGGCGCTCGAGTGGATGACCGGCGTCGCCGAGGATCTGCTGAAGCGCCTCGGCCTGGCCTACCGGGTCCTGCTCATGGCGACGCGGGAGATGGGCTTCACACAGGCTCGCAAGTACGATCTCGAGGTCTGGGCGCCCGGCGTCGAGCGTTGGCTCGAGGTCAGCTCGTGTTCCAACTTCAAGGACTTCCAGGCGCGCCGGATGGCCGTCCGCTACCGGCCCGAACCCGGCGCGAAGCCGGAACTGGTCCACACCCTGAATGGCTCGGGCCTCGCGCTCCCGCGGATCGTCGCTGCCATCCTTGAGACGTTCCAACGCCCCGATGGGTCGGTCGATGTTCCCCCGCCGCTGCGGCCCTACATGGGGATTGACCGGATCGCGAGCGCAGCAGCGGGTTCCTCCCAGTAATCGCAAGTGTCGGCCGGCCGCTGCTATCCTCGGCGGCGGAGAGGTGCCGGAGTGGTCTAACGGTCCTGTCTTGAAAACAGGCGGGTGAAAGCCCCGTGGGTTCGAATCCCACCCTCTCCGCCAATCCGACCGGCCCAGTAGAACCCGGAGGCGTGCCCTGATGATCCCGCTCTGCGAACACTTCACGAGCACTGCCGAACCCGATCCGCCCCGTGACGTGTGCCAGACGTGCCTCGATATGGGCTCGACCTGGGTTCATCTGCGTCAGTGCCTCAATTGCGGCGGCACGCACTGTTGCGACAACAGCCCCAACCGCCATGCGACCGCGCATTTCCACGCCGACGGCCACCCGATGATCCGATCCGGCGAGCCCGGCGACGATTGGCGCTGGTGCTACAAGGACGAACTCTTCTTTGTTCCGGGGCCGGACGGGTACGAGGTCGCCGAGGACTGAGCCGGGGCCTCAGGGCTGCCTGATGTCCGCGAGGATCGCCTTGGCCTGAGCCTGGTCCGGGAAGGATGCCTGTGTCCCCGGTCGCTGGACGCTCTCCGTCGCGCACGCTATCCCGAGTCTGACCGCGGCCGCCTCGCCTAGCCCCAGCGCTACACCGACCGCAAATGCGCCGACGAAGGCGTCACCCGCGCCGGACGTGTCATGCGCCGTGACCGCTGGCGCGGCCAGGCGCATGACCGAGCCATTGGCTTCAAGGAGGGCTGCCCCGCTCGAGCCGAGCGTGACGACCAGCCGCGTGCCGAAGCGGGCGGCACAGGCACGCATGGCCTCGTCCGTCACCTCGCCGGCCGAGCCTGACAGGATCCCAAACTCCACCTCGTTGGGGACCAGCCAGTCGGTGACGCCCAGCAGTTCGGGGGAAATCGCCGCGGCCGGTGCTGGATTGAGGATCGTGACGGCCCCGCGCGCGCGGGCTGCGGCGAACCTGGCCGCGGTCACCGCCTGTGGTACCTCGAACTGGCCGATGCAGACATCGACGCCATTCACGGCGCGCACGGCGCCATCGGCATGTTCCGGCGTGACGAGGTCATTGGCGCCCGGGACGACGATGATCCGGTTCGTCCCATCGGCTTCGACCCAGATGGGGGCCACCCCACTGGACCCGGCCACTCGCATGATGCCCGAGGCATCAATGCCGTGGCGCGCGAAGTTCTCGAGTGTCGAGGTCGCGTAGGCGTCGTCGCCGAGGGCGCCGACGAAGGCGACGTCGGCGCCCAACAGCCGGGCCATCACGGCCTGATTGGCGCCCTTGCCGCCGAAACCGGTCTGGAAACGATCGCCGATGACGGTCTCGCCCGGCCCAGGCGCACGGCGCGTGTACGTGACCAGATCGGTATTCATGCTCCCGACCACCACGACCGCGGCCATCTCGTCGGATCTCTCCTCGCGCACGCGTCCCTCCTGCTCGTCCAACTGCGAACACGATACCGTGGCGGCATGCACGCTCGGACGATGTTCCTGAGAACTCCGCGCCGGCACATGATCCTTGTGTGGGTTGTCGGGGCGCTCGTCGCGGCCGCCTGTGGAGGGCCCGCGGCTCCGGCGCCATCGTTTCTGGGTACGGTAGCGCCGCCGGCTCGGGTTCAGCAGGTCGCCGTTGCCTACGATCTTTCGGGGCGCGGAGACGGCGGCTTCAATGACATCGCCTATAACGGCGCGAAGCAGGCGGCCGACGAACTCGGGGTCGAGATCACCGAGGTCACGGCCAAGCTCGACGATACGGACGACGACCGCGCGGAGCGGCTGCGGCTCCTGGCGGCAGCCGGTTTCGACCCGATCATCGGGGTCGGTTTCACGTACGCCGTCCCGATGCAGATCGTGGCTGCCGAGTTTCCGAACGTCCACTTCGGGATCGTGGATGACGCTACCGTCGTGGCGCCCAATGTTCAGGGCATCAACTTCTCCGAGCACGAGGGATCGTTCCTGGTTGGTGCCGCGGCCGGCCTGACCTCCGAGACCGGCATCGTGGGCTTCATCGGCGCGGTGAAGATCCCGTTGCTCCAGAAGTTCGAAGCCGGCTACGTGGCCGGAGCCAGCGCCGCCAACCCGAGCATCGAGGTCCAGGTGACCTACCTCAGTCAGCCGCCCGACTACTCGGGTTTCGGTGATCCGCCGCACGGGCGGGAGGCGGCGCTCGGCATGTACGACAACGGAGTGGACGTTATCTTCGCCGCGGCCGGCGGGTCAGGATCGGGCGTCCACGAGGCGGCGGCACTGTCCGGCAACTGGTCCATCGGCGTCGACGCCGATGAGTACCTGATCGCACCCGAAGCGGTCCGAAGCCACATTTTGACGTCGATGCTCAAGAACGCGAACGTCGGCACCTATCAGATCGTCATGTCGGTGGCCGCGGGAACGTTTGTCGCCGGCAATCTGACCTTTGGTCTCGCGAACGGCGGCGTCGGGTATGCCCAATCGGGTGGCTTCGTGAGCGATGTCAAGGCGCAGCTCGATGCGTTCGCCGCCCAGATCAGCGCGGGCACGATCGTCGTTCCTGAAGCGCCCTGACGGGCCTGGTGAGGACTCGGGTTCGCGGCGCCGGCCTTCTGCTCGTCGCGCCGACCGCGGCGCTGGCCCTGGCCCTCGCCGTCGCGTGCGGGGTCCTGGCCGTGACCGGCGCGAACCCAATCGCGACGCTTCGTGAGGCTCTGACCTACGGCCTTCAACCGGCGACACTTGTCGCGATCGTGAACAAGGCGATCCCGTACTACCTCGCCGGGATCGCGGCAGCCATCGGCTTCCACCTCCGGTTGTTCAACATCGGGATCGATGGGCAGTATCGGCTGGCGGCCTTTGCGGCGGCGGTCATCGGTGCCGCAGTCGCCCTCCCCGCGCCGCTCCACCTTGCGCTGATCGCCGTGGTTGCCGTGATCGTCGGCTCGGGCTGGGCCGCGATCGCCGGGTTCCTGTTCGTGCGGCGTGGGGTGAACGTCGTGATCTCAACCATCATGCTCAATGCCGTCGCGACCGGGATCATTGCCTACCTGCTGTCGCCGCTCCGCCTCGCCCAGCAGGCGGCCGGCTCGAACAACGTGACAACGGCGACGATTCCGGAGAGCGGCTGGATCCCCGGAATCTCGACGTCCGCCGGAGATCTCAACGGGCTGCTGATCCCGGCGCTCGTGGTGGGGATCGGCTATTGGCTTGTCCTGAACCGGACGACCCTGGGCTTTGAGGTCCGCGCGCTGGGCCTGAATGGGCGAGCCGCTGCCGTGGCCGGGATGCGCGGACCGAGGCTTGCCCTGCTGACGATGGCCGCATCGGGTGCCATTGCGGGTCTGGTCGGCCTCCCGCAGCTCCTCGGAGCGTCGCATCGATTCGGACTGGATTTCCCCGCAGGGCTCGGATTCACCGGGCTGTCGGTCGCGATCCTCGGGCGCAATCATCCGGCCGGCATCGCGATCGGGGCATTCCTGTGGGCATTTCTTGAGCGGTCCGCGCAGGTCCTCGACCTCGCCGGAATCAGCAGGGAGGTCGTGACGATCCTCCAGGCGGTCATCGTCCTGTCCGTCGTCGTCGCGTTCGAGCTCGTGCGACGGCTCCGGGTGCGGCAGGAACGGCGCTACGTCGCTGCGGCCATCGAGGGGGCGCCCGCGTGACCGCGACCACGATGCCCGTGCTGCCGCGATGGACCTGGCTCGCCAGCCCATTCACCCGGGTGGCCCTCGCCTTCGCCGTCCTGTCGCTGCTCAGCGGGACGTTCGAGGCACCCGATCTGTTTTCCCGCGGCGGGATCTCGGCCACGCTTCGATTCAGTGCCCCGATCCTGCTCGCCGGACTCGGCGCGCTGTGGGCCGAGCGGTCCGGCGTCATCAACATCGGACTCGAGGGGATGATGATCGCGGGCACCTGGTTCGGTGCATGGGCTGGGTACCAGTGGGGGATCGAGGCCGCGCTGGTCGCCGGGATTGCGGCGGGCGTGTCACTCGGGCTCGTCCACGCGTTGCTGACGGTCACGTTCGGGGTCGACCAGGTGATTTCGGGGCTGTCCCTCAACGTCTTGGCGGCCGGGCTCACGCGATTTCTCTCGTCGACTGCGTTCGCCACCGTCCCCGGTGGCTCCATCGCCACCTCGCCGCCGGTCCCCGACTTCCCGATCGTCAGCGTGCCCGGGGCCGAGTTACTGCTCCTTCCGGCGGAGCAGGCGGGGATCCCCATCCTGAGCGATGCGGCGGCCATCGGCCTGGGCCTGCTGACCGATGTTTCTGTGCTGACCATCGGGGTCGCCGCCCTCGTGCCACTCAGTTGGTGGGTGCTCTGGCGGACCCGCCTCGGGCTCCGGATCCGCGCCGTCGGGGAGCATCCCAAGGCGGCCGACAGCCTGGGCGTCCGCCCATGGCGGTACCGCTATGTCGCGCTTGGCGTGTCCGGCGGGCTCGCGGGCCTCGGGGGCGTCTACCTCGTCACCGTCGCGTCCAGCCTGTACCGCGAAGGCCAGACGGCAGGGCGCGGATTCATCGGCCTGGCCACCGTGATCTTCGGCAACTGGAACCCATGGTCGGTCACCCTCGGCTCGCTGGTCTTCGGGTTCACCGATGCGCTGCGGACGCGCCAGGAGGTCACCGTCGGGGTCCTCCTTGTCGGGCTGGGCATGCTGTTCGCGATCGTGGCCGTGCGGCGAGGCTTGCGCAGTGACGTGCGGGGCACGCTCCTGTTCGGCATTCCGGCCGTGGCGATGCTCCTTTGGTTCTGGCTGGTCCGCGTCGTGCCATCCGAATTCGTAAGCTTCGCGCCCCACCTGACGACGCTGCTGATCCTCGCCTTCGTTCGGCAGCGGCTGCGGCCGCCGGCAGGGCTCGGCGAACCGTACCAGCGTGATGGCACAACCTGACGACTATCGGGTTGCGGCGGTAAGGTGAAGGGCCATCGATCCCTACCGTCAAGAGGTGCAGGCATGACCGACTACCCGGATCTGTACGCAGATGGCTTCTCGCTGACCGCAGGACCTTTCGGGGTGACCGTAACCCTCCAGCGCAGCGACCCGACCGGTGAAGCGGGTCCACATCAGGACCCCAACATCGCCGTCGGACGCGTGCGCTTCAGTCGCGAGCTGGCCAAGGTCCTTGCCGAGCAGCTCACCCAGATGCTCGCCGCATCCGCGCAATCGCAGGCCTCCTCGTCGGTCAAGCACTAGCGGGCGCCCACTCGGCATCAAAAGCCCGCGGCAGCGAAGGCTTGACGCGTTCCATCGGGCCCGCCTAGACTCCGGGCATCAACTGAATACGGGCAATGAACGGGACGAGTACTCGTCGAGCGTCGGCACAGAGATCCGGTGGGTGGTGGAAACCGGAGCGACGGCGGCAGGGAATGGGCCCGGGAGCCTCCGGACCGAACGGCGAACGCGACGGCAGCCCCGTCACTGACCCAAGTAGGCTCCGGCGCAGAGCGCCAGCGATACAGGGCAGCGCCGATCGGCAGCTCCACAGAGCACCCGTCGGTCAGGAGAGTGCGGCACATCGCCGAATGAGGGTGGCACCGCGGAAGGCACGGCCTTTCGTCCCGGGAGGACGAAGGTCGTTTCTTGATTCAACGGGCGGGTTCCGCCCGAACGGGTGACACCGGAGGCGTTGTCGGCAATGAACAGCAGCATGGACCCGCTCAGCCTGGCCGAGGCCAAGCGCCAGTCGGCGACCGCCGACACGGTCCTCCTGCGCGCAACCCGATCCGCCGACCTCGAGACCCCGATCGGCGCGTTCCTCCGCCTCGACGACGGCACGACCCCGGCGTACCTCCTCGAATCGGTCGAAGGCGGCGAACGCCTCGGTCGCTATTCCTTCCTGGGCATCGGCCCGCGGCGCCTCCTCGAAGTACGACATGGGCGGGCCCGTATCCAGGATCGACCCGTCGGGGTCCGAACGTACTCGCCGGATCTTCCGGTCCACGACGTCGTGGCGCCGGACCCACTCGAGGCCCTTCGCGACTTCACTCCGCGACGACGCGTCGCCCCCGCGCGAGGGGATGCCGCGCTTTACCGGCGGCGCCGTCGGGGCACTGGCCTACGACGCGGTCTCGATCTTCGAACCGTCCGTCCCGCTCCCGGACGCTGATCCGGTCGGCGTTCCGACCGCGGCGTTCATCGAGACCGACCTCGTTCTTGTCTTCGACCACCTGACCCACACACTCTCAGCGATCGCGTCGCTGCACACCGAGGCACCCGACTTCGAAGGCCGCTACCGGATCGCCGAGGCAGCAATCTTCGAAGCGCTCGAGCGCACGTCTCGGCCGTCGGCGTCGGAGATCTCAGGGAGCCCATCCCGGGGCACGCCCGCGCTCGGTGGGGCGGGCGCCATCGCGAACGCGCGTTCCGCGCCAGCGTCTTCCGCGCCAGCGCTTCCCGGCGCAGCCATCGACGCGAGTCTTGGCCGCGACGAGTACGTCCACGCGGTGGAGGTTGCGAAGGACGCCATCGCGGCTGGGGAGGCGATCCAGGTCGTGCTCGCCCGGCGCCAGTCGTTCGACCTTCCGGTCGATCCATCGACCGGCAAACAGCTCGATGGGATCGGGCTGTATCGGAGCCTCCGACGCGTGAACCCATCGCCCTACCTCTTCTTCGTTCGCGTACCGGGCTTCGAGGTCGTCGGGGCGAGCCCAGAGCTCCTCGTTCAGCTCGACAACGACAAGTTGACGACGCACCCGATCGCGGGCACCCGCCCCCGCGGCGCCGACTCGAAGGAGGACGCCATCCTCGCCGAGCAGCTCCAGCGTGACCCGAAGGAGCGCGCCGAGCACGTGATGCTCGTCGATCTCGGACGCAACGACCTCGGCCGGGTCGCCCGCCCCGGCTCGGTGACCGTGACGAAGTACATGGAAGTCGAGCGCTACTCGCACGTCCTGCACCTCGTGAGCCATGTCGAGGCGCGGCTCCGGCCGGATCTTGACGCCCTCGACGCACTGCGAGCCGTGTTTCCGGCAGGCACGCTGTCCGGCGCTCCGAAAGTGCGGGCGATGCAACTGATTGCCGCGGCCGAGCGCGAGCGCCGCGGCCTGTACGGTGGCGCGGTGGGTTATCTCGGCTACGACGGCAATCTTGATACTGCGATCACGATCAGGAGCGCCGTCTTGAAGGACGGGCGGGCGCACATCCATACCGGGGCCGGGATCGTGGCCGCCAGCGTGCCCGAGCGGGAGTTCGAGGAGACCGAGCACAAGGCCGCGGCGCTCCGCCGGGCGATCGAGCTGGCAGCCGGCGCGGGCGGTTCACAGCGAGTCGCGGCGGACTCAGCCACGGAACCCACCGAGGCACCGGCATGATTCTCGTCGTCGACAACTACGACAGTTTCACGTTCAATCTGGTCCAGGCGCTCCAGGCCGGCGGGGCCAACGTGTCGGTGCTCCGCAACGACCAGATCGACCGAGCGGGCATCGATGCGCTGGCCGGCGATCCCGACGCGGAGTTGCGCGGCATCGTCATCTCCCCTGGTCCAGGCAACCCGCAGGCCGCGGGCGTGTCGATGGACGCGATCAGAGTGGCGGCGGAACGAAAGATCCCGCTGCTCGGCGTGTGTCTTGGAATGCAATCCATGGCCGCGGCGTACGACGGTCGCATCGTGCGCGCACCGACGCTCGTGCACGGCGAGGCATCCGAGGTCAGCCACGACGGTGCCGGCCTGCTGGCCGGCATGCCGCCGAGCTTCATGGCCGCTCGCTATCACTCGCTGTGCATCGATCCCGAGACGCTGCCCCGGGAATTCCGGGTGACCGCGATTTCCGAGGTTGATCGGGTGATCATGGGCATCCGGCACGTGGCCCTGCCGATGGAAGGGGTCCAGTTCCACCCCGAGAGCGTGCTCACGCCCCAGGGTCCACACCTGCTGGCAAACTTCCTGCGCCTGGCCGGCGAGGGCGACGCGTCGCTCCTTGACAATGCTACCGGCACGTTCGCGACGGCCGGTCTGGCCGAAGCAGCTCAGCAGTCCGACCAATGAGCGAGCAGGTCCGGAGCGCCCTGGCGGCCGTGATCGAGGGGCGCACGCTTGATCTCAATGCAGCGCGCCTCGCGATGGGCTCGGTCATGGACGGCGAAGCCACCCCCGCGCAGCTCGCCGCCTTCCTCGTGGCGCTTCGGATGCGCGGGGAAACGATCGATGAACTGGCCGGGTTCGCGAGCGCGATGCGTGAGCGGGTCGTTCGAGTCGAGGCGCCGGACGGAACCACGGACGTGGTTGGAACGGGCGGCGACGGGTCGGGCACGTTC
>JAQBHC010000101.1:0-19349 GCA_032128175.1 Chloroflexota bacterium | reverse complement strand
CGGGCGCCCGCATCCACCACGAGCGCAAGGATCCGGACGGCGACATCGTCGTGCTCGAAGCGTGGGAACACGTGCAGGGCGACGAACCCGATCACGACGCCGTCCGCGTCCGCCACGATGACCCGCGAGGCATCGTCCCCGAATCGCGCCAGGCGAGCCGTCACGATGGACGGCGCCACGGGATAGCCCTCGTCCGTAAACAGCGTGGCGATCCGCTCGGCGTCCTCGAGAGTGGCTCCGCGAAGGACAGTTCCGGGCACGTCAGTCATGCAGGGGATGGTAGCGCCCCAGCGACCCCCAGGCCTGACGCGTCCCCTATCGGTGCAGTAGATCTGCGATCGGGTCCCCGATGACCTGGAATCCGAGGCGCTGATAGAGGCGGGTCGCTTGATCCATTCCGGCCTCGGCCAGCAAGTGCACCAGGGTCGTGCCGGCGGCGATGGCCTCGCTGATCGCGACGGCCGTGAGCAACGAGGCATAGCCTCGGTCGCGCATCGCGTGGATGGTCCCGATCGACGACAGGTACGTCGCGCCATCGAGCGTGACCCGCCGGGCTGCCGCCACGGGGCGATCACCGTCCAGCAGGAGCAGCGCAGCGCCGCCCTCTCGTCGCGCAGCGGCCAGCGATTCGGCAGCGAGCGCGGGGATACGATCAGACTCGACGTCGAAGGCCTCGACCAGCACGCGTGCGACATCCATGGCGCGGGGGGGCGCCGCGGCACCGACGTGCTCGACGCGGAGGTTGGGACGGGCCGCGAGCGTGCGGGCGAGAGCCAGGGCAGGACCAGGATCGGCAAGTGCCATTGCTCGGTCGTGGCCGACCGGCCGAAACCCGGCGTGGATGAGCCGCGCCTCGGTGTCGTCTGGCTGGGCTCCGATCGGCAGGGTTCGGATGTGGGGCAGCCGGCCCAGCGTCGCGAACAGCGTCACGATCTCGTCGAGGCGTCGCTCGAATGCGTCTTCGTCGGCGGGCCAGTCCAGCGCCACGAGCCGGTTCCAGAACGGCTCCGGATCCGCCGGGTCGTAGAGCAGGGTCGCGTCGCCGAGTTGTCGGATCTCACGGCCGGCTCGGGCATGGACGCGTGTCTCGTGGACCGCCAAGCGGCGGCCGAGGGCTCGATCCATGACCAGGGACGGCAGCACCCGAAGCTGGGTCAGTGAGTCGGTGCGCGATGCAGGACGAAGAGCGTGGCCCCCGAGGGCAACTCGATCGTGCCGGGATCCGGCATCCCGGCGGATTCGAACCAGCCTCGATAGGTCGCTGCCTCGTGGAGTCCGGCGCCCATGTAGACCTCGTCCAGGTGGGCGCCGGCGATCAACTCCCCGTGGATCGAGTGCAATTCGTCCGGATCGGTCGGCAGCAACCAGTCCAGCACGATCAGCCAGCCATCGGGGTTGAGGGCGTCCCAGGACGCCCGCAGTGAAGCAGACGGATTTGGCAGCGCATGGAGCGCGTACTGGTAGTAGACGAGGTCGAACGTGCCGGGGCGGGTGACCTTGTCTCGCGCGACGGCTTCGATCCGGATGCGGCTCGAGAGATCGCTCGCCTCGATGAGCGCGTTCGCCCTGACCCGCGAGTCCTCCTCGGCCTCGATCCCGACGAGAGTCAGATTCGGAAATCGCTGGGCCATCGCGACCAGCCAGCGGCCGCCGCCACAGTGGACATCGAGGGCGCGGCCGCCGTTTACCAGCTTGACGACGAGATTCGGCAGGGCAACCAGCGCTTCCGTGAAGAAGATCGCGATGTCCTGGACGGTGACACGCTCGATTGCCGCGCGGTATCGATCTGGTCGCGCTCCGATGGGCTGACCCGATCGGAAGAAGTCGAGCATGCCGTCCCAGTCCAGCGTCGAAACGACCGTGTGCAGGAACACCCCGCCGAGATAGGCCGTCCGCGCCTCGTCCAGCAGGACGCCGGCCATGTCGTCGTCGATCCGGAGTGTTTCGGACGCGTCAATCAGCCCATGGGCGTCGGCGGCCCACACCCACGTCGCCACAGCCTTCGGTTGCGTTCCGGTCCCCGACGCGAGCTGCTCTGTCGTCAACCCCGCAGGGCCCGCGGCCCGAATAGCGGCAAAGAACCCGAGTTCCAGGCCGATATACACGATCCAGGTGCGGTAGAACCCGCCGAGGGCCGCGACAAGCTCGTCGTGTCGATCATCGAGGCTCATGGTCGAGCGATTGTCGCATGGCGCGCCGCGCGAATAACCGGCTACATGGTGGTAGCATGTGAATCGAGCGGCCGTGGACTTCCGGCCCAATCCGAGGGACGGAGCCACGATGCGAACACTCGCCCGCCCGATCGGCCTCGGTCTAGCCGCCCGCGGCGCACCCAAGGATGTTCTCGACTGGGCGCGCCGAGCTCGCGACGCCGGCCTCGATTCGGTCTGGATCCACGATTCCTACTTCGAGCGCGACGCAATCACATTCACAACGGTTGTCGCCGACGGGATCGCGCGCGATAACGACGGAGGGGCATTCCGAGTCGCGCTCGGCGCGGTCAACCCGAATACCCGCCATCCCGTCGTCCTGGCCATGACCGGCTCGGCACTCGACGAGATCCTGCCCGGGCGGATCGTGATGGGCCTCGGCACGGGCCTCCCGCTGCGCCTCAAGCAGATGGGCATTCCGTACGAGCCCGACGCGGCCATCGAGCACGTCTCGGCGGCGATTGATCAACTCCGGGCGCTGTGGGCCGGCGAGCGGCTCCCGTCGGCAACGCCGGGCCTGCCCCCCATCCAGCCGATGTTTCCGCCAGCGCACCGAATTCCGCTCGTGATCGCGGCCTACCGCAAGGAGTTCGTCGAGCTGGCCGGGCGGAAGGCCGACGGATACCTGGCCCGTCCCGCGGAATCGATCCCATCACTGCGCGGGATTCTCGAACGCCTTCGGGCCTCGGCGACGGTGGCGAAGCGGGATCACAAGTCGCTCGAGTCCGCCGGCTATCTCTTGTCACTCGTGGACGGAACACGCCGAGAGGCTCTAAACCGGGCGAAACGGGAGCCCTTCGTTATCTACATGATGTCCGTCCTATCGGACATCTCCCTGAATCGGGCTGGCTTTGATCGTGAACTGCGCGACGCGATCACAACCGCCTGGAGGGCCGAGGACTACACAACGGCCGGCAACCTGATTCCGGATGAGCTTCTTGACGCGTTCATGCTGTGCGGCACCCGCGAGGATGTGGCCGAGAAGGCGATGGCCTTCCACCTCGCCACGGGTCTTGATCTGCCACTCCTGCAGCCCGTGCTGCAGGAGGAGCGGCAGATTGACGAGCTCATCGCGGCGGCGGCCCTCTATGCGGCCGCTCCATCCGCAGATGTCATCGACGCTCGCGGCGAGCCCGCTCTGGCCGGTGGGCTCGCCACGGATCGTCGCTTGGGCCCAGTGGAGGTCCTTCGCCGGCGCGTGGCCGGTACGTGGGAGATCCTGCGGCCGTTCGCCTACACCGCCTCGGTGATCCCGGTGGCTGCCGGTGCGGCGCTTGCGGCTGTAGACGAGCAGTTCGAATTGGTGCCGTTCCTGGCCGCCCTTCTAGGTGCCGTCCTTCTCCACTCGGGGACGAACATCGTCAATGAGATCTACGACGTCCGACAGGGCATCGACACCATCGTCTCGCCCCGCGCCAGCCACGCCATCGTCAAGGGCAGGCTCACCGAGCGAGAGGCATTCCTTATCGCGGGCGGTGCATTCGTGTTGGCCGTAGCCCTCGGGATCTACCTCGTGGCCCTGCGCGGTCCGGCCATCGTCGCCCTCGGCCTGGTCGGCTTGATCGGTGGCTGGGGCTATACGGCGCCTCCGCTCCAATACAAGTACCGGGCGCTTGGCGTGCCGCTGGTCTTCCTTCTCATGGGCCCCCTCATGGTCATGGGAAGCTATTTCGCCGTGACCGGCGCGTGGAGCGCCGTGGCCCTGGTCCTGTCTTTGCCGGTCGGCCTGCTCGTGGCGGCGATCCTGCACGGAAATGAGTGGCGCGACATCAGAGAAGACACGCGGGCCGGCATCGTCACGCTGTCGTCCCGGATCGGCAGGGAGTGGGCGCACTACGGCTACGTCGCGCTTGTCCTGGGCGCGTACATGACTCTCGGGCTGTCGGTGGCATTCGCCCTGTTGCCTCCGGCGACGCTCGTCGCCATCCTGTCTCTGCCGTTCCTTGCCCGGGTCGTTCGCTCGTCCGAGCTCGGGGCGAGCGGCCAGGCACGTGCGATCGCGATGATCGACCTCCAAACGGCCCACCTCCACCTCGCATTCGGGAGCCTGCTCGTCTTCGGCGTCCTGCTGTCCGGGGTCCTGCGTGGCTAGGGTCGATCCCCCGGAAATCGACGATCGTCCAGGCACGCTTGCACTCGCAGTCGGGCTGGCCGCCGCCGCAAGTGCGTTCACCGCGACGTTCCGCGGACCGAGGGAACGATTCTGGGATCGGATGACGTCGACCGGCATCATCCTCGGCGGGCTGGCCCTCATGACGTCCGGGCGAGCACGAGGTGCGCGCATCTGGCCCCGGCACGTTCCGGTGGGCCTGCTCTCGGCAGGGATCCTGTACGTCACGTTCCAGATGGGCGACCGGTTTGCACGCCGCTTCCTGCCGGCCGGCGACGCGGAGATCCGAGAGATCTATGCCCTCCGGACGATCCGACCAAGCGCGGAGATCGGGGCCCGCCTGGCGGCGATCATCGGCCCCGCCGAGGAGCTGTTCTGGCGGGGCCTGATCCAGTCGGCCCTCATGCGTCGATTCGGGCGGTGGCGAGGAGCGGCCCTGGCCGCGGGCGCGTACGGAGTCGTGCACCTACCGTCTGGCAACTTCACGCTCGTCGGTGCCGCCGGGGTTGCGGGGGTGCATTGGTGTGCGCTCTATGCGGCGGGTGTACCGCTAGGAGCCCTGATCGTCAGCCATGTCACATGGGATGTCTGGATCTTCCTGGTCCAGCCCACGGGCGAGATCGAGGTCCTCGCAGCCGCCTGACCGACGGGCCACACTGCAACCGATTCTCCGGACACCGTGTTGTAGAGACCGATGGACCCTGACATCGCGCTTGCCGCCCGCCTCGCCACGGACCTGGACCGAGCATTTCCGTCCCTCGTGGACGCCCATGCTGGGCGGCTGTACACGATCGCGCAGCGCTACCTCGGCGTGCCGAGTGACGCGGAAGAAGTCGCCCAGGACGCCCTCGTTCGGGCGCATCGGGCACTCGCGAGCTACGACCACGATCGGATCCGGATGCTCCGCGTCCGTCCGTGGCTGGCCGCTATCACGATCAATCTGGCCCGGAACCGTCGGCGCCGGCAGGCAGACCGCCGACCACCGACCCCGCTCGAGCCACTTGTAGCCGCCGGACTAGAGCCGCGCCAGTCCCTCGGCGGGAGCCCTCCGGCGGTCGCCGAGCAACATGAGGAGCGGCGGCGGCTTGCCGAAGCTCTCCTGGTGCTCCCGCCCGCGACGCGCGCGGCCGTCGTCCTGAGGCATGTCGACGGTCTGTCGGTCGCCGAAACGGCCGCCGCGCTCGGCCGGCCCGAGGGCACCGTCAAGGCCCAGGTCCATAGAGGGCTGGCCCGGCTCCGCCGAGATCTCGCCGCGGAAACCCACACCGACCCGGACTCCACGAAGGAGCTGACCGCATGAACAGTCCCGTCCGCACCTCCCCTGCCAGCCGCACAGTTTTCCAGCTCGGCGCCGGCGCCGTTGGTCCACTTGAAGTCGCACTGCGCGATCTCGCACTCCCGGCACCGCCAGAGGTCAAGGCCGGGGCCCTCGTCCGTCTCGGCCTGGCCGACGAGTGGGCGGAGCTACCGTCCCCGCTCGGCCCGATTGGCGTCGCGTGGAACGGTAACGGCGTGTCGTGGATCGACCGGGCCGACGATCCCAATGTGTTCGAGGAGCGCTATGCCGCCCGCGTCGGTCGCCCGCTGTCCAGAACGTCGTCGGTCCCGGAACGAACCGCGAAAGCGGTCGCGGCTCGGCTGGCGGGCGATCGCCGGTTTCGCATCCCACTTGACTTCCGCGGCCGCACGGCATTCGAGATCGCGGTCTGGATGAAGACGCTCGAGATCCCTCGCGGCGAAGTGCGCCCATACGGCTGGATCGCGGCTGAAATCGGTCGTCCTCGGGCGGTTCGTGCCGTGGGGACAGCGTTGGCCAAGAACCCGGTGCCGCTCGTCGTTCCCTGCCACCGCGTGGTCCGAAGCGATGGAACGATCGGCCAGTATTCGCTCGGCGGCTCCGAAGCGAAGCGGACCGTGCTCGCGGCCGAAGGTCTTGACGCACTCCGGCTCGAGGCAGAGGCGCGCGCGGGGCAGCGCTATGTCGCGTCCGCGACGACCCGGATCGTGTGCCTGCCAACCTGCCATCACGCCCGGCGGATCACGGCCCGCCATCGGCGGCCGTTCGCCTCACTGGCAGATGCGCTCGAGGCTGGGTTCCGTGCCTGCCGCAGCTGTCGGCCGGCCTCGGGCAGTTCGCTGGCCGCCTGAGCGGCAGGTAGCTGGCGGGCGCGGGGACGCGGGCGTCGCGCAACCGAGCCGAGCGTGAGGCGGCGCCGGGGACGGGCGCCAGCGGCGCGCGTGGACGGGCGCCGGCGACACGTTCCGGTTACACTTCCATCATCTTGGACCACTCAACTATGCCAAAACGGACTGGCGGCGTTGCCCTGTGGGCGGCGATGGCCACGCTCTACGTGGTCTGGGGCTCGACCTATCTCGGAATCGCGATCGCGATCGAGACCATTCCCCCGTTCCTGATGCTGGCGATCCGGTTCGCCATCGCCGGTTTCATGTTGCTGCTGGTGGAGATCGTGCGGGGAAACCTCATCCGGGTGCGGCCATCGCGGCGCCAGGTCCGTGACGCTTCCATCGTCGGGGCGTTACTGCTTGGGATCGGGAATGGTTTCGTGGCCTATGGCGAACTCACCGTCGCATCCGGCGTCGCCGCGGTGCTCATCGCGCTCATGCCGGTCTGGCTCGCGGTGCTCGGGTGGCTCTACTTCAAGGAGCGACTGCCGGTGGTGGTTGTTGCCGGGATCGGCCTGGGGCTCGCGGGGGTAGCGCTGCTCGTGTGGCCGGCCGGAGGCGTCGCTTTCGAGTTCCTCGGGATCCTCGCGCTCCTGCTTTCGCCAATCGGCTGGGCACACGGGTCGCTCTTCTCGGCGCACGCGGCCGACCTGCCAAGGCGTCCGTTAACTTCTACCGCGATCCAGATGCTGGCCGGCTCGGTGGTCCTGTTCATCGAAGGCGCGCTGACCGGCGAGTTGGGACAATTTGACCCGAGCGCCATCTCGGCGGCCTCGATGACCGCCGTGGTCTATCTCATCTTCATCGGCAGCCTGCTCGCCTTCAACGCCTACGCCTGGTTGCTGCGCCATGCGCCGCTGTCGCTCATCGGAACATACGCCTACGTCAACCCGGTCGTCGCCTTCGCACTTGGTGCCGTCTTCCTGTCGGAGCCGATCACACCGCGCACGCTGGTCGCATCGGCCGTGATCGTGCTGGCAGTCGCCATGATCGTGACGGCGCGAGGACGGTCGGGACGAGCCATGCGGGCCGCCATGGTCGCGGACCCGGAGGAAGCGCTGCCCATGCGCGCCGAGGCCCCGCCCCAAATCAGTTCCGAGCGCGGCCTTCAGCCACGACCGTCCGACTGACGCGTTTCGCGATCGACATCACGGCCAGCATCGGATTGACCCCGATGCCGGTCGGAAACGTCGAGGTGTCGGCCACGTAGAGGCCCCCGATTACGGCGCCACCGGCGTCTCTCACCCGGCCTCGCGAGTCCGCCGCGTGATCCCGTGGGTCCGTGCCCATCCGGATCGTGCCCATCTGGTGCGCCGAGAAGACCGTGCCCCGGTTCGGTCGAAAGTCGAGCCGCTCGACTCGTTTGACGAACGCTTCGAACTGGGCCTCCTCATCGGCGCCATCGACCCGGTGGCGCAGGATCGGGGTCGCGGCAGCGAGGATTTCGATCGCGCCGGCGGCCCGGATCAGGCGCGTCATCGAGGCCGCCGCGTGGCGCAGCGTCCTCACCCCCTGGGCGTTCAGGCGGTAGTCGATCCGCACGCGGCCCGCCCGAGTGAGGGTCGTCCGGCCTTCGCCACCATCTCGGGTAACGGCGACCAGCGGCACGAGGTAGCGGCTCGCGGCCAGCCAGGCCGCGTGCTCGGCCGCTCCGTCCCAGGGAACCGCGAGCGCCAGAAGGCCTGGATGTCCCGGCGCCGATTCGATCACATACCCCTCGCGATCCTGACCAGCCGCCAGGAACTCGCCAGAGCGGGCCGCCTGCATCACCCCGCGCCACATGTCGACCGGCTCGGCCATCCGACCCGCGACCACCGGCACCGGATGGACGCGCAGATATCGCCCGACCGCGCGATGGGTCGTCCCAGTCCCCTGCAAGATGGCGGGGCTCCGCAGCGCGCCGGCAGCCAGAACCACCTGGGGGGCGCGAGCGACGAGGCGGCGCACCTGTGCCGCGCCCGGATCACCCGATGCAGACAGGACCGGCATGCCCGTCGCGGGATCCTCGATCAGGAGATTGCCCTCGACGCCCACGACCTGGCCCGCCTCGATCAGGAGCCGCGTGACCCGAACCCGGTCGACCACCCGGGCACCGTGCCGGACGGCAGCCGCGAGATGGACGCGGAGTCCGCCCTGCTTCGTGCCGCGTGGGCACCCGAACGGGCAGCTGCCGCAGTCCGTGCAGGCACGGGCGTTGCGATGGATCGGCGCGGCCTCCCAGCCGAGGGCCTCGGCGCCGCGCAGGATCGCGGCATCCTTGGGCGGGATATCGGTCGTGACGGTTACCCCGATCTCGTCGGAGACGGTTGCGAAGTCGGTGGCCCACTCGGCTCCGTCGATTCCGTCCAGCCCGTGATCAAGGGCCCATGACGTCCGAACCGGACCTGGAATGTCGATGCAGGTCATCCAGTTGATCGTGGTCGCCCCGCCCACGGACGAGCCGGCCAGCATGCTGATCGACCCGTCCCAGGTCGCCAGAAGCCCGTGGTTGAGGTACAGGCGCGAGAACGCATCCAGCTCGGTCCGCGGCATCGTTGACTCGTCCACGGCAGGTCCGGCCTCCAGGACGAGCACGGATCGGCCGGCCGCGGCGAGTTCGGCGGCGACGACACCCCCGCCGGCGCCTGACCCCACGACGATCACGTCGGCCTCGAGGACCACCGGCTCACTGCCAGGCGAGCGGTCCACGGCGGTCATCCGGACAGACGTTGGATCGGCTGTGATCGGCGGGCTGTCCGGCGCATACGCAATCGACGCCAAGAGCGGGTTCGATCCGTCGGCCTCGGGTGCCGAATAGGCGAGGAACGAGAGGAGCTTCCGGAGCGCCTGGAATGCCGAACGCTTGAGGGCAATCGGCGAGTGAGCCCAGCGGAGCATCAGCCGCTGACGTTCGGCCGGCGACATCGACGACAGTCCCGCGGCCCGGCCGGCGGTGACGAGGTTGACCAACGGTACCTCGAGCAGGCGCAGGACCAGGCGGAGCTGGACGACCTGGGCCGGATCCACTGCCCTGACCAGCGCCTGGGCCGCCATCTCGGCGATCCGAGCGGCGTTGGCGGCCGGCACGAACGTCTCGGTCAGCGACGCGAGCGTCCTAACCTCGGTCGCACTGAACCGGCCGGCTTCAGTCTCCAAGGTGCGCGGCGTCGGCGTTCCGGGGCCGGTCAGGCGCGACCGGCGCCAGCTGCCACGGACACGGGTAGCTGCTCGACCCCCTGGGCTGTGAGCGGCTCGCAGCGGATCGGCCGATCCTCGCGATAGCCGAGCGCGTAGTCGGCCTGGATGAGGGTATGGAGCTGGCTCGTGCCCTCATAGATCACTGCGGCTTTCGAGTTCCGGAGGTAACGCTCGACGGGGAATTCGTTCGAGTAGCCGTTGGCGCCGTGGATCTGGATCGCGTCGAGCGCGCTCTGGACCGCATGGTCCGTCGCGTGCCACTTGGCCAACGACGTCTCGCGGGTGTTACGGACGCCGTGGTTCTTCAGGAACGCCGCTCGCCAGACGAGGAGGCGCCCGGCCTCGATGCCGGCCAGCATCTTGGCGAGCATCTGCTTCACCAGCTGGTGGCGCCCGATCTCCTCGCCGAAGGTCTCACGCTCGTGGGCGTATTTGAGGGATGCATCCAGGCAGGCCTGGGCCAGCCCGACGTTTCCTGCCGCGACCGTGAAGCGGCCCTGGTCGATGGCGCTCATGGCGATAAGGAAGCCCTCGCCCTCCTCGCCGATGCGGTGCTCAAGCGGAACCCGGACATCGTCCATGTTGATCAAACCGGTGTTGCCGGCGCGGATCCCGAGCTTGCCGTGGAGCGTGCCGGTGGTCAGGCCGGCCATTCCGCGCTCGAGCAGGAACGCCGTCACACCCTTGTGCTTCTTCGTCCGGTCCACCGAGGCGAAGACGAGGAAGTGATCAGCGACGTCGGCCAGGCTGATCCAGATCTTCTGACCGTTAAGCACGTACGAATCCCCGTCCCGCCGAGCCGTGCTGGCGAGGTTTGCAGCGTCCGTGCCGACGCCGGGCTCCGTCAGGCCGAACGTGGCCAGCTTCTCGCCCTTCGCCTGCGGCACGAGCCAGCGCTGGCGCTGTTCTTCCGTGGCCCACTGCATGAGCGTCATCGAGTTCAGCCCGACGTGGACGCTCTGGACCACGCGAAAGGCCGTGTCCGCCCGTTCCAGCTCCTCGCAGATGATCGCGAAGCTGAGGTAGTCCATACCGGAGCCACCCCACTGTTCCCAGATCGGTGCGCCAAGGAGTCCCAACTCGCCCATCCGGGAGAACACCTCGCGGTGGACCTCGCCCTTCTCGTCCCACTCCCTGATGTGCGGCAGGATTTCGTTCTCGGCGAAATCGCGCACAGTCTGCTGGACCAGTCGGTTTTCATCGGTCAGGCGGAAGTCGATGGGCACGGAAACCTCGAGGACAGTTGCTTGTGCGGCGGGTTCCTCGGAATGATGCACCGCGACGGCCGGGGGCGTCCGCCTATACTCGCCAGCATGCCTGATTCGCCTGACGACCTCGACCTCGCCGCGCTCGCAAACGGCCACCTGACGCCGGTGCTCGGACGCTATTTCGAGCGCAACTGGAGTCACGGGGTCGGCCACCGTCTGTTCGACACGAGCGGCAAGGCGTACCTCGACTTCGCCAATGGGATCGCCGTGACAGCGCTGGGCCACGCGCATCCGGCGGTCTCGGCCGCGATCCACGCCCAGGTGGATCGGCTGATCGGGCCGACCGCGGCGATCGGCTACTCCGAACCCGTAGTTCGATTGGTCGATCGCCTGGCCGCGACATTGCCCGACCCGATCGATTCGATCTTCCTTCTGAACTCCGGGTCGGAAGCCATCGACGGCGCGATGAAACTCGCCCGGCGGGTCACGGGACGACCGGCGATCATCGCCTTCGCAGGCGCATTCCACGGTCGGACCTACGGCGCGACCTCGATAACGAGCTCGTCGCCAAACTACCGGCGCGGCTACGAGCCGATGGTGCCGTCCGTGTACTTCGCCCAGTTCCCCGCCGTCTGGCGCGACTTCGATGGTGACGAGGCCCGGGCAAGCGAGGTCTGCCTGGCGCGTCTGCGGGCGATGCTCGCGAGCACCGTCCCCGCGGAGACTGTCGCTGCGATCTTCATCGAGCCCGTGCAGGGCGAGGGCGGCTACCTGCCGGCCCCAGCGGCGTTCCTGCGCGGCCTGCGCGACCTGTGCCATGAGCATGGGATCCTGCTCGTTGTCGACGAGGTCCAGACCGGGTACGGCCGGACCGGGCGCATGTGGGCATTCGAACACGCTGGGATCGTCCCCGACGTTGTGTGCATTGCCAAGGCGATCGCGAACGGCCTGCCGCTGTCAGCGATCGCGACGTCCCGCGGGCTTCAGGAGCGCTGGGGTCGAGGTGCCCATGGGTCCACGTACGGCGGCAACCCCGTGGCCTGTGCGGCTGCCATAGCGGTCCTGGACACGATCGCGGCCGAGGGACTCGTGGCGAACGCGGCTGCTCGAGGCGCGGAGCTGACCGCGGGTCTGAATCGGCTCAAAGCCGAGGATGAACGCATCGGGGACGTGCGGGGACCAGGACTGATGGTCGGAGTGGAAATCGTCAGCGATCGCACGACGAAGGTCGCGGACGGTGAGCTGGTGGATCGCCTGGTCGCAAAATCGGCCGATCTCGGCCTGCTCGTGCTGTCCTGCGGGGCCCAACACCAGGTGGTCCGCTGGATCCCGCCCATCGACGCGAGTCGCGCCGAGATTGCCGAGGGACTCGAGATCTTCGGCGAGGCACTCCGGACGGTCTGAGCCGGGCGGCTGCGCTCGCCTGCGGGATCAAGCCCCCGATCGAGGGGTTATCGGTTCTGGTTGAGGAAGCGGAGCACGTCGTTGAGCCGGAAGCGACGATCGCCGCGCTTGCAGACCCGGTAGAACGGGAGCTCGCCACGGTCGCCGAGCCGCTTCACCGTGTTGACATGCAGATGGAGCATGTCCGCAACTTCGGTGGCGGTGAGCATCGGCCCAAGTTCGTTGATTAACATCGAGGCCATTGCCATGGTCGCCTTTCGATCACCCAACGTCGGCCGACAGGGTTCCGTCCAGTGAAGATCAGGACGGTTCGGCTCGTTGTGGACATGAACGTACGGGTCTGTGGAGGTCTCGGGAAGCCGTACTTCGGTCTGGACCGGGACAGTACGGATGGGTTCGGGCGAGGTGCTACGACTCCGGGATCGCTTCGACCGACGCCTCATCCGGGGTCTCGCCGGCGGGCCGTCGGTCCATATCATGCAGTGCCGGGTTCAGGAAGATCGACACAGTCACGATGAGGTAGGCGACCGCAATCCCCGTCAGGGTGAGGCCGATTCCGAACTGCTCACTGGCGAACCCCGCCACGAGCATGCCGAGCGGCATCGCGACGAAGGCCCCAGCCGTCAGCGGACCGATGACCCGGCCCCGCATCGACGCGGGCACCCACTCGAACAACACCGTTTGCATGATCGGGTTGAGGGGACCCGCAGCAATGCCCGCGACGATCACGGCGCCGAGCGCGACCGGGAATGGAGGCAGCGTCGCCAGCACCCAGAACGGCACGCCGACGACTACGAACGACACCCCGAACGTGACCCGCCGAGGCAGGCGCGGGCCGATGAGGCCGTAGAGGAGCGATCCGACCAGGGCTGCACCGCCGAACGCGCCGAACAGGACGCCCAGAGCGACCGCACTGCCAAATGTCTCGCGAACGTACACGGGCATGATCACGGCGAAGATTGGTGCGTCCAGGAAGTTCGTGAGCAGGACGGTGAGCGTCAACGCGCGCACCAGGCGGTTCGACCTGATGAACCGCAGGCCCTCCGTCAGGTCGGCCAGATAGCCCGTCCGCTCCCCGGGCGCATTCTCGGTGCTGGCGTGTCGCACGACGGGCGTCAGGACAGCGATGAGCGCGGCGGAGACCGCGAAGGTGGCGGCATCCACCAGGAGCACCCCGGTTGTGCCGACGAGCACGATCAGCGCACCGCCGATCGGCGCGCCGACCAGCATGGCGCCTCGCCGGATTGCCTGCGACAGGCTCGTCGCCCGCTCCAGCGAAGTGCCGGCCAGCTCGGCAACGTCGGGCAGCATTGAGCTGCGAGCGGCTGTCCCGGGCGCATCGAGGAACGCGCCGAGGAAGACGAGGATGACCAGCTGCCAGATCTCGATGCCCCACGCCCAATGAATCAGGGGGATAGCGGCGATCGACAGGCCGCTCGCAATGTCGGAGACGACGCTCATGTTTCGGAAGCCGACGCGGTCCACGAGCGTTCCACCGAAAAACGAGGCGACGACCGCAGCAAGCACCGTAAAGAACGCAACGATGCCCGTCAGTGCGGCGCTGCCGGTAATCTCCAGCACGAACCACGGGACCGCGACCATCGTCAGGATGTTGCCCGTCATCGAGACAGCGTCCGCGACGTACAGGGCAGTCAGGGGAAGGCGTCGGCGCACCGTATCACGGTAGGGAGGCTGTCAAGAGCCCGACGGCTGCCGGTGGGTGCTGGAGCGCCCTTTGGCGGTCAGGCGCCCTCGGTCACCTGATGGAGCGTGTGCGCCTCGAGACCGTGTGCTTCGCGGTGGACGCGCGTCGCCGTATCGCGGTCCGGGGCATCCACCAGGCAGAAGACCTTGCCTGCCTCCTCGTCAACCCAGTACTGCTTGTAGGTGACGCCGTATTGGCCCTGAACGCGGACATCTGCGGCGTGCGCGACCGCGACATCCGGAGCCTTGACACCGGGGAGGTCGTGGACATCCAGGTACGTTGGCATTGGAAACGCTCCTTCTAACTGTCCATCAATGGTCAGGTTCCTTCGATTGTCGCACGCGGGTCAGCAGCCCGCCAGGTCTGGCGGTGGGCTGTTGCAAAGCTGATTCGTCGAACTCGCCGAAAGGAGTAGTGGCGCCCCCGGCAGGATTTGAACCTGCGACCTTCCGCTTAGAAGGCGGCTGCTCTGTCCACTGAGCTACGGGGACCTCGTTCACTCTACCGCAGGGCACGGGCTGGGAGCCGCGTGCGCATGGCCCGGCCCTGTCTAGCCGATTCGGCTGGCTCATGCGCCGGACGACCTATTGACAGATGGGGGGGCGGGCCGCCTATCGTCACCGGCCCAGCAGGCGCACCGAATGCGCCGATGGGATGACGGGAGCCCAGACCGCCAAATGGCCACCATTTCCGGTGCGCGGAGCATTCCATCTGACCAGCTCGCCCTTGAGCTGGAAACGGAGCTACCGCGCCTTGGGATCGAGCCCGAGTGGAAGGCGCAACAGCGTCTGTGGGGCCACCCATTCCACCCGATGTGTTCCTATCTCGCGAGCTTCCCGGCCGCCCTCAGCCATGCGTTCATCGCGCGCTACAGTCGCCCCGGAGACGTGGTCTTCGATCCGTTCGCCGGCCGCGGCACGGTGCCGCTGCAAGCGAGCGCGGAGGGACGAATCGGGGTCGGCAACGACCTGAACCCGTTTGCCCACCTCCTGACCGCTGCGAAGGTGGAGCCGGCAACGCCGGCCGAGGCGCGCACGAGGCTCGCCCGTCTTCGCCTGGCCTGGCCGGCGGCCGCGCCGGGCTGGCTCGCTCTGGCGGGTGCGATCAAGGCGGATCCCGCACGCGGCGGCCCCGATCCGGTCCCCGTCGAGGTGGCCATCGCCTTCCACCAGACGACTCTCGGGCAGCTCCTGTACGTCCGTGACGCCCTCGATCTGGACGACCGCGTGGATCGATTCCTGGCCGCGGCGATCACCGGGATCCTGCACGGGAAGAGCGCGTCGTATCTCTCCGATCTGATGCCGAACACGTTCAGCATGGCCCCCAGGTACGTCCGCGACTTCGCGGCCAGGACCTCCTTCGAGGCCGCCGAGCGAGACGTCTTCGCCGGCCTCAGCGCGAAGCTCGACCGCCTGTACAAGGCGCCCCTGCCAACCTCGACCGGGATCGCCCTGCTGGGCGATGCCCGGGACGCCGGAGCGCGAGCGTCTGCGGCGTTACGGCGACGCGGGATGCCGGATCGCGCGCGTCTCGTGGTCAGCTCGCCGCCGTATCTCCGGGTGGTCAAATACGGCTACTACAACTGGCTTCGAACCTGGTTTCTCGGGTTCGACGCCGGCGCGATCGACGCGGCTCTTGACGACGCCCATCACCGGGCGCCGTATCTTGTATTCATGCGCGACGTCCTCCGCGGGATCCGCCGCAGCCTGACGGATGACGCTGTGGTCGTACTTGTGATCGGCGACGTGGCCACGGATCGCGGCCGGAAGATCCACAACGGGATGGGGCTGGCTGAGCAGGTCTGGGCGGAGGCCGCGGCCCCCGAGGGATACCGGCTCGCCGGGGTCGCCTTGGACAATGTCCACGCCTCCCGAAAGATGACGAAGCTGTGGGGCGCAGAGGCCGGGCGTGCCACGCAGGTAGATCGAATCCTGGTCATGGGCGCGACCGAGATCGGGCGCCGACGCGCGCTCTCCGGGGCAACCCTGCCCGTGGACTGGGCGTGGCCTCCGCGCCTGCGGGCGCTCTAGGGACGGTCTCATCCGGCGTCCCTGAAGCGGGGGCGCGGGGGCGTTCGTATGCGCTGAATTGGGCCAGGCGTTGGACTGTTCCTGGGTGATGCGCGTCGGGGTAATACGAAGCAGTGTCCGGCCTCGTGGGAGGCGACCGAGTTCACGCTAACGCCCCTGGCCGCGTGCACGCCAGCGCGCGTCCGGCGCGTGTACGCCAGCGCCGCCCAACGTGTACGCCAGGGCCCCCAGCGCGCGTACGCGAGCGCCCCGCGCATTCGTATTACCGCGAGGTGCATCACTGCGGAGAAGGAGGCCCGCCCACTCAAATCTTGGGCATACGAGCACCAGCGATCCCGTGGGACCGTGGCGCTCGCTGATAGAATTCGGCCATGCAGCAGATGTATCACCCGTCGGACCTCGCGTCGATGGATCCCCTGGTCCTGATGAAGAACCTGGACCACGTCCGGATGACGAGCCGCCGTCTCAGCTACATCCTCCAGCAGCAGGTCCACCTGTACGTGCCGGAAGCGAACCAACTTCGCGAGCAGATCGATCGCTACGTCGAGGCGGAACGGCAGATCGAAAGCGAAATGGCAAGGCGGCGCATTCGCGCCTGAGCCGTCTGGAATATCGAGCCGACAGCGGCCCCCGGGCCGACGTCTGGCCGCGGGCCGCTCAGGTCCTGGCTGGCTCGACCACGAGCCGCGCCCGGGCGCGGTCCTCGCTGACGACCTCTCTCACGAGCGCGGCCAGAGCCGGCATCTCGAAGAGCGAGAGCCCAATGCCGTTGGCCGCGAGTTCCTCGGCGCCCCACCCACGGAAGAGTCCGCGTCCCGCGACGCCGCACATCTCGTCATACAGCTCGGGCCAGCCGATCTTCTTCCGCTCGTAGCAGAACCGGATGAATTCGACCGCCTCCTCGGACGGCGCTCCCACGGGCGCGGGGCGCGCAACCATCGATATGTTTCCTCCAGGTCACTGTGCGTCGAAACTGGCGCGAGGCACGGCGAAATGGACCGTGACCCACAGCGGGCGGAACTGGGTAGCCGGCGGACCCCCTCCCTTGGTTCGCTGCCGACCCCCACATGGTACGTCCGAAGGCGGTCCGGCCGATAGAGGTGTTCTCCACCATTTCGTCCACCAAGTTATCCACAGGGTCGCCGGCAGGCCTCCGAACGACCCGACTCGCGCACCATCTGGGCGGGCGCAGGCACCCTAGGTCCGGCGCACGACCCCCAGGCCCGGCCCGGCCCCGAGCTGCCAACGGTGATCCGGGCCGAGTTCCAGGCCATCGAAGGGATCGTCGGCCAGGAGCAGGCAGCCGTCGAGATCGACCCACTCGGCAAGCGAAGCGCACGCGGCGGAGGCGGCGATGACGACCGAGGTCTCCTCCATGCAGCCGAGGAACCGCTGGAACCCGAGCTCGCCCGCCCGAGCCAGCATTCGCGCCGCCGGACCGGGTCCCCCGACCTTCGCAAGCTTCACGTTGACGCCGGCGACGACGCCGACCAGTCTATCGAGATCCTCGTCGGTCACGCAGGATTCGTCGGCCACGATCGGCAGTACCGAGTGCTGCTGGAGATCGGCCATCCAGTCCAGGCGCGCGGCAGGAAATGGCTGCTCGATTAGCTCGACGCCGAGCGAGATGAGGTCGGGGACCAGGGAGCGAGCGATCTCGGGCGTCCAGCCCGTGTTGGCATCGACCCGGATCGGCCCGTCGTAGACCTCGCGGACCGCCTGCAGCGTGGCCACGTCCTCCGGTCCGCCGCACTTGATCTTGAGGGCAGGAAACGCAGAGGCTCGGCGAGCCCGCTCGGCCACGACCGCAGGTTCGTCGAGTCCGAGCGTGAAATCGGTCGGCGGAATGTTCGAGGACAGTCCGAGCAGGTCCCAGACAGGACGTCCGGTGACCTTGCCGATCAGGTCGTGGAGGGCGGAATCGAGGGCACACTTGGCGGCGCCATTCCAGCGAATGGCGTCGTGCATCGCATCACCCGCCGCGACGAGACCCTCCGGAGACGGCGACGGCTCCCCGATGGCGTCGAGCAACATCGGGAAGATCGCGGCCATCGTCTCGGGCGTGTCGCCGTAGTACCGGTCCGGGTAGCCCTCCCCGACGCCCACGAGCCCTGGAAAGCGATCGTCCTCAAGCTCCACAACGACGGTTGTGACGACCGTCCCGGCATCATGGTCGGCTCGCGCGATGCGAAACGGATCCCGGAGGCGCAGCCGAAGCGTCTCGTGACGGAGTCGAAGCGTCACGCCAGAACCCGCGCATCGTTGGCGGCAACCCACGGCAGCGCCTCGACCGCTGATCGGATCGATGCCCACAGGTCGTCGGCTCCGAAGCGGACTGGATCGCCGGCCGGGAGCCCCGTTGCCCTGGCGATCTCATCGATCACCCGGCGTGCGTCCCCGTCGTCGGGGTAGAGCGATGTGTTGAGCGCCAGCGCCACAACCTTCGTCGGCGCGACCAGCCGGGCGACCGACTCGTGCAGGTCGATGAACTCAGGAAGGCTGGCGATCGGGAAGGCGACATCCGGAAGGTGGTCGAAATCGTGCTCGACCAGGCCCGGCTTGTGAACCATGACCAGCGCGTGCGGGGTTGAACCATGGATCAGGCTGAGCGTCACCGACGAATAGGCTGGATGGTCGAGCGAGCCCTGCCCCTCAACGAGCACCCAGTCGCCGCGAGATTCGGCCTCGCCGATCATCCACTCCACGGTGCCCTGGGCGAAGTCGCTGATGACGCGATCGATGGCCACGCCCCAGCCGTCGATCATCATTCCCGTCTGACCCGTGGGCACGAACACGGCGCTGTCGCCGGCCTTCAGGGCTGACTTGCGAAGGTCGAGCGCGACGGACATCTTGCCGATCGCGCAGTCGGTGCCGACGGTCAGAATGACCCTCGAACCCGGTCGGTGGCGCCGGCCGACCGCGGTCTCGTGGCGTTCGGGAGGGCGCCGATAGTCGACGATCCGAGCTCCCGATGCTGCAGCCTCGGCCGAGAACTCGGCGTCGTCGCCGAGGAAGGTGTGGAGGCCCGAATGAACGTGGAGGCCGGCCCGAAGCGCCTCCACGATGAGTGCCCGCCACTCGTCCGGAAGCTTGCCGCCCGTTGGAGCGATTCCGATGAGAAGCGTGTCCGGCGGAACGGGCAGATCGAGCGCCTCGCCGATCGTGGCGACCACCGGGATATCGTGGCCGGGCAGCCACTCGCGAACATTCCGCCCAGCGATCGAAGAATCCAGCAGCCCCGCGATGTGATTCGTCCCGTAGCGGATGACGCCCATCGCGGTCTTGGCGTTGTGGGTATGGAAGTGTCCTTCGGTCAGGATC
>JAQBHC010000100.1:0-17792 GCA_032128175.1 Chloroflexota bacterium | reverse complement strand
GATCCGTATATCAACGTGGATCCGGGCACGATGAGCCCCTACCAGCACGGCGAGGTCTTCGTCACCGACGACGGTGCGGAGACGGACCTCGACCTCGGCCACTACGAGCGGTTCATCGACGAGAACCTGTCCCAGCTCTCCAACGTGACGACCGGCCGCATCTACCAGGCCGTCATCGCCAAGGAGCGGCGCGGCGACTATCTCGGCGGCACCGTCCAGGTCATCCCGCACATCACCAACGAGATCAAGGAGCGGATCGTCCGTGTCGCCAAGCATGGCGACCCGGACGTCGTGATCGTCGAAGTCGGCGGCACCGTCGGCGACATCGAATCGCTGCCCTTCCTCGAGGCCATTCGCCAGATGCGCAAGGACGTCGGCCGGGCCAACGTCCTGTACGTTCACGTGACGCTCCTGCCGGCGCTGGCCGCGACCGGTGAGCTCAAGACGAAACCGACGCAGCACTCGGTCAAGGAGCTGCGCGGGATCGGCATCCAGCCCGACGTCATCGTCCTTCGCTCGGACCAGGAGGTCTCGAACGAGATCCGCGAAAAGATCGCGCTGTTCACCGACGTGGACATCGATGCCGTGATTCCAGCTCCAACCGCCGAGACGATCTACGAGGTTCCCCTCCAGTTCGAGGACCTGGGCCTCGGCCGGCTGGTCGTGCGTGATCTCGGCCTCGGCGATCCCGAGGCGATCCCGGACCTCGATGGCTGGCGCGCCCTGGTTGCGCGCATCAAGCGCCCGAAGCCGATCCTGGAGATCGCGTTGGTCGGGAAGTACATCGAGTTGCCGGACGCCTATCTATCGGTTACGGAAGCACTCCGCCACGCGGCCTGGGCGCACGAGGTGGACGCCAAGATCCGATGGGTCGATTCCGAAGCTCTCACCCACGAGAATCTGCACGAGCGCCTCGACGGCGCAGCGGGGATCCTGGTCCCGGGGGGCTTTGGCCATCGGGGCATCGAGGGCAAGGTCCTCGCGGCGCATTACGCACGCGATCATCGAGTCCCATACCTCGGTCTGTGCCTTGGACTGCAGTGCGCGGTCATCGAGTTCGCCCGCCATATCATCGACACCAAGGACGTGAACTCGACCGAGTTCGACATGTTCACCGACAACCCGGTCATCGACTTCATGCCCGACCAGCGCGAAATGGAGGACAAGGGCGGAACCATGCGCCTGGGTCTCTATCCCGCGCGGCTGACACCGGGGTCGAAGGCTGCCGCCGTCTATGGCGAGGAGGTGATCTACGAGCGCCATCGGCACCGGTTCGAGGTGAACAACCGATACCGCCAGACGCTGGAAGCCGCCGGAATGATCCTGTCCGGCCAGTCTCCGGACGGACGGCTCGTCGAGATCGTGGAGCTGCGAGATCACCCCTACTTCCTGGCCAGCCAGTTCCACCCCGAGTTCAAGAGCCGACCGGAACGCCCGCATCCGCTCTTCGATGGGTTCGTCGAGGCATCCCTGGCGGTCCGCGACGGGCGGGAACCGGTCCTGGCGGCACGATCCGCGACTGCCCAGGCCCCGGTGGCGACCGTCCTCGACACGCACCGCGAGAAAGCCGCACCCGCCGGGTAACCTCATCGGCGGCTCATTCGGCAGTCCAGCGATAGACTCAGTTGATCGCCGACGAGGCTCCACCCCTCGGCGCCGCACGGAGTCCGAACACCATGAAGCTCTTCCTCGATACCGCCGACATCAGTGAAATCCGGACCGTCGCCCGCTGGGGCGTCCTCGATGGCGTGACGACCAACCCGAGCCTGTTCGCGCGGACGTCAGGCATGACCTACGACGAGGTCCTCGCCGAGATCTGCACGATCACGGACGGCCCCGTCTCGGCCGAAGTCGTGGCCGACGATGTGGACGGCATGCTGTCCGAGGGCCGGCACTTCGCCAAGATCGCCGACAACATCGTGGTCAAGGTCCCGATGTCCGAGACGGGGCTCGAGGCCATCACTCGGTTCGCGGCCGAGGGGATCAGCACCAACTGCACGCTGATCTTCAGCGCGAACCAGGGTCTGCTCGCGGCCAAGGCTGGGGCGTCATTGCTGTCCCCGTTCGTCGGGCGGCTCGACGACATCAACGAAGAGGGGATGATCGTCATCCGGGAGCTGTCGGACATCATCCGCTTCCACGAGATCGAATCCGAGGTCCTGTCGGCGTCGATCCGGCACCCCCGCCACGTCACGGACTCAGCGCTGGCCGGTGCTCACATCGCCACGTTGCCGTTCAAGATCTTCCAGCAGATGGTCCACCACCCACTCACCGACAAGGGCATCGCGCAGTTCCGCGCCGACTGGGACACGGCGCGCAAGGCACTCGAGGCCGCGAAAGGCTGATTCCACGGCGGGCCGTCGCTGCGAGCCTGACGCGCTCAGGCACTTCCTCGGCCCATAGCCGCCGCGGCCCAGGCAAATCCGGGGCGAGGCCCACCACGAGGCGCCGCACCGCGCACTCTCGATCCGCGGACGGCCGGCTGGATGTGCCTGCAGGCGCACAACCTGGACGATCCCCGATGCTTCGAGTCCACGCACTGGCCGTTGCCGGCTCGAATGGTGCCCAGTCAGGCACAGGATCGCCACGAAACGGCCACGACTGGGCTCCTTGGCAGTGGCGCGGCCGGTCGGATCGGGCCCCAGCGCCGAGTGAGCCCGCTACCACGTCGCGGTTGTGTCGCCAGGAGCACAGCCCGCGGACATCGGCCCTCGGATCGCACAGGCCGCAAGTCGCTCAGAGCTGCGAAGGGCTGACACGGGGCCTCACGGCCTTCAGATCGCTGATTGACGACTGGCGGGACGGGGTCCATACTCCGGCCATTCCCCACCCGTCCGCGCCGCGGACCCTTTCCCGCGCGGTCGATTGGTCCCTCCTTGCATACGCAGGTGGCCCCTTTCCGATGCCCGGTCCAGATCAGCGCCCACGCAACCGTCGCCCTCGTCGCCGCAACCCGGTGGGACGCGCGCCGGTCAGCGAATTCGAGGAGATGCAGGAACTCGAGGCTGCGCGCGAGCGCAATGACCTCGATGTGGCCGACCTCCTTGAGATGAGCGTCGCGGAACTCCGCCAGGTCGGCCGCGACCTGAAGATGGAGGCCGGGACCGATGATCGGAAAGACGATCTCGTCGATCGCATCCTCCAGGCCCAGACGGAGCGAGCCGGGCACGCCTATGCCACCGGAATCCTTGACATCGTGGATGAGGGCTACGGCTTCATGCGCCGCCACGGGCTGCTCCCTGGCGCCGATGACGTCTACGTCTCGTCGAGCCAGGTTCGCCGGTTTGCGCTCCGCATCGGCGATCGGGTTGCCGGCGCCGTCCGCGTTCCGCGTGAGCAGGAGAAGTACTGGGGCTTGCTCCGCGTCGATTCTGTGAACGGCGTGGACATCGAGACCGCTCGGGCGCGCCCGCACTTCGGGGACCTGACGCCCATCCATCCCTACGAGCTGATCAACCTCGAGAGTGACCCGAAGAATCTCAGCCAGCGCCTGGCCAACCTCGTCAACCCGATCGGGAAGGGCCAGCGCGCCCTGATCGTCAGCCCGCCCAAGGCCGGCAAGACGATGCTCCTGAAGAACATCGCCAACGGCATCACGGCGAATTACCCGGAGATCCTGCTCATGGTCGCGCTCATCGGCGAGCGGCCCGAGGAGGTCACGGACATGCGCCGCAGCGTCAACGGTGAGGTCATCAGCTCGACATTCGATGAGCCGACCGAGAACCACACGCACGTGGCTGAGATGGCCCTCGAGATCGCCAAGCGCCAGGTCGAAACCGGCCGCGACGTGGTGATCCTGATGGACTCCATCACCCGGCTGGCACGCGCCTACAACCTCGCACTCCCGCCTTCGGGCCGGACGCTGTCGGGCGGAATCGATCCGATCGCGCTGTACCCCCCGAAGCGTTTCTTTGGCGCTGCCCGGAAGATCGAGGAGGGCGGCAGCCTCACGATCATCGCGACGTGTCTGGTTGACACCGGGTCACGGATGGACGACGTCATCTATGAGGAGTTCAAGGGCACCGGCAACTCGGAACTCATCCTCGACCGGAAGCTCGGCGAGAAGCGGATCTTCCCGGCGATCGATGTCATGCGTTCCGGGACCCGACGCGAGGAGCTGTTGCTCGAGGACGGCACGTTGAAGATGGTCTGGACGATGCGCCGGATGCTCTCTGCCGTCGGCACCAACGAAGGGATCGAACTGCTCCTCAACCGCCTCGCAAAGACGGACAACAACGTCCAGTTCCTGGCTGGCCTGACCAAGACCCTCGACGGGTAACGACCTCGCCCGCACACGCGACCGCACGCCGGGACGCGACGGAGGGGTTTGCGCGGCCCACAAGGGCCGTGGTAAGGTCGGGCGGAGTCGGCACCCGCGGAGGAGCGGGGATCGGCTCTGAATCATGAGACCAGCGCCACACCGCGAAACTCGGACGCACCGAACACCCTCGTAGCGTGCCTCACCCGCTCGCGCCCGATGTCCATCGCAGGAGACCATATTGCTGAACGCCCCGGCTGGCGTCATGCGCTCAATTGCGCGCTTTCGCCGGACCACTCGCGAACGATCAACGCGAGCCAGCCGCATCCACCGAACGTCCCTCCGAGCGATGCGTGCTCTCGGCGCGCGCCTGACGGGTTTCGCGCACACAGCAGTGCTCGCACCCCGACCGAAGGTACGGCTGCGCCCACTCTCCATTCGCCGCACGCTCGCGGTACGCTTCGCGTCCGAACGAACGCTGCCGGTGATCACGGCCATCGTGGTCCTCGGTGCGAGCCTCCTCAGCTTCGAGCCCGCCGCAGCGACCGGAGCGGTCGGATCGGTGGAGGGACTCGGGACGAGTCCGCGTCTGGCGATCGGCGGTGCGCCGGCCGTGCAGCTGGGCTCCATTCCGTTCGAAGATCAGCTTGATTTTGCCAGCAAGCAAGCCGACTTCACAACCGAAGACCTGACCCCGATCGAGACCTACGCAGACGACGGCACGCTCTACAAGCCCGTCGCGGTTGACACGGTCGTCCCGGACGGCAGCGACCTGCTGCAGACCTACGTCGTGCAGTCCGGTGACACGCTGACCGGTATCGCCAGCCAGTTTGGTGTCTCGATGATGACCCTATGGTGGGCAAACAAGCTGACCGCCAAGGATCAGCTCCACATCGGCCAGAAGCTCGTCGTTCCGCCTGTCAGCGGCCTCGTGGTGACCGTGAAGGAAGGCGACACGCTCGATTCACTCGCGGCCAAGTACAAGGTCGATCCGACCGAGATCCTGGCGGTCAACGAACTCGACGACCCGAACCTGATCATCGGCCAGACCCTGATCCTGCCGGACGCCGCAGGCGCGCCGATCCCGACGTCGGCACCGGTCAGCCGGCCGCGCAGCGGCAGCAGCTGTACCAGTTGCTCCGGTGGCACCTACAGTGGGGGCAAGTTGTCGTGGCCGGTGGTCGGCGGCAGGAACTACATCAGCCAGTACTTCCGCTACGGGCACTACGGCCTCGACATTGCGGCCAACTACGGGTCACCGGTGATCGCCGCGGCCGACGGAGTCGTCACCTTCTCCGGTTGGAAGAACAACGGCGGCGGCTACCAGGTCTGGATCTCGAACGGGTCCGGACTCAACACGACCTATAACCACATGTCCGGCGTGAGCGTTTCCGCCGGGCAGTCGGTCGGCAGAGGCCAGCAGGTCGGGCGGATCGGGCAGTCCGGCCACGCCACCGGTCCGCACCTTCATTTCGAGGTCTGGACCGGGTCTGTGTGGAACGGCGGCTACCGGATCAACCCGCTGCGGTACTACTGATCCCGGTTCGCGGCCGTACGTCTCGTCGGCGCCACATCGGCCGATCCTGGCACCGCCGCAAGTGACGGGCTGCACCCGTGGGAAGATAGCTCGATGTTCCTTGACCGCGTAAAGATCATGGTTCAGGCCGGCAGCGGCGGCGATGGCGCGGCCACATTCCGCCAGGAAGCGCACGTTCCTCGCGGCGGACCCGATGGTGGAGACGGCGGGCGTGGCGGGTCGATCCATCTGGTCGTTCATCCGGGGCAGACGACCCTGCGGGACTTCTCCTACCGGCACCACTTTCGAGCACCCAGCGGCGGGCGAGGCTCCAAAGCCCGGCGCCACGGCAAGGCTGGCCAGGACCTGGTCCTCGAGGTTCCCCCCGGCACTGGGGTGTACGACGACGCGACCGGGGAGCTGATCGCGGATCTGGTCGCGACCGGGCAGACGACGATGGTCGGCCGCGGTGGTCGCGGCGGGCTCGGGAACACGCATTTCAAGACATCGACGCACCAGGCGCCCCGCCATGCCCAGAAGGGCGAGCCGGGCCAGGAGCGCTGGATCCGGCTTGAACTTCGACTGATTGCCGACATCGGACTGGTCGGCCTGCCCAACGCCGGAAAATCGACCCTCCTGGCGGCGCTCACGGCCGCCAACCCCAAGATCGCGGCCTACCCCTTCACCACGCTCGAGCCGAACCTCGGCGTCATGGACCTCGGGATCGAAGATAATCGCCTGCCGACCATTGCGGACGTGCCCGGCCTCATTGAAGGTGCCAGCGAAGGAGCGGGCCTCGGCCACGCGTTCCTGCGTCACATCGAACGGACACGCGTCCTCGTCCATCTCGTCGACGGAGCCGGGCGCGATCCGGAGTGGGATTACCGCATCATTCGCGAAGAGTTGGCGGCACATGATCCGGCGCTGCTGGAAAAGCCGATCCTCGTCGCGTTCAACAAGCTGGACCTGCCCGAGGCTGCGGCAGCGTGGCTTGCGTTCCGGAAAGCGCGCGAACGGGAGCAATTGCCGGTCGTGGCCATCGGCGCCGCGGGCGGCGAAGGGATCACGGAGCTGCGGGCGGCCCTGGCGGAGTTGCTCCCCGACGCCGAGAGCATGGCCGCTCCGCCCGAGCCGTCGGGCGTCGTCGTCCATCGGATCGAGACCCTCGAGGACGGATTCGGCGTGGAACGCGATGAGGACGGGGCGTTCCGCGTCCGGGGCCGACGCGTCGAGCGGATTGCGGCACAGACGAACTTCGATGTCGAGGAATCGACCGAGCGCTTCCAGCGCGACCTCGAGCGCCTCGGCGTGGATGCCGAGCTTCGTCGCCACGGCGTCGCCGCGGGCGACGTCGTCCGCTTCGGCGAGATCGAGCTCGAGTGGAGCGGAGACGCCTGGTCCGCGGAGCGATGGGCGTGAGTCCGTCCCATCTCGGAAGCGGCGCCCGCGCAGTCCGGTCCGGATCGCTCGGGGTCATGGGTGGGACCTTTGATCCGATCCACCTCGGCCACCTCGCGGTCGCCGAGGAGGCTCGCGAGGCGCTCGGGCTCGAGCGGATCCTGTTCGTGCCGGCGGGAATCCCGCCGCACAAGCCCGACGGTGCGTCGGCCTCAGCGGATGATCGGGTGGCCATGGTGCGCCTGGCGATCGCGGGAAATCCGAGCTTCGAGCTCAGCCGCATCGACGTGGACCGCCCCGGACCCTCATACACGACGGACACGATCGCGCTGCTCGTCGCCGGGTCGGGTGACCGGCCGCCAGCTCAGGACATCACGCTGATCATGTCCGCGGAGACGCTGGCCGGCCTCCCGGCATGGCATGAGCCGCGCCGCCTCCTGACACAGTGTCGCGTCGCCGTGGTCCCGCGAGAAGGACACCCGGCCCCGACGTCCGAGTGGCTTTCCGAGCAGTTTCCCGGGCTCGACGGGCAGTTCGACCTCCTCGACGGGCCGCGACTCGGGATCTCCTCGACGGCCATCCGCGACCGCCTGGCGGACGGCCGCTCGATCCGCTACCTCGTGCCGGAGGCGGTCGAACGCTATATCGCGGATCATCACCTCTACATTCGCGCCGATCGCGCCGACTGACGACCACTCGAGGAACCATCGCCCGTGACCAAGCCCGCTCCGAAATCCAGTTCCGCCGTCCAGGAGGCCGCAACCGCCGCGGCCCCCGACGCCGAGACAGCCGCACCTCCGGCCCCTGAGGCGACGACCGCACCTCCGGCCCCCGAGGCGACGACCACCAACAAGCCCACCGCCGACGGGATGCCGCGCCGCGCTCGTACCGTGGCGAAGGCGCGAAAGGCCGCCGCCGACGCTGATCGCACATCGCTTGAGATCGCTCGCCGGATCGTGGAACTGGCCGAGGACAAGAAGGCCGCCGATATCGTCCTTCTCGATCTCCGCGAGTTGACCACGTTGGCCGACTACTTCGTGGTCTGCTCAGGAGGCTCGGAGCGCCAGCTCGGGGCGATCGCCGACGGGATCGTTGGTGGCATGCGCGACGAGAAGATCCGGCCCTACGGTCGCGAGGGCACACCAGCGTCCCACTGGGTGCTGGTCGACTTCGGGATCGTCATCGTCCACGTCTTCACCCCGCCGGAACGGGACTTCTACCAGCTCGAAAAGCACTGGTCCGAGGCCAAGACCGTCCTTCGCGTCCAGTAGCCGGCGCCACGCGTACCGGGGGGACCCGTACCGTCGGGTCATGTCGTGGCCATGCGGGGTCTCGCACCATCGCCGCATGACACAAGTCCGCGAGCGCTGTCCGGCCTGTCGGCGCCGCTTGATCACGACCCGCTTCGATACCGCCTTCCGCATGCCCGATCAGTCGGAGCGGCTGTGCTTCGGGATCCCGGGCGGTCTGTGTGAGGACTGCCACCAGCTGTACATCGATCCAGAGCTGATCGACCTCCTCGATCTGGCGAGCGGGCGTTGCACGTTCGCCATTGAGAGCGATCTCGTCATCCAGGAGCAGGCCGCCTCAGCCTGATCCCCGCGCCGCGGCCTCAGCCTGATCCCCGCGCCGCGGCCTCAGCGGCCGGCAGCAACGTCGCCTCAGCCGCCGGCGCCAACGTGATCTGCGACCCACAGGTCGAATGCCAGCCTGACCTGACCGTCGCTGGCGCTCGCGCCGGCCACGCCCTTCACGCGCGCGTCCAGTTCCAGCAGCCCGTCTAGCGCGTCCCCGAGTTCCTCCACCGTCCAGGCATGGGCCTGGCGAGCGAGCGTTTCCGCCCGGAACGGTTGGAGACGCATGGATCGAACCAGCGAACCCGGGGATTCTCCCGCGGTGACCCGATCCGCCACCTCCATGAGCTCGCGTAGTCGGCGGTGCAGCACGGCCAGAAGAACGGGCTCTGGTGTCTCGTCGAGAAGCCGCTCGAGCAGCTCAAGCGCGCGTGAGCGCTGGCGCATGCCGACCGCGTCAACGAACCCCCAGATCGTGCCCGGGATCGCCTCCTGGACCAGCGCTCGGACGTCGTCAACGGAGACGGGGTCCGGTACAACGGTTGACCCGGCCACACCGGCATGCTGGAGCGCCAACTTCTCGAGCTCCACGACCGCCAGGCGTCCCTGGTTGCGCCGATCGACATCCCCTTCGCGCACGAATCCGCCCACCCGCGTTGCCAGCTCACGCGCGGCACCCGGGGCGAGCGCGATCCCACGCTCCCTGCCACGGGCTTCGATCCAGGCCGCCAGCCCGCCCTCGCGGGGAGCCTCGAACCGGCGGACGTCGCCGCCCGCCTCGCGGATGGCCTCGGCGAACGCCTTTGCCGGCGGGTCCTTCTTGCCGGAATCCACCTCTTCCGCTACGACGAGACCGTTGCCGTCGGCGATCAACCCGATCAATTCAACGAGGCGCTGGCGGTCGGAACCTTTGCGCACAAGCTGTCCCGCGTTCGTCACGATCGCCAGGGTGCCCGACCCGAACAGTGTCCCGGTGGCGAGACGAGCGTGCAGCTCGCCGAGCAGCCCTCCAGCGTCGCCGGCATCTGCGCGGACGCGCCAGCGTTCCGGGGCGCCGCCTGGGAACCTGGCTGCGTCGTTCCGCAGGGCATCGACCGCCGCGTCGAGCGCGTAGCTATCGTCGCCCCAGAAGTAGGCGACGACGGTCGGGCTCAAGGCGCCACCTCAGTGTGGCCGACGCCCGCACGCCCGCCGAATGACCAGGCGCGCGGACCGCGTGCAGCATGCGGCAGAGACTGGCACGCCCGAGCCTTCCGAGGGAGGTCGATCACGCACGGCATCGTAGCGGAGGCGGACCCGAACGCCCGCCGCCAGGGTCGAGCCGGGCTGCGCGACAGGCTCCGTGGTGTCCAGCGCAAGCGGTCCGACACCCGACGCCACGAGTGTCGCCAACGGATCGGGGAGGCCGCACAGCAGGCCCGCTGCCGACGCGAACCGCGCTGCCGACGCCGCGAACCGCCCTGACGCCGCTGGGTCGCCGACATTCGCGGCTGCCCGTGGCCCATCGGTGCGGACGCGCAATGGCCCGGGACCGAGCTCGATCGACACCGTTCCGTCCAGGTCCGTTCGCAGGACTCGGGAACCCTCGGCCTCCAGCCGGGCGACTGTCGCCGGGGACGGATGGCCGTACGGGTTGGAGCGGCCCGCCGAGATCACGGCGACTGCCGGGGTAACAGTGCGGAGGAAGGCCTCGGTGGACGAGGTCCGTGAGCCGTGGTGGGCGACCTTGAGCAGCGCCAGGTGCGGCAGGCTGAGAGCAAGCAGGCGTTGATCGATCTCCTCCTCGACGTCACCGGCGAGAAGGAGCCGGTGGCGCCCGACCTCGCCCAGCAGCACGATCGAGACGTTGTTGATGCCCTTCCCGCCGTCCGATGGTCGCTCCGGGACCGATCCTGGATCGGGCCATAGGACGCGGAACTCGAATTCGTCCACCGTCAGTCGATCCCCGGTCGCCAGCGTGCCGCGACGGATGCGGCCTTCGAACAATTCGGCGTTGAGGGCGGCATAGCCGGGACCCGGACCGAACATGCCCGGTTCAAAGACACGGGACACGGCGTAGCGATCGAGCAACGCCGCGAGTCCCGCCGCGTGGTCTTCGTGGGGATGCGAGAGCACGATCACATCGATCCGCCGGTCCCATGGCGGCAGGCGCTCGTCCAGGGCGACCAGCAGGCGCCCAGGGTCCGGCCCGCCGTCCACGAGCATCCGTCCGCCGCGGCCGCCCTCCACGAGGATCGCGTCACCCTGACCGACGTCGAGCACGCTGATCCGGGGCACACCATCCGGGCGGTGGATTGCCACCACGCTCAGCGCAACCACCGCCGTCGTGAGTGCCGCTCCGAAGAGGCGTCCACCGAGGGTTTGGTGCCACGGGATGGATATCGGCCCGCGGTCTCGGACGCCGCGCGCGGCTTTGGTATTCGTGGCACGCGGGCCCGGAGGATCGGCCGCACGCGCGCCGGGGCTCGACGGCCGAGCGCGGGTCCGGGCCCACATCATGATGCCGAGGATCCCGAGCGCTGCGAAGCCGCCGACAAGGGCGTCCCAGGGAGGCTCCAGCGACACGCTGGCGAACGGGAGCGCGGCGCCGGCCCGGACCACCCCGACCATGAGCGAGAACAGGAACCAGGCCGGCAGCCCGACAATCGTGGCGATCGTTGACGGAAGGCCGGCCATGACAGCAAGGCCGCCGGCCAGCGCGACCACACCTGCGGCCATTGCCGGAGCGACCAGCGGCACGACGCCGAGGTTGATCACGGGAGCCACGAGCGACAGGCGCCCGAAAGTAAGGACCACGATCGGGAGCGTCGCCAGTTGGGCAGCGAGCGAAACGCCGAGGCTCTCCGCGAGCCATGCGCGCGGACGCCCCGGCGAGGCGCCCGCGAGGCGCCGGGTGAACGACGTACCCCAGGCGATCAATCCGACCGTCGCCAGGGCCGAGAGCTGGAACCCGACATCCGCAACCAGACCGGGATCGACGGCCAGCAACATGGTCACGGCCCATCCAATCGCGGCCGCCGCGCGACTCGGGCGGCCCAGCTCCCGTGCCAGCATGACGACTCCCGCCATGCCGGCCGCCCGCACCACGGACGGAGACGGCCCGACGAAGGCGACGTAGGCGACGATGGCCAGGGCCGTAAGCACAGCCCGCCGTCGCCGCGCCATACCTCCGGCCAGCGCCGCCAGCGAGCTCGCGACAATGGCGATGTTCCAGCCGGAGATCGCCACCACATGCGTCGCCCCGACTGCGGTGAACGCCCCCGACAGGTCCCGGTCGACGCGGTCCCGGAGCCCAATGAGGATGCCACTGGCCAGACCCGCTTCGGGCTCCGGAACCGCCAGCCGAAGTGCCTGATCCGCGCCGCGGCGCAACCCTTCGACGTTGCGCCCGAGATCTCCGGATGGCGGTATCAAGACGAGTTCGCTGACGCGGACCGTTGCGGCAACGTTGATCCGAGCCAGATACGTGCCGTAGGGATCATCGACGGGCGGGGCGCGAAGGGGCCCGACGAGGCGCACGTGGTCCCCGGGGACGACCGCCGGAAACACGGGCAGGGTTCCCGCGATGCTGATCGCCGCCGGCGGATCCAACCTAACGACCGCGGGCTGCTGTCCGGCTCTCGGCGCGCTCACCGACAGCACGACGCCGGTCCACGGCCCGCTGCCGGTCGGAAGCGGCCCCGACGGTGAACCGGCGGCAGGCGGTGCTGCGATCGTGCGGCCGGCGATCAGCAGCGCCCCGATCGCGATCAACGCGCTGGCGCGAATGGCCCGCCCGGCCGCGTCGATCGCGACCGTCTCGCCTCCGGGGCCCGCCCCTCTGCCCCCGTTCCGGACGGCCCACGCCACAATGAGGACGGACAGGGCCAGGAACGGCACTGCGACGATGGCGCGACCGTGCTCAGGCGCTGCCGCAAGGCCCGCGACGATCGCACCGACGGCCAGCCATCCGCTGCGCGGCACTTCAGGGCACGGCCACGAGGCCGCTCAGACCGTCGAACGTCTTCTGTCCGACGAGCTTGCGATCCCGCAGGTCCTGGATGGACGCGAACGGCGTGGTCTCTCGCGACGCGATGATCTTCGCGGCGGTCACCGGGCCGATGCCCGGCAGGGTGTCAAGCTCGGCGGATGAGGCTCGATTCAGATCGATGAGGCCGCTTGCCCCGGTCGGAGCTCGCGTCGAGGTTCCACCGCTGGTCCCCGGATTGGCGTCGTCGCGCGATGGAACGCTCAGATGTTCGCCGTCCGTGAGTGGAGCCGCGAGGTTCAGCTCGGCGGCGACTCGAACGGCATCCACTCGCGGCCCATACCCGCCGGCAGCGGTGATCGCGTCGCCAACCCTGGATCCCGGCGCGAGCCGATACACGCCCGGCTCCGCTACCGCGCCGGCGACATCCACGATCAAGTGAGCTGGGGTCTGCACCGTGGCGAGGTCGCTGGCCTCGGCGGCGTCCACCACGACCGAGCGATCGCCCGCGTCCCCCGCGCCGAGGAGGACCGCACCGACGATCAGCGGAACGATCGCTACGAGCCCATAGAGAAGCAACCTCGAAGGCTGGACATTCGTGGCTGCATTCGGAGTCGCCGCGGTGGCAGCGTGCGGAGTCGCGGGCACATCGAACGAACGCCACGGCGCGCCGGAAGGGTCCACAGGGTCCTCGCCCGGCGGGATGCGGGGCGGGATGGAATCACGTCCCGTCCGCCGGGGCACATCGTCGGACGGGACGTTCGGCGATCGTACGCCTCCCGGCTTAGCTGCGACTTATCGCCGGCGCTTCGGGGCCAGGGTCATTTGGGTGCCCAAGGCACCACCCTAGCGCTCGATTTGCTCCCACGGGACCCAGCTCTCCCCGTCCCACCAGCGATGCCAGGTTCGGCCATTTCGACCGCGGGCAAAGACATCGAGCCGATCAGCACCCCAGGAGGACGCGGCGGGCGCTTCGGACGGATCAAGTTCGCCGCCGAGGGTCTCCCAGGGATGCCAGGCGGTCCCGTCCCAATAGCGATTCCAGAGCTCGCCGTCCGACATGACGCCAAAGACCTCCATCTGGCCGACGGCCCAGGCCGTGACCGTGGGAGCGGACGCGAGCGTTCCACCCAGCGACTCGGCGTCGGCCCACGAGCCGTCGGAGAAGGTGCGATGGATCAGGGCGCCGTCGAAATCTACCCAGAAGAGGTCGATCCGGTCTGGGCCCCAGGACACTGCGGCCGTGCCGCGAGACGGGTGGTCGGTCATGGTCGCCTCGTCGCTCATGCTCGCTACGGTAGCGGCCAGGGTGATGTCCGTCGACCAGGATCCCGAGCTGCGGGGCGCCGCAGGATCCTCAGGATCCACCTGCGAATCACAAAGAACGAGCCCGAAGGGCGGTTCCTCGTCCTCCGGGCTCTCCCCGGAACGTCTCTGGCTGGAGGCGAACCGAGTGTGCGTACGGTAGCAGGACCGCCCGATCAGCCGCGGACGACGAGATTCACCAAACGGCCGCCGGCGGCGACGACAACGCGGTCGGGCGTCCTGCCCGCGAGCGCGGCCTGGATCTTCGGCGCGGCCAGGACCAGTTGCTCGAGGTCCGCATCCGAGACGCCGGCCGGCACGACGACCTTGTCCCGAACCTTGCCGTTGATCTGAACCGGAACTTCACGGGTTGCTTCAACCACGACGGCCGCGTCAACGTCTGGCCAGCGCTCCGAATGGATCGACGTCCATTTCACGGTCGCCGCAGACAGGCGTCGCGACCAGAGCTCCTCGGTCATGTGCGGCGCAGCAGGGGCCAGCATCAGGAGCAGCAGGCGGACGGCCTCTTCCCACGCGCCGCCGCCCGCGGCAGACGTCCCGCGATAGCGATAGAGCGCATTCGACAGCTCCATCAGCTTGGCGATCATCGTGTTGAAGCGAAAGCCCTCGTAGTCAATCGTGACGTCGCGCAGCGTACGGTGGGCCGCCGTCCTGATCGTCGCCTCGGCGGCATCGAGGTCCTGACCAGCCGGCAGCTGGCCGGCCTCCTGGTCCCCCTGGTCCGTACCTCGAGGATCGGTGGCGATCGCCCAGACGCGGTTCAGGAAGCGGTACACGCCGCCGATCCCGCTCGGGCTCCACGGGCCCCCCTGGTCCCACGGTCCCATGAACATCAGGAACAGCCGGACGGTGTCGGCGCCATAGCGAGCGACGAGTTCGTCCGGATCCTGGACATTTCCGCGGGACTTGCTCATGCGCTCGCCGTCGGCGCCGAGGATCTGGCCCTGGTTGAACAGCCGCTTGAAGGGCTCGCTCTCGCGGATCAGGCCGATATCGCGCATCGCCTTGGTGAAGAAGCGGCTGTACAGGAGATGCATGACGGCGTGCTCGGCACCGCCCGTGTACTGGTCCACCGGCGTCCAGCGCGCGGCCATCGCCCCATCGATGGGGCCGTCCGGCTTCTCCGGCGACAGGTAACGGAACCAGTACCAGCTCGAGTCGACGAACGTGTCCATCGTGTCCGTTTCGCGCCGGGCGGGCCCGTCGCAATTCGGGCACTTGACCCGGAGGAAGGCCTCATCCCGGGTCAACGGGTTGTCGCCGCTGCCCTGGTAGTCGACCGTGTCCGGAAGCAGGACCGGCAGCTGATCCTCGGGAACGGGCACCGCGCCGCACCGGTCGCAATGAATGATCGGGATGGGCGTGCCCCAGTAGCGCTGGCGACTGATCAGCCAGTCGCGAATCCGATAGGTCACTGCGGCCTTGCCCGCGTTGCGCTCAGCCAGGGCGGCCACGATCGCCCGTCCACCCTCATCGGCCGACATCCCCGAGTACGGCCCGCTGTTGACCAGACGCTCATCGGCGGCATGGCTGATGAACGCCGCGTCGAGCGGCGCATGTTCGGTCCCGGGCGCGGCCACGACCCGCCGGATCGGCAGGCCGAACTGGGTGGCGAAGGCAAAGTCGCGTTCGTCGTGGGCAGGAACGGCCATGATCGCGCCCGTGCCGTAGCCCGCCAGAACGTAGTCGGCGATGAAGAGCGGAATTCGCTCGCCGTTGATCGGGTTGATCGCGTCCGCCCCGATGGGCACGCCGGTCTTCTCCCGGTCGGCGGAGAGACGCTCGATCTCGGTCGCCACGCGCGCCCGCGCTACGTACCCTTCGACGTCCGTGCGGCGCTCCGGGGCGGTCAATGACGCCACGAGCGGATGCTCCGGGGCCAGGACCATGAACGTCGCCCCGAAGAGCGTGTCGGGACGGGTCGTGAAGACGCGCAGCTCTTCGCCGCCTGCATGATGGTCCGAGGGAGCGGTCGCAAACACGATCTCGCCGCCCTCGGATCGCCCGATCCAGTTCGTTTGCATGATCCGAACCGGCTCTGGCCAGTCGATGCCGCTGAAGTCGAGCAACTCATCCGCGTACTGCGTGGTTCGGAACCACCACTGCTCCAGGTCCCGCTTCTCGACCGTTGCGCCGCAACGCCAGCAGCGGCGATCGGTGCCCTCGACCTGCTCGCGAGCGAGCGTGCCGTCGTTCGGACACCAGTCAACGGGCGCCTTGGCTCGATAGGCGAGACCGGCTTTCAGGAACTCAAGGAAGAGCCACTGGTTCCAGCGGTAGTAGGCCGGGTCGCAGGTGACGACCTCGGCCTCCCAGTCGAAGGTCGCGCCCATGCTCCGCAGCTGGCGGCGCATGTTCTCGATGTTCTTCATGGTCCATTCACGAGGATGGATCTTGTTCTTGATCGCCGCGTTCTCGGCCGGCAGCCCAAACGCATCGAACCCGACCGGCATGAAGACGTTCTCGCCGCGCATCCGGTGGAAGCGGGCAATCGCATCGGTCGGCGTCTTGACGTACCAGTGCCCGATGTGAAGGTCGCCCGACGGGTAGTCGTACATCGTCAGCAGGTAGAACTTCGGCCGCGAGTCATCGTCGAGGTCGGTGCGGTAGGTGGCCGCTTCTGACCAACGCGCCTGCCAGCGCGGCTCGATCGAGGCGGGATCGTACCGCTCGGTCCAGGTTCGTTCGGTTCGTTCGCTGGTCTCGGTCACTGTCTTTGAGCGGCTCCGCGTGTAACGAAGACCCCCCGCCGTTTTCGGCGAGGGGTCGAAATCGCCGGCGAATCAGCGTTGTGGTGGAGCTAAGGGGGCTCGAACCCCTGACCTTCTGAATGCCATTCAGACGCTCTTCCAGCTGAGCTATAGCCCCGCGCCGGAGCGGGAGTATAGCAAGCGAGGCGCGTGGACCCGCCGCCGGACTGGCGCGCGCCGCTGTCTGGTCAGGAGCCGATGGAAGTCAGGACGAAGACCGACCAATTGACCGTGTCATTCCCGCGCGACACCGACAGCCAGATCTGGACGAGCGGCCCGCTGGCCCGGGGAAGGAAGACGGGCACCAACGCAGGCGCGGATGGATCCTGCGCGTACCGGTAGCCAAGTTCGCATTGGTCGATGGTCACGAACGGATAGTCGGGGCTGCTGGTCTCGTCGGCTCTGCCGCACGACGCGCTCCATCCGCTGATCGTCCAGCCCGGGACGTCGACCCGAACCGGCGTCCCGGGGGCCACGGACAGCGTCGGAATCACCGATGGGAGCGGAGACGTGTCGCAATACTCAGAGCCGCCCGTCGCTTCCGCGAAGCCCCAGTATGCACCACAAGCGCGGCTCGCCGTTACGGTCTGATCAGGGGCAACCACCCGCACAGCAGGGACCTCCAGGCCGCCGCGCACATCGAGCCGCCACCGGTTCGTGACGGTGGTGTCAACGGAGAATTGCGTCGTGGCCGTCAGGTTGAATAGGCCGGTCGGAAGATCGCGGAGAAGCCAGCGGTTCTGGAGGAGACGAAACGGGTCGTTCGTTGGGTTATCCGCCTCATCGAACCACCACTCGTCCCCCGAGTCGACGCGCGTCCCGCCGATGCGCCAGCCGATCGCGCACGCGTCGCCGGTCACGCGGATCTCGACCCGGGTGCCGAGTTGGACCGTGGTTACAGGGGGCTCATCTGAGCCCTGGGTGCCGTGCACTGGCTCGGGGCTGACGCCGACCAGGACAACCTCCGGCGAAACGCCATCCGCCGGCAGCGGAGCGCATGCGG
>JAQBHC010000099.1:0-4665 GCA_032128175.1 Chloroflexota bacterium | reverse complement strand
CAAGAACTCGAGGCTGCGGACGAGCTCCTTGGTGCGCTTCTGGTCGGCTTCCGACTGGACGGGGTTCTCCCCGATGACGTACGCGGCCCTGAGCTCGCCACGCTCGATGGCATCGAACATCTCCGACAGGTGCATGCCCTTCTTCGGTGGCACCGGCACACCCCAGGCCGCATCGAACTTCGCGCGGAGCGCGTCCTGTTCGATGTGCTGGAACCCGGGTAGCCGATCCGGCAGGGCGCCCATGTCGCCGCCACCCTGGACGTTGTTCTGGCCCCGCAACGGGTTCAGGCCACTGCCGTAGCGACCGACGTGGCCGGTCAGCAGCGACAGGCTGATCAGCGCGAGGACGTTGTCGACGGCGTTGTGGTGCTCGGTGATCCCGAGCGTCCAGCAGACCATCGCGCGCGGGGCCTGGGCGTAGGCGTGAGCCAGCTCGCGGATCGCGTCGGCTGGAACGCCGGTCTCACGCTCGGCGTATTCGAGTGTGTACGACTCGACCTTCTCGCGGTAGGCCTCGAAATCGAACGTCGCCCGCTCGATGAATTCAGTGTTGGCCAAGCCGGCGTGGATGATCTCGCGCCCGACGGCATTGGCCAGGGCGATATCGCTGCCGACATCGAGGCCGAGCCAAGTGTCAGACCATTGGGCAGAGCTCGTGCGTCGCGGATCCACGGTAAACAGGCGGGCACCGTTGCGGACGCCGCGCAGCAGGTGATGGAAGAAGATCGGATGCGTCTCTCGGGCATTGCTGCCCCAGAGAATGATCAGATCGGTCTCCTCGACCTCACGATATGAGCTGGTTCCACCACCAGCGCCGAAGACGGTCGCCAGACCGGCGACAGACGGGGCGTGTCAGGTGCGGTTGCAGCTGTCGATGTTGTTGCTGCCCAGGACCACTCGGGAGAACTTCTGCGCCGCGTAGTTGACCTCGTTGGTCGCCTTGCTGCAGCTGAAGATCCCGAACGGCGATGGCGCTACCGGGTCCCGCTGGGCCCCGATGGCACGAAACGCCGCGACGGTCCGATCGAGTGCCTCGTCCCACGTTGCGGGGCGGAGCTCGCCACCCTTCGTCTCACGGACGAGGGGCTGGGTCAGGCGTGGATACGACTTCGGCAAAGGTTCCATGCCTCCAATTCGAGGGTCCCGACGAGTTCGGCACCCAGCAATCGGAGTGTACAGCCGTGCATCCCGGCCGAGAATCCGCGCCGCTTCAGATGCCGAAGCGCTCCAGGTATTCACGATTGGCGCGCTGGACCGCAACCACCGACTCGGGCGTGTCCTTGGACGTCAGGAACTGATCCTGCTCGATGACGAGCCAGCCCGAGTAGTCGTGGGCACGGAGTGCGTCGATGACCGAGTCGATGCCCGAGTCACCCTTGCCAAGCTGGCAGAAGACGCCGCGCCGGAGCGCCTCTTCGAGGCCCTTTCCCTCGGCCTTTACGTCGTCCATGACCTTGGTCGTGCAGTCCTTGATATGCACGTGGCGGATGATCTCGTGGTAGTCGTGGACCGCCTGGGTGGGGTCAGCACCGCCGAACCGGAAGTGCCCGGTATCCAGGCATAGCCCGAGCAGCGACGGGTCAATCCGCTCCATCACCCGAGCGATCTCATCGGCCGATTCGACGTAGGTCCCGGCGTGTGGGTGCAGTACGACGTCGAAGCCCATCGACTGGCAGAGTTCCGCCGCCCGGTGGAGGTTGGAGATCAGCGCCTCAAACCGGCTGGGCGAGAGCCACGTTTCAGGATGTGCGCGGATCTGCCCGGAGAACGCGCGCCGCTCGGGCTCATCGAACTGGTCGGACAGAATCGCCAGCGGCTTCGACCCGTCTGGTGAGCCCTCGCGGACCAGTTTCAGGCTGTCGGCGAGCCAGGCTCGATCGGACTCGGCCAGTTCGTTCCGGCTGAAGTGCTGGGGCAGGAATGATCCCACGAGTTCGAGGCCGCGTGATGACAGGCGCTCGCGCACCTGCTCGGCATTCCCCAGATAGCCGGGCGGGCCCAGTTCGGTACCCTCGACACCGATGTCCACCAGCCAGTCCAGCACGTCCACGGGCCCCGGCATCCAGGCGTCGTCAACCATGATCTCGTCGACGCCGAACGACACTGGAGCCCCGGCCACACGCATCCTTGCCGTTGACATCGAGCCCTCCGTTCAGCTGGCCATCGGCCGGTTCTCAGGCCCCGTGAGCCACGTTCTCGTTGACGCGCCAAGTGGGCACATGCTAGGTTAGCGCAATCGGTTGCGCACGGTCAATCACGCACGATCGAACCAGGCGTCGGGTACGCGGAGACGTATCAAGGAACGGTCGCTCCGGTAGCGCTGCCGGGCCCGCCAGGCAGCGTGCTCTCACGCACGACCAGTTCGACCGGCAGCACCATCGGCGCGGGCAGCCAACCCGTCTGGATTGCCTCGAGCAGGGCCGTGGCCGAAAGGCGCCCAAGCTCGGCCAGCGGGGTGGTCACGGTCGTCAGGCGTGGGTTCGAGAATTCGCTGAAGGGGATCCCGTCGAAGCCAACGATCCCGATATCATCGGGGGTCCGGATTCCGAGCTTGCGCAGAGCGTCCATCAGCGCGAGCGCCAGCACGTCCTCATAGCAGATCAGCGCTTCGGGCAGATGGGTTGCGATGAGCGCAGCAAGGGCGTCGGGTGCGCGCCAACTGTCGCTCGAGCTCGTGAAGCGGTCAAGACGCGGGCGGAGTCCGTGCCGCTTGAGCGATCGCGCCACGGCCTCACGGCGGACGGTACTCGACGCCCGCGCCCCGCCGCCCACATAGGCGATATCCCGGTACCCGCTCGCGACGAGGTGGTCGACCACCGCTTCTACCCCCTGAGCGTCGTCCGTCGTGATCACGCCGGGACTGAGCGGGCCACGGTAGCGCTGCGCCCTGCGGTGATCGGGTTGGACGATGATCAGACGATCTGGTTGGACAAGCGCCCGCGCCTCGCTGGGGGCCAGGACGCATGAGACCATCGCGACACCGTCCGCCGCTTGCTCCGCGAACGTCCGGAGCGCGCGTCGCTCCAGCGCGGGATCCCGTAGGCCGATCGAAAGAATGACCCGATAGCCGCCGGCCCAGGCCTCCTGCTCGAATGCCTCGGCGATCTCGCCGTGCACTGGGTCGCTGAGGTTGGCCACCATCAGGCCGAGGATGCGCGTCCGGCGCGCGCGCAGGCTGCGTGCTGCGGCATTCAGCACATACCCGAGTTCCGTAGCGGCATGCTTCACGGCGGCGCGGGTCGGCTCGCTGATCCGCGGATCGTCAACCAGCGCCCGTGACGCGGTCGACCTCGAGACCTTGGCCACCCGGGCCACGTCATCCAGTACGACCCGACGGTGCGGCGTCGTGCCTGGAGCGGCCATCAGTGCGCTGTGCCGCCCACGCTCAGAACTCCCTCGGCAATGGATCGAAACGGCTCGGCGCGAGCTCCGGCCACCTCAGAGACGTCACGTATTCCGAGCCCGAACGGTGCCAGGTTCGGATCCCGGAGGCATAGAGGTGGTGCTCCCCTCAGGACTCCCGACGGGGATCGTGGTCGGATTGCCGGTCCAGTCCTCGCTCACCCAGACGTAGGCCGGGTCGAAGAGTTGGGTCACCGGGCGGACGTCGCCGCCCAGGAAGTTGAGGTAGTACGCGTTGGTCCCGGGCGCCGTGGCCACGGTGTGATAGCCCTCGTGGACCATGATGAGATCACCGTCGCGGGCGGCATACGAGAGATCGAGGCCGCTCTCGGGCGAGTAGATCCGCATGAAGGCAAACCCGTCGCGCGGCTGAAGACGAAAGTAGTAGGTCTCCTCGTGATAGGAGGTCCCAGCCATGCCGTCATGGCGGTGCGGCGGGAAGCTCGACCAGTTGCCACTCGGGGTGATGATCTCGTAGGCGATAAGTCGTTCCGCCGGTAGGCTCATGTCGAGGGTCCCGGTGACGCCACGGCTGACGTTCGCGCCGCCGCGCACGGCAGTTGCCAGCTCGGACGGGGCGATCATCCTGGCCGGGTAGCGACCTTCGGCCGGGGCGCCTCCGGTCGCGAACTCGAACGCCTCGATCGCCGTGATCGAATACGTCGTTCGGGGCGGCAGGTACGCCACATGCGGCAAATCCGTGAATACGTCGCGCCGCGAGATCGTGTGGGTCTGGCCGGCGAATTCGAAACGCGCCGTGCCGCTGAGCGGGACGATGGCGACCTCATTTGGTCCGCTGTCTCCCTGATGCGTCTCGCCCGCCGTGAGGGCCACGACGCTGGAGGAAACGTATTTCCAGCCGACCGACTCGGGCGTGATTGCCAGCAGTGTGCCAGGGCCTGGGCCCGAGACGAGATGTCGGATCGGTTTCGTCGTCATGCGTTCCTCCTCGTGGGCGTGCCCTGTAGCTCGAGCATCACCCGCTCCGTGATACGTGCCGCGCTGAGCCCATGCTTCTCGAGCAGGAAGTCGTTGGGTGCCGACTCTCCCCAGCAGTCCTCAAGTCCGATCCGGACGAGGCGTCTGGGCAGGTGGGTCGTAAGGATCTCGCCGAGCAGCCCACCGAGGCCGCCGAGAACACTGTGCTCCTCGACGCTGACCAGAAGTTCGGAGCCGAGCGCAGCCGCGACGACCGCGGAGGCATCGACGGGCTTGATCGACGGTACGTGGAGGACACCGGCCGAAATGCCGGATACCTCGAGC
>JAQBHC010000098.1:0-63106 GCA_032128175.1 Chloroflexota bacterium | reverse complement strand
GGCGCTGTCGATCGTGATCTTCGCGCCCATCGACCAGGTGGGGTGCGCCAGCGCCTGCGTCGCGCTCACGGTCGCCAGTTCAGCCTCCGAGGTGTGCAGGAACGGTCCGCCCGAGGCCGTCAGAATGAGCCGCTCGATAGTGCCGGGCGACTCCCCGATCAGGCATTGCCAGATTGCCGAATGCTCGGAGTCGATCGGCCGGATCCAGCCGAGCACATTGGCCAGAGGATCGCCTGGATCGCGGCTTGCGCGCTCGAATGCGAGCGCCCGGGCGAGGGGCATCACCAGATGGCCGCCCGCAACCAGGGTCTCCTTGTTGGCAGTCGCGACCGGCGTGCCGGCGCGCAGCGCCGCTAAAACGGGGCGAAGGCTGACCATTCCGCCCGTCGCCACGATGAGCAGGTCGAGATCGGCTTGGGCCGCGAGCGCCTCAAGCGCCTCGTCGCCAGTGTGGACGACGGTTCCCACGGGGAGATCGCCCAGATCGCGGCGATCCGCGCCGTCCGCCAGGACCACCGATGCCGGACGAAACGCACGAGCCTGATCGCCGAGCACCTTCGCGTTGAGTCCGGCCGCCAGCCCCACGACCTCGAATCGCTCATCTCGACGGATGACGTCGAGCGCCTGCCGACCGATCGAACCCGTCGACCCGAGAACCGCCACGCGGCGACGACGATCCAGGGTGGTCATCACGCCTGCGTCCGGTCTCAGCGGAACGCAATGAGGACGTAGAGGACGACCGCCGGTGCGGCGAACAGGAACGAGTCCACGCGGTCCAACACCCCGCCGTGACCCGGAATCAACGCTGCCGAGTCCTTGACGCCAGCGGCGCGCTTGAGCATCGACTCCACGAGATCGCCGGTCTGGGCCGCGGCGGCAATGACGGGTCCGAGCACGAGTCCGCTTGTCCAGTTGTGACCCATTGCAGCGACCAGGACGGTCGTCAGGAGGGACACGGCCAGGGTGCCCCCAACGACGCCCTCAATGGTCTTGGATGGCGAGATGTGGCGCATGAACCCGCGGCGGCCGAAGCGCTTCCCCACGAAATAGGCGCCGGTGTCGAACGCCCAGACCCCCAGGACCAGGACAAGCAGCCAGCCGAGCGCTGGGCTGATGAACGCCAACGGGGCCCCGTCGGGTGTCCCGGGGGCGACATACGCCAGACGAGGAACGAATCCAAGCAATCCGACGTACAGCGCGCCGAACGTAGTCGTGGCGAACTCGGCCAGCCCATCTCGGGGATCGGTTCGGGTCAGGGCCGCGGCTCCAGTCAGGATGATCCCGACGCTGGCCAGGAGAAGCCCCGATCCATCAGGCAGCGACGGAATGGCATCGCCGAGGGCGACAACGACGGCGAGCACGACCCCGAGTGCCGGGAACGACGCGTGTCCGGCGGCCGCGAGCAGCTTGAAGACCTCGCGGGCCGCGAACACAACCACGGCGGCGACGAGCAACGTCAACCACGGCCCCCCGAGCCAGAGCACGACCAGCAGGGCCGGGACGAGGAACGCGGCGCTCCTCACGCGATCAATCAGCATCGGGCTTCAGCGACCGTATCGGCGGTGTCGCGAGGCGTACTCCGCCAGTGCGGCGTCCAGCGAGTCAGCGCCGAAATCCGGCCACAGCGTTTCCGTCGTCACTAGCTCAGCGTAGGCGGACTGCCAGATCAGGAAGTTGCTCAGGCGTTCCTCGCCGCCGGTGCGGATAACCAGGTCCGGATCTGGCGTGCCGGCCGTGTACAACGCATCCGCCACGCTCCCCTCGTTGATCGCCTCCGGCGATATGCCGGACGCGACGATCGAGCGGATGGCATCGACGATCTCCGTGCGACCGGCGTAGTTGAAGGCGATGGTCAGCAGCATCTCGCTGCCACCCATCGTGGCGGCCAGCGCGTCGTCGATCGAGGCCCGCGTCTCGGGCGGCAACTCATGCAGCCGGCCGATCATTCGGACTCGAACCCCCTGCGCCCGCAGCTCTTCGGTTTCACTGCGGATCGCGGCTTCGAGAAGGCCGAACAGGGCCGTGACCTCGGCGTCGCCGCGGGCCCAGTTCTCGCGACTGAACGCGTACAGGGTCAGCGCACGGATCCCTCGCCGCCGGGCGTGGCGAAGGACGCCGCGGATGGCCTCGACACCGGCCGGATGGCCCTCGAGCTCATGGAGCCCGCGCTGTCGCGCCCAGCGCCGATTGCCGTCCATGATGACGGCCACGTGATATGGCACGTCCGAAGGAGAAGGCTTCGCGGCGTCGAAGTCGGAGGGATCCGCTGAGCTGTCCGCCTCGTGGGCCGTCGGCGGGGCATCGTTCGGCCGAACGAAAGGGGCACGCGCCACTAGACCTCCAGGACTTCCTGTTCCTTCGCGGCGCCGATCCGATCGACCTCACCGATGTGACGATCGGTCGTCTTCTGGATCGTGTCGAGCAGGCGATGCGCGTCGTCCTGCCCCACCTCGCCCTCGCGCTCCAGCTTCTTGAGCTGGTCGGCGGCGTCGCGGCGGACGTTGCGGATCTCGACACGCGCCTCTTCCATGCGTCGGTGGACGACCTTGACCAGGTCGCGCCGGCGCTCCTCGGTCAGGGGAGGAATGTTCAGGCGGACGACTGTCCCATCCACGTTCGGCATCAGGCCCAGTTCGCTCTTGGTGATCGCCTTCTCGATGGCCCCGAGCACGCTCCGGTCCCACGGCTGGATCACGATCTGATGCATCTCCGGGACGCTGATGCCGGCCAGCTGGTTCAGGGGCGTCTGCGTTCCGTAGTAGTCAACGATGATCCGCTCCACGAGGCTCGTCGAAGCCCGGCCGGTTCGGATGCCCTGGAAGTCCCGCTCCATGGCCTCGGCTGCGCGTGTCATCCGCTGATCCGCGCTCGTCACGATCTCGGTGCTCATCCCTGAACGCCTCCAGACGTCGGGGCCGCGATCAGCGTGCCTACAGGCTCGACGAGCGCGACGCGGGCGATGTTGTCGGGCTGGTTGAGGTCGAAGACCACGATAGGCAGGTCATTCTCCATGCACAGCGCAACGGCTGCAGCGTCCATGACCTTGAGCTGGTCGCGGAGCAGGTCCGCGTACTCGAGCCGATCGTAGCGCCGGGCGGTGGGAACCTTCATCGGGTCGGCGTCGTACACGCCGTCCACCTTGGTGGCCTTGAGCAGGACTTCGGCGCCGATCTCGACGGCACGCAGCGCGGCGGCGGTATCGGTCGTGAAGTAGGGGTTTCCGGTGCCGGCGACGAAGATCGCCACGCGGCCCTTCTCGAGATGGCGCACGGCGCGACGGCGAATGTAGGGCTCTGCAATCTCGTTCATCGCGATCGCGCTCATCACCCGGGTGGGCAATCCTGCTCCCTCGACGGCATCCTGCAGGGCGAGGCCATTCATGACGGTCGCGAGCATACCGATGTAATCGCCGGTCGCACGATCCATTCCCTTGGCCGCCGCGGACATCCCGCGGAAGATGTTCCCGCCGCCGATGACAATCCCGACCTCGACGCCGGTCGCATGGACGCGCGCTACCTGTGTGGCGATGAATGCGCAGACCGCTGGGTCGACGCCATAACTCCGCTGCCCGAGAAGCGCCTCACCGGACAGCTTCAGCAGGATCCGGCCATAGCGGGTCGGCTTTCTTGAAGACGCGGCCGTCACAGTTCCTCCCCGAGCGCGTAGCGGACGAACCGACGCACCCGGATATTCTCCCCGATCGTGGCGATCTTTTCGTTCACGAGTTCACGCACGGTGCGGTCCTCGTCCCGGAACGGCTGATCGAGCAGGCAGACTTCGCGGGCCCACTTCTTGAGCTGGCCGTCCACGATCTTCTCGCGAATCTCGGCCGGCTTTCCAGCGACAGCCGGGTCGGCTGCAAGCTGCGCCTTCTTCCTCTCCAGCTCGGCCTGCGGCACGGCGTCCAGGTCCACGTGGCTCGGAGCCAGGCCGGCGACCTGCACGGCGAGATCGCGGACGAGCTTCTGGAATTCAGCGGTCCGTGCCACGAAGTCTGTCTCACAGTTGACTTCGATAAGGACCCCCACCCGGCCGCCCGTGTGGATGTAGCTCGACACGAGACCTTCGCGGGCGTCTCGGCCGGCCTTCTTCGCTGCCGCCGCGAGACCGCGGTCACGCAGCAGGAGGATCGCCTTCTCGACGTCTCCGGCGGTTTCCTCGAGAACGCGCTTGCAGTCCATGAAGCCTGCTCCGGTCCGCTCGCGCAGCTCCTTGACTGCCCCGGCGCTGATCGTGGCCATGTTCGTTCGATGCTCCTGTTTCGGCGGTGAGGCCCTGCCTCGCCGCGATGCGTGATAGACAGTTCCGGGTCAGGCCCGATTTTCGGTCGCTGCTCGCTCGGCGGCTTCGCGGGCCAGCTCTGCTGCAATCTCCTCGGGTGTCGCGGTGGCCTCTTCGGCGACGGCCGGCAATGGGGCGCCAGGCAGGAGGTCGTCGTCGTCATCCGGGGCAAAGCTCAGCGCTGCGCCGCCAGCCAGCGCGGCGACCAGGGCGTCACTTGCCCCGACGTCGTCGTACTCGGGCTCAGGACCCTGGGGCTCTGGCTCCGGCTCGATGGTTGCTCGGGATGCTCGCTCCTGGGCCCCCTCAATGGCCGCATCGGCCACCAGCGAACAAAGCAAACGAATAGCGCGAATGGCGTCGTCGTTGGCCGGGATGATGTAGTCGATCTCATCAGGGTCCACGTTCGTGTCGCCGGTCGCGACCACTGGGAGCTCCAACTTGTTGGCTTCTGTGATGGCGATCCGCTCGCGATGCGGGTCCACGATGAATACCGCCCCAGGGAGCCGTTTCATCTTCCGAATTCCGCCCAGCGTCGCGCTCAACTTGTTGAGTTCCTCGGTCAGTTTTGCCGCTTCCTTCTTTGGAAGGCGCTCGAACTCACCCGACTGCTGGCGCGCCTCGAGCTGCTCCATGAGCCCGATCCGCTTCTTGATGGTCACGAAGTTCGTGAGCATCCCGCCCAGCCAGCGCTTGTTGATGTACGGCATCCCGGCGCGGGTCGCCTCTTCGGCGATCGGCTCATGGGCTTGTTTCTTGGTCCCGATGAACAGGACTGGTTCGCCGCGGGCGACAGTTTCGCGCACGAAATCGAGCGCAACCTGAAGTCGCTGGGCGGTCTGGGCGAGATCGATGATGTGGATCCCGTTGCGCTCCGCAAAAATGAACGGGCGCATCTTGGGATTCCAGCGGCGCGTCTGGTGTCCAAAGTGAACACCGGCTTCGAGCAGCTGCCGCATTGATACGGACGGCACGGGGCGTGACCTCCTGATCCGGTTATCTCCGCCGCGGAACCCATCGCCGGGGGCCGCTCAAGTTCGCCTGCGCGAGCCTGCTCGGCACCGTCCCGGTCGGAACGATCCGCGTGTGAGCTCCGCTACCAAGTGGTGGCGGGCATTGAAGCCGCAGTCGGTCCGCGGCGGGCCGGAGTGTAGCACAGGGTCCTGGCGGGTCTTCCCCCGTCAGATGGCGGCCACGTGGTGCCGGATGCGCACGGGACCGTCCGGCGCGGAGGCCGGCTCGACCACCACGAGGTCTAGCCGCAGGGGCAGCGGCGGCACGGACGTGCCGTCGGCGAGCACGCCCTTCTCTCGAAGCGCTTGCGCTGCGCGACGCAGCCGTAGCCGCTTCCGGGCATCCACGGTTTCCTCCGCCAGGCCGAATTCGCGGCTGGAGCGCGCCCGTACCTCGACGATGACGAGACGCTGCGGCGACGCGACGTCCACGGCGACGATGTCCAGCTCCGCGCGGCCGACACGCACCTGCCGCCCGAGAATTCGCCAACCAGCTGCCACCAGCCGGTCCGCCACGAGCTGCTCGGCCAGATCCCCGATTCGCTGCGCCTCGGTTCGCATGACCAGAGGATCGCACGGACCAATGCACTGGCACTTATTCGGGCGGCCCTCAGACGTCGGGCCCCGGGCCGCTCCGCGGACGTCGGGTTCTGGGCCGCTCGACCGACTCACGACCCGGCCGGCAACTCCTCGAAGTCCGCTGTCACCTCGTCAAGGTCGAGTTCGAGGTGCTCGACCAGATTCGCAACAAGATCGCGCACGTCAAGGGGCGAACGCGTCGCCAGGACTGGTACGAGGTGGGCTGGTGCGGCGGCTCTTGCGGTGCCTTCCAGCCCCAGGGCGATCTGGTCGCCGGCAAGCGTGCGCTGCAGGGCCAGGAAACTGCGCCGGTGAAACGGCGTCAGGCCGAGCCGGCGGACCGCCTCGCGATGCTCGAGGGTGGCGTATCCCTGGTTCCGTTCCCACCCGTAGCCCGGATAGCGGAGGGCCAGCAGGGCCATCATCCGGTCGCGAGTGACTTTCGCGACGACGGACGCACAGGCGATGGAATAGGACAGGGCATCACCGTTCACGACCGCCGTGTACGGCCCGACATGGGTCGCGAAGCCGGAGATCCGGTTGCCGTCTACGAGCACGTGATCGTGTCCCCCGAGGCGCGCAACCGCGCGGCGCATCGCGAGATGGGTGGCGTGGTAGATGTTGAGTCGGTCGATCTCGCTGACCGAGGCCGCACCCACGCCGACAGCGAGCGCTCGGCGACGGATTTCTGGTGCGAGTCGTTCGCGTTGGGCTGCCGAGAGCACCTTGGAATCGCGGACGCCGGGGATGCGACGGCTGTCGGGTCGAATGATGACCGCGGCCGCTACGACCGCCCCGCAGGTCGGCGCCACGCCGACTTCATCCACGCCTGCGACGCGCCGCGCGCCGGAGTTCCAGAGCTGGCGCTCAATGCGAAGAGTGGGATCCTGGGGCACGCCACCTAGCCTACCCGGCCAAGGCGGCCGCTGCCATAGCGGCCGACCAGTCAGCTGTTGGTGCGGCGCTCGCGAAGCGTGGCGGACTTGCCGACCCGCTGGCGCAGGAAATAGAGCTGAGCGCGTCGGACCTTGCCGTGGCGCATGACGTCTATCTTTTCGATGCGCGGGCTGTTGACCTTGAAGGTCCGCTCCACGCCGACACCGCTGGCAAGCTTGCGCACGGTGATGGACCGGGTGATCCCGCCCCCACGGAGGCGCATCAATGTGCCCTCAAAGACCTGGACACGCTCCTTGCCGCCCTCCACGACGCGAGCGAAGACACGCACGGTGTCGCCGGTTGCGAGGGCAGGCAGATCGGTGCGGAGCTGTTCGGCGACGATCTCGTCGAGCACGTTCACAGTAGTGGTTCCCTGGTCGTGAAGGCAGCCGCGAGCTGCGGGTGGATCGTGGAGTCGGGTTGTCGGGTTCGCCCGGCGGCGGAGTATAGCACGCGATCCAGCCTGCTCAGCCGAGCGGACTCGACGACTCGTCGGAGCCTTCCTCGTCGAGGATCCTGAGAATCCGCGCCTCTTCTGTCGTGGGGACCCGGCCGACGAGAAGGTCCGGCCGACGAGTCCGAGTTTTTCTGAGCGACGCCTCGAGGCGCCAGCGGCGGACCGCCTCGTGATTGCCGCCGACGAGAACGTCCGGGACTCCCTGACCTTCAAAGATCGCGGGCCGCGTGAACTGCGGGTACTCCAGCAGGCCGTCCGCAAACGATTCCTCGGCGGTGGACGCAGCGTCGATCGCGCCGGGAAGGAGCCGGATCACGGCATCGACAACCACGAGCGCCGGCAGCTCCCCGCCAGTGAGGACGTAGTCCCCGATTGACAGCTCGAGGTCCACGAAGGTCCGGATTCGGTCGTCGATCCCTTCGTAGCGGGGACAGATGAGGATGAGGTGGTCGCGCCCGGCGAGGTCAACGGCACGTGCCTGGCGGAACACCTCGCCGGCGGGGTCAAGGAGAATCACGGTACTCGCGGGTCCCCGCAGCGCGCTGAGCGCGGCAGCGACCGGCTCCGGGCGCATGACCATTCCCGCGCCGCCGCCATAGGGGGCGTCATCCACCGTCCGATGACGTCCGATCCCCCACTGGCGAAGATCGTGAATCTGGATATCGACGAGCCCGTGCTCCTGGATCCGACCCGGGATGCTCTCCCTGAGCGGCGCCTCGATCATCGCCGGAAACAGGGTCACGATATCGATCCGGAGCATCATGAGCCCCCAGTCGCAGGCTCCGCGGTCCCGTCCGACTCGGTCTGGGCATCGGGTTTGGCCCCACCCTTCCCGTGGCGCGACCAGCGAGGTCGCTTGCGCGGCGGCTTGGGCGTCGGTTCGTCAACCGGATCTCCGAAGAGATCGAGGACGCCCTCGTCCACGATGATCTCGTCTCGCTCGGGAGCAAAGGTCCGCACGATGTCCTTGACCAGGGGCAGGTCGAACTCGCCGACCGGACCGCCGCGGACGACCAGGATCTCGGCCGTGGCAACGCGATAGACGTCGGCCACCTTGCCCAGGACCCGGCCATCCAGGCCCCGAACTTCCGTGCCGATGATTTCGTGCCAGTAGGCGGACCCGGGTTGGAGGTCACTCGACCGATCAACGACCGTCTCGAAATACGCGTCGCGGAAGCTCTCGGCAGCCGCGCGAGTATTGACCCCGCTGAACCGCAGACGCCAGCCGGGCCCATCTTCGACCGCCGCCGATTCGGTGATCGTCAGGGGCATCGCGGCCCCTTCGCGGTGGAGAACCTGACCGACGGCAAAACGCTCCTCCGGCCGGTCAGTCAGCACCTCCACCCGCAGGACGCCTTGGAGTCCATGGAGGCCCCGGACCTGCGCGACGACCAGGCGGGTAGCTGGCGCCGCTGCGCCCGTCGGCTTTTCGTTCAGGAGAGGATCTCCAGGGATGCCGATCCGCCATCGCGCGCGGCCGTGACCTTGAGCAGCGTTCGAAGCGCCTTGGCGACGCTTCCATTGCGACCGATGACCTTGCCCATGTCCTCCTCCGCGACCTGGAGTTCGATCACGGTGCCATCGGCATCATGGACCTCGGTCACCACAACGGACGCGGGGTTGTCGACAAGCGTTTTCGCGACGTATTCAACGAGTTCGCGACCTGCCATGTTGATCCTACTTTCCTGACGTCACGATGCCGGCCGAACGAAGCAGCCGGGCTACGGTGTCCGACGGCTGGGCGCCCTTGGCAAGCCATGCCTTGGCCTTCTCGGCGTCGATCACGATCTCGGCGGGCTCGACGAGTGGGTTGTAGTGCCCGATCGTCTCGATCGAGCGGCTGTCACGCGCGTCGCGGGAATCGGCGACGACCACGCGATACGACGGCTGCTTCTTGGCACCGACGCGCGTCAGTCGAATTCGTACGGCCATGTCTGGCAGGTCCTCCTGATGATCCGGGTCATTGCCGGCCCGGTAGCTTACTTGACGGTAATCACGAAGCGACTTCGGCCGCCCGTGCTGTTGGAAGTGGTTGCCCCGCCAAATGCGGCGAGATGCGCGAGGTAGGGCTTGAGGTCCTGGATCGAACCCATGGCTCCCCCATCAAGGGACATGCCCGTTTCTGCCCACGCGAGCGCGTTATCAATGGCCACGTATGCCTCGAGATCGTTCGGGCTCCCCACGAGCTCCAACGCCCGTTTGTAAGCGGGCGTGGACGCCAGGCTCGACGAAGCGGTCGTGTCGAGAACCCGCTCGACGACACCGTCGCCGATCCCGACCATGAGCACGTTACCTCGGGCTGCCAGCGAGAACGACACGCGCGGTACCGAATCGAGGGCGCCTGAACCGAGGATGCCCGGATCGAGGCCGAGCCCCGAGAGCAGCGCCTTGAGATCGCCGAGATCCACCTTTGAGATCGTGACGCCGTCGTGCTCCGTGTCCACGACCGTGACATCAGTTCCGATGGACGCCAGGACCAGCAGATTGTGGAGCTGGATGAGCCGGTTCGCGACGGTTTCCGGGTCGGGCCCGCTGAGCAACAGAATGACGCCAGCATCATCCGCGCTCGGGATCGCCGCAACGCCAACGTCCGCAATCCAGCCGGTCGCGTTCTCGACGCCACCTACGGCGGCCAGCAGCCCTTCAATCTGAGCGACGACAGCTGCCTGCTCAGGATCAATCTCGAGCCGCGCGAGCACCCGTTGGAGGTGTACGCCCACGCCGTGGGCCTCCACGAATCCAAGGGCGTCAGCCGGCAGCAACTCGCCAAACTGGCTCGAAGACGGCGGCGGACCCGTGGGCACCGAAGCCCCCAGCTGCGCCTCCGGCCGGGGCGGGCTGTGCACCTCCATCTGGAGCGCGTCGCCCGCGGCGCGGAAACCCACGATCAGCCAGTCGGGGAGGTCGAATGCGAGCGCTTGAACCGTGCCCAGCCAGGGGACCCTTGATCGGATCATCTCGGCGAGCTTCTTGCCGTCGACGTAGACCAGCGCGAGCTGGTCGCCCGACAACCCGTTACGCGCCGCTTTGAACACCTCGTTGGTATCTATCCCCGTGTGATCGAGATGGGCGTCGATCCCGGCCCGGACGTCGGCAATCCCTCCAAACAGCAGGAACGGGCCGTCGACAGCGCAGACGACGTCATCCTGAAGTGTCTGGATCGCCACTCCCCGATGCGTCTCCCGCGCGATCGAGGATCCGATCACCATGTCGCAGGTCAGGCTGCCGTCGGTGGTGGCCACGACCAGGCCCCCAACGTGGGAGTTCGCGTCCGTCCCCATGGTCGACAGCGCATCGGGCGCGAAGGCGGCCACCGTCGGGCCCGCCAGGAGGGGCCTGATCCCGGTCGCGAAATCGACGGTTCCATTGGAGACCGTGTCGATGAGGCCCTCGAGCGTGTCATCGATCTTCGTGGTCAGGGTCGACTGATCGGCGAATCCCGGGAAGTGGGCCAGGAAGTTGCCGAGCTGCTGGCGCTGATCGCCAGGCAGATCGAGTCGAAGTTCCAGCACCACAGCCGCTCGCTCGGCGGGAAGGTACCGATATGCCTCGGGCAACGGCTTGGCGCCGAGGATGAGGGCTGCGGCAACCGTGGCGGCAGCTACCAGGGCGGTGACAGCGCCGGCAACAACCCAGCGGCGCCGGCTGGATCGAGCCGCGGCGGGCGATACATCTGGCGGGACCGTGACGACCGTGCCGGGTGCCACCTCCGGGGATCCCGAGAGGCCGTCGTCAGGTCGAGGTTCGAGCTGGTCCACGCCTACCTCCGAACCACGGCGCCGGGGACGCCCTTGCGCTGCATGCCGGACAGTTGCTTCATCATCTTCTGCATCTCGGCGAACTGCTTGACCAGGCGATTCACGTCAGGAAGCGTCGTCCCCGAGCCGGTCGCAATGCGCCGGCGGCGAGACGCGTTGAGCACGCCCGGATCCCGACGCTCGCGCAGCGTCATGGACCGAATGATCGCCTCCGTCCGCCGGATCTCCCCGCGATCCACGGCCGCCTCGGCCTCCTTGGCCATGCCGCCCATTCCCGGGATCATCGACATGATCTGCCCAATTGGACCCATCTTCTGGACCTGCTGGAGCTGCTCGAGCATGTCGTCCAGCGTGAATTCGGACTTACGGATCTTCGCCTCGAGCATCTGGGCCTGCTTCAGGTCGACGACCTCCTCGGCGCGTTCCACCAGCGTCAGCACGTCGCCCATTCCGAGGATCCGGCCAGCCAGTCGATCTGCGTGGAAGACCTCCAGCGCATCGGACTTCTCGCCGGTTCCAAGGAACTTGACGGGAATTCCGCTCACGGAGGCAATCGACAGAGCCGCTCCGCCGCGTGCGTCGCCGTCGGTCTTTGTCAGGATGAGCCCACTCACCGGGACCGCGGCCGCAAAACCCTGCGCCACGGTGACCGCCTCCTGGCCCGTCATGGCATCCACCACGAGCAGCGTCTCAATCGGGCGGACCGCCTTGTTGACGGCCGCGATCTCGGCCATCAGCGCATCGTCGATCGTGAGCCGGCCCGCGGTATCGATGATCACGGTATCGCGGATCTGCTGGCGGGCGGCCTCGAGTCCGCCGATCGCGATGTCCACTACGGACGTTCCGCTCGGAGCCCGGTGGACCGGAATGTCGAGGGCGCGACCAAGGGCCTCGAGCTGATCTGCGGCGGCCGGGCGGTACGGGTCGGCAGCGACGAGGAGCGGGCGTCGCCCCTGCTTGACGATGTGCCGCGCCAGCTTTGCCGCTGAGGTCGTCTTGCCGGAACCCTGCAGACCCACGAGGACGATCACGGCCGGATTGCCCTGAAGTCGAAGGGGGGCCTGGCCGACGCCGAGGAGGGCCACCAACTCGTCGTGGACGATCTTCACGACTTGATGGCCAGCGCTCAGACTGGCGAGGATTTCGGCGCCCACCGCCTGTTCTCGAACACGCGCGACGAAGTCCTTGACAACTCGGAAGTTGACATCGGCCTCAAGGAGCGAGAGTCGGATCGCGCGCATTGCTACATCGACGTCGGCTTCCGAAATCCGACCACGGCCGGTCAGCGTCGCGAGCGTCTGACGCAGACGGTCGCTCAGGGCATCAAACACGAGTTAGCTGGGTCTCCTGATCGAACTCGGTGCCGGCGCCGCGCCTCGGGCGGGCCGGATGGTGCGCGGGTTCTGGCGACACCGGGGTGGCCCGAGTGTAGCGCATCACCCGCCGGGGACCGACTCCTCGATCTGGAAGGCCAGGGGCACACTGAGCTTGCCGTCGCGGATGATCAGCGCATACGACCCGGTTCCCGGCAGCGGAACCTCGAACCTGGAGCTGAGGCCCGGCACCGCCGCACCCGGCTTCAGGAGGACGATCGACTGGCTATGACCGTCCTCCCGGGCCGCAATGATCGTTCCGTCCGGTAGCCTGAGCCCGATCTGATCCCCGGTAAACGCAAAACCGCCCCCAAACGTGCCGCGGTATTGGGCCGAGTACGACACGGTCAAGGCCAGGCGCTCGAGCGTCACTTCCAGGCCCCAGTCCGGCAAGTCGGCGCGAAGAACGGCGCCGCTGAGTCGAACCGTCAGCGAACCGACCGTCGCAGACCCGGCGAGGTCGACCGCTACCGGCTCCAGCGTCACCGCGTCCTGGCTACCCGCGATGAGCGGAACGACCACGGCGTGTTCATCGGATCGTCCGATCCGGACAGCGGCGACGGCGAGGTCGAATGTGCCGTCGACGTCGAACTCGACGGTCACCCCGACGGAGGTCCCCGCAGGCACGGCGGGGACCTCCGTCCCGCGAACCGGCCCGACAGATCGGGCCCCCGAGACCAGGCTCAGCGGCGCGTCCAGACTGAGCGGGTCATCGCCTGGATTCTCGAACCGGAATTGGACGGCCACCACGCCACCGCTCTCATCGATCACGGAGACCGCGTCGTCGAGGTGAATGACGAGGCCGGCATACCACCCGGTCGTACGCAGCGCATACGTCGTGGTGGCTGGGGTCGGCAATGGAGCGAGCGTGGGTGCCACGGTAGGCGCGAATGTCTCGTCCGCGCTGCACCCGCCGAGGACGACTGCCACCGCCACGATCCAGGCGAGCATGCCGCGAAGGGGCCTCCGGCCGGTCACCCCTCGGGCGACCCGTAGAGCGAGGCGATGAACGTATCGGGATCGAACGGGATGAGGTCACGGGGGCCCTCGCCAACGCCGACGAACCGGACCGGGACGCCGAGCTGGTCCTCGATCGCGAACACGATCCCGCCGCGAGCGGTCGAATCGAGCTTCGTGAGCACGATCCCCGTCAGTCCCACCGCAGCATTGAACGCGAGCGCCTGGCTCAGACCGTTCTGGCCGCTCGTCGCGTCGAGCACGAAGAACGTTTCGGGCTGTGCTCCGGGGAGACGCCGGTCGATGACCCGTCGGATCTTCGAAAGCTCGTCCATCAGGCTCGACTTCGTATGTAATCGGCCAGCCGTATCGATGATCACGAGGTCGGCGCCACGTGCCACTCCAGCGTCGATCGCGTCGAACACGACGGCGCCGGGATCGGCGCCCGGAGCGTGCCCGACGAGGTCGGCACCGGATCGGTCGGCCCAGGCACGCAGTTGCTCCAGCGCTGCAGCCCGGAACGTGTCGGCTGCAGCGAGCACGACTCGCTGCCCAGCGTCCGTCTCGAGCACGGCTAGCTTGCCGATCGTCGTCGTCTTGCCGGTTCCGTTCACGCCGACCACGAGGATGATTGCCGGATGACCGGAGGCCGCGGCCCGGAGGTCCCAGTTGGGATCGCGTGGAGCCAGGAGTCCCGCCAGCGCGTCCCTGATCGCGATGCCGGGGGTGGTCGCGTCGCGACGCCCACGAGCCGTCGCCACGATGCGGGCGGCGAGGCCGGCGCCGATGTCGCCGGCAATCAAGGCGTCCTCCGCCTCCTCCCAATCGTCATCGGCGAACGCCGAGCCGCCGAGGAATCCGCGGAGTCTCGACATGAATCCGCCGCGGGAGCGCGCCAGGCCCGTCTCCATGTTGGCTACCGCGTTCGGCTCGTCCGGGTCACCCATGTCAGCTACCGCGTTCGGCTCCTCCGGGTCACCCACGTCAGGCCGGACCTTGGCCGGGCCCCACCGCGACCGCGCCGCGGCTCTGATCGGCGAGTTCCGTCGCCTCATCCAGCCGAAGGCTGATCACGCGCGAGACCGAGTCGTCGCCGACCGTCACGCCATACAGGGCATCGGCGATCTCGATCGTGCCTCGGTTGTGGGTGATGACGATGAACTGCGTCGTTTCCGCCAGCTCCGTCAAAGCCTCGGTGAACCGGCCGACGTTTGCCTCGTCCAGCGCGGCGTCGACCTCATCAAGGACACAGAACGGTACCGGTCGCACCTCCAGCATGGCGAACAGCAGAGCGACCGCAGTGAGGGATCGCTCACCGCCCGAGAGCATCGCCAGTGCCTGTGGCTTCTTGCCGGGTGGCCGGGCGACGATGTCGATCCCGGTTGAGGCCAGATCGGCCGGGTCGGTGAGGGAGAGCCTCGCGAAGCCGCCGCCGAAGAGCTGCTGGAACCGCGCATCGAAGCGGGTCTCCAATGCCGCGAACGTCGAACGGAACTGCTCCGAGATCATGGTCTCGAGCTCGGCGATCAATGCCCGCGTCTGGTCGATCGCCTGGCGCAGGTCCCGGTGCTGGAACTCCATGTCGTCCGACCGGGCGCGCACGGCCGCGTGCTCCTGGACCGCGTAGGGGTTGGGGGCTCCGAGCTCGTGATACCGGCGCCGAAGACCTGCCAGCCGGCCGGCGCTCGGGGCGTCGACGCCGCGTGCAGAACTCGCCCAGCGCCCGCCGGCCGCGCCCAGGGCATCGGCCAACGCCTCCGCATGATCCTCATCTGACGCCTCGGTCGCTTCCGTGGTCGGGGACGTGGCTTCTCGATCTCGTCCACCGGCCTTCGTGGAAGGGGTCGACTGATCCTCCGACGAGACCTCGACGAGGCGAACGAGGCTCATCGGCATCAGGCCGGCCATCTCGACCAGGAGCTGCTCGCGCAGGCCCTCGAGGCCGAGGCGCGCCTCCAGATCCCGGCGCTCTGACGCCCGCGACGATTCCTCGGCCGTGCGGAGTCGTTCCCGGGCGGTCGCCGAAGCCCGCTCGGCGGCACCGAGTCGCGATCGCTCGTCCGCGTCGGCGGCAACCAGCGCCGCCACCGTCGCCCCGGCCTCCGCTGCGCGGACCCGCGCCTCAGCCAGGCGCTTGACAAGCAGATCCGCCTCCGCGCCCAGGGTACGTTCTCGCTCAGCGAGGGCCGCCGCTCCGAAGTCGACGGCGGCAATACGCGACTCGTCCAGAGTCCCGGCCGCCTCCGCCGCTGCGCGCCGCCGCTCGGCGTGCCGCCGAGCCGCGTCCACTTGGACGAGCTGCTGCGCAAGGCGATCTCGCCTCGCTCGAAGCTCGTTCGCCCGCGTCTCCCAGGTCCTGATCGCTTCGCGCTCACTCTGGTCTACCGCCGGCGCCGACGCGCGCGTCGGTTCGGGAATTGCCGCTCGGGCTCGTTCAGCGTCGGCCTCCAGGCGCTGAACCTGGGCCTTCTGCCAGGCAGCCTCCCTGACCAGCGCCTCCAGGTGACGCGCCGTCTGGCGCTCCGCTTCCTCCGCCCGGCGACGCTCCCCGAGCGCGGCCGATTCAGCGCCTCGAGCCGCGTCGAGTGCCTGCCGGGCATTGGCCACCAGCGCGCGTGCGGTCTCCGCCTCGTCGGTCGCGGCCTGCGCCGTCCGCTCCAGCCCGCGTGCCGCCTCCAGCGCCTGTTCGTGGTTGGCCCGGCGTTCGAGCGTGCCGTGGACAGCACCCAGACGAACGGTCACCTCGCCGACCACGGCCGACCCGTCCCGAACGACGGCGACCCAGCCGGCCGGCAGATCTACCTGGAGGGCGAGTGCGGCATCGAGGTCAGGGACCCAGACGGCGCGCGCGAGCAGACGGACTGCGGCACCTGGGCCATCCCGTCGAATCGCGCCCCGCAGAAAGCCGCCGCCGAGAGTGGTCACCCGTCGCTCGAAGGCGGCGACGAGGTCGGCGTCGCGCTCGGGCGGCACCACTGCGCCTCCGCTCAACAGATCGTCCACGACGACCGCGATTCCGCGCTCGGTGGCGTGTTCGCGCAAGCCATCGCGCGTCGTCAAATACGCTCGGCCCGCGCCGGCGAGGGCTCCATCGATCGCGGCGCTGAACGCCCGGTCTACCACCAGACCGTCGTCCAGGCGCCGGGCTCCGCGCTCCCGCATCCGCGCTGCAAAACCGCTGCCCCGATCGTCCTCGATCGCCGCGGATGCAGACTCGAGCCGGGTTCGGGCGGCCGCCAGCGCCGAGGCGGCGAGACCAACTCGTTCCGCAGCCGTCGTCGCGGTCGCGGCCGCTCGTTCCCATTCCATGGCGGCGGCCTCGCGCGCCTGGATGGCCTCTGACTCAGCGGTCGCACTCGCGGTCAGTGCTTCGTGCGCACGCGTTTGCTCGGCCTGCGCCTGGGCAACGCGCTCGTCCAGCTCCACCGACCGGACGATTTCCAGTCCGGCCTCGCGTTCCGCCTCGATGAGGCGACGCCGAGCCCGCTCGCCTTCCGCCTCGCGCGCTCCGGCAGCGCGACGCACGGCTGCCACGTCCTGATCACGAGCGCTATCGGCAGCCCGCAGAGCCGCCAGCTCCGAGAGGGCCCCCGAGAGGTCGCGCTCAGCGTCGGTCAGGGCTGCTTCCAGTTCGAGGTCACGCTCGGGTACCGGCTCGGCGAGATGGCGACGCTGCTGTGCAAGGTCCGCTTCGGCAGCGGCACGCTCGAGCTCGCTCCGCTCCCGATCCCTCGCGAGGGCGTGAGCCTCGGACAGGTGCCGGCCCTCCTCGAGTTGCGCTGCCGTCAATGCGGTTCGAGCCAGGTCCGCTTGCGCACGCACCTCGACGAGCGATCGCGCTCGTTCATCCAGCGCCGCGGCGGCTGCCGAGCCGGCAACCTCGAACACGGACAACTCCGACAGCGCCGCGTCGACCGCGGCCCGCCCCGCTGTCAGCCCGGCGGCCGCGGATTCGACTCGCGTGGCGGCATCGTGCCAGCGGGCATGCGCCCCCGCGAGCAACGCCGTCAGCAGCTCCTCTCCTGCCGAGACCCGGGAGGTCGCCTGCTCCGCCTGGGCCGCCAGTCGCCGCACTTGCGGGCGCAGTTCTGCAAGGACGTCTTCGACGCGCGCCAGGTTGGCTTCCGACTCCGCGAGTTGCTCTTCAGCCCGCCGGCGCCGGCGCTCGTGACGGCGGACGCCGGCGACCTCCTCGAAGAGCGGCCGACGTTCCTCCGGTCGCAGGGCGAGGGCCTGATCGACCATGCCCTGTCCGATGAACAGAAACGCGTTTTCAGCGAGGTGCGCCGAGTCAAGCAGATCGACGAGGTCTCGCAAGCGCACGCGCTGCCGATTGAGCAGGTACTCGTTCTCGCCCGAGCGATACAGCCGCCGGCCGAGTTCGACGACCTCGAAGGCGACGGGCAGCAGCCCGTCGCCGTTGTCGAGTGTGAGCTGGACATCGGCCATGCCGACCGCAGACCGGCGCTCGGAACCGGCCCAGATCACATCCTCCGACTTGCGGGAGCGCAGCGCCCGACCCTGCTCGCCAAGCGCCCAACGGAGCGCGTCGGCCAGGTTGCTCTTGCCCGAACCGTTCGGTCCGACGATCGCGCTGATCCCGGGCCCGAACGTCACTTGCGTACGCTCGGCGAATGACTTGAAGCCCTGCAGGCGGACCGACAGGAGGCGTGCGGCGGCACTCATTCCGGCGTACCGGGCAAACCGGTCGAGTCGTCCGATGACCGGCTCAGCGCGTCGAGTGCCTCCGCGGCCGCGCTCGTTTCAGCAACGCGCCGCGATGAGCCCGAGCCGGTTCCGATCGCCCGGCCGTCGACGACAACCTCGACGCGAAACACCTTCTCGTGCTCCGGGCCCACAGCTTCCAGAACGCGATACTCCGGTCGGCTGCCGGCCGTCCGTTGGGTGAGTTCCTGGAGGCGACTCTTGGCGCTCTTGAGGGCGGACAATGCCGGATCAGCCGAGAGTTCCGGTTCCGCGACGACGCGGATCCACGCGTCAACAGCTTGCCAACCGAGGTCGATGAACACGGCGCCCGCGAGTGCTTCGAATCCGGAGGCGAGAAGCGAAGGGCGGACGCGCCCGCCACGCAGTGCCTCGCCCTCGCCGAGCAGGAGGTCATCGCCGAGCCCGAGTCGCAGCGCGATCCGGGCGAGGCCGGGCGTGCTCACGATGCCTGCCCGGCGCGACGAGAGCAGACCCTCATCGTCGTCGGGATGCGCCCTGAACAGCGCCTCCGAGACGGCCAGGCTGATGACCGCATCCCCGAGAAACTCGAGTCGCTCGTTGTGGCCGGGAGCCTCGCCGGGATGCTCGTGCAGCCACGAGGCATGGGTCACCGCCTGCGCGATGAGCGCGCGGTCACGAATCGGGAGTTCGAGTCTGGCGATGAGGGCGTCGATCCGATCCATCGCGCGGGTTCCCTCCGCTGCCCCTGGATCGGTCGTGCTGAAAGCCGGAGGGATGTCCCTCAGGACGACCGCTCGTCGATGTAGTCCGCGGCATCCTGGACGGTTCGAATGCGCTCGGCATCCTCGTCCGAGATCTCCGTCCCGAATTCCTCTTCGAGGCTCATGATGAGTTCGACGAGGTCGAGGGAGTCCGCATTCAGGTCCTCGACGAACGAGGCCTCGGGCGTGACCTGCTCTTCGTCGACGCCGAGCTGCTCGACGACCAGCTTCTTGAGCCGCTCGTAGGTTGTTGCCACTGGGTCCCTCCTGGGCTTCAGGCCGGCGGTGAGCCGCCGGGGGTATCTCGTGCGATCTGGCCGAGAACGCCGTTCATCAAACGACGCATCGGGTCTCCACTGTAGGTGCGCGCCAGTTCGACCCACTCGGCGATCGCCACCCGGGCCGGCGTGCGCGAGTGTAGCACCTCACCGAGGGCACATCGCAGCAGCGCGCGGTCCATGCGGGCGAGGGAAACGACCGGATAGCGAGGCGCAACAACCCCGATCCGGGCGTCGATCGTGTCCCGATTTCGAACGACGATATCGACCAGCTGGCGCGCCAACGTTGCCGTTTCGGCGTCCCCCTCAGACTCCGCGATATCTCGTTCAAGGATGGCCTCGGCGGTTCGCTGTCCGAACTCGGCCTCGAAGATTGCTGCCAGTGCCGTGCGACGCGCCGCGCGACGGCTGCGCAGCCGGTCAGCCGCCGATGCCATCGACGATGACCGTGACCGATCCAAGACGAAGCCCGAGCAGGCGCTCAACGGCGCCGGCGATCGCCGCGCGTGCCTCGGCGGCAACAGCAGCGAGGTCAGCTCCCGGGCGAGCGATCACCCAGACGCGAAGGTCCACGCGATCGTGGTTCGATCGGACGTCAACGGGCGAACCCCGCAGGAACGCCAGCCAGCCGGCGCCGCCACGTGCGACACGCAGGACGCCCGGGCTTTCGAGCGCCGCTAGGCGCGCCATCTCGACGATCACGCCGCGTCCGACGGTGAGGACGGGCCCGCTCATGTCGGCGCACCGTCGAAGATCGGACCACGTGGGCTGAGCTCGGCCGCGGGCGTTGCGTCGTCGGCGTTGTCCTTCCGCACCTCCACTCCCTCGAACGCAGCGGTGATCAGCGCCGGCACGTCGGTACGGGCGGTTTCCGCGGCCACCGCACAGGCAAATCCCACCATGCGCCGTCGCGCACGGCCGTGGGTGATGATCACGGAGCCCCGGATACCGAGCAGCGGCGAACCGCCCTGCTTCTCGTAGTCGAAGACGTCGCGGATGCGCTGGACCCCCGGGCGGAGGAGCAGGTAGCCGAGGCGTCCTCGGAGCGATCCGCGAAACTCCGCCCGAAACAGGTCGAAGATGAACGTCGAAAGTCCCTCGAAGAACTTGATCACGACGTTGCCCGTCACAGCGTCCGTCACGACCACGTCCGCCTGCGTGTCGGTCAGGTGACGTCCCTCGACGTTACCCACGAAGTTGAGCCCCGATGCATCAAGCAACTCGGTCGCCTGCTGGATCCGCAGGTCTCCCTTGCCCTTCTCCTCACCGATCGACAGGAGCGCCACGCGCGGATTCGCGATGCCGAGGACCCGCTCGGCGAAGATCGCACCCATGCGGGCGTACTGGGCGAGATTCTGTGCGCTTGAGTCCGGATTTGCCCCGATGTCCAGGAGCACGAACGGTGTGCCTTTGCGGATCATTTGCACGGCCAGCGCGGGTCGATCTACGCCCGGCAGGCGTCCAATCCGCAGAATGGCTGCCGCCATGGCGGCGCCAGTGTGGCCGGCCGTGACCACCGCGTCGGCGGTGCCCCCGCGGACGAGGTCACACGCAACCACGATGGAGGAGTCCTTCTTCTCGCGCAGCGCGCGCGCCGGATGCTCGTCCATGCCCACGACCTGGGAGGCAACCACAATCGACACGTTGGAGGGCAACGGGCCGGTCAGTTCGCGAATGCGCGCCTCGTCGCCAACGAGGAGTACGCGGTCGTTCGGGTATGCCGCGGCGTGATCGAGGGCGCCGGGAACGATCTCGCTCGGGCCGTGGTCGCCGCCCATTGCGTCAACCGCGATCCGGACCCCGCGAGCGTCCGACTGCGGTGCGACGTCCTGGGTGGTCACGGGATCAGGACGCGGGCTCGTCCTTGGCCGACTTCAGCTCGAGAACGAGGCGGCCGCCGTAATACCCGCAATTCGGGCACGCGCGGTGCGATCGCTTCGGCTGATGGCAGTGCGAGCACTCCTCGAGCGTCGGGAGCTCAATGGCGAGGTGTGCGCGCCGATCTCCCTGGCGGGCGTGGGAGGCCCGTCGTTTTGGTACGCCCATGGTGTCGTGTTGCTCCTTTCGGGACCGTCGCCGCGGCGCATCGGTCGGGTTCCGCGTCGCGCGTGCACGACGCCGTGTTCGTCATCGAGTCCGGATGGCCCAGGGCGCAGTGGCGCGGACCGAGCGCGGAGTCTACTCGTTCTGCGAGTCGGCGTCGACCCGGAAGCCGCGCAAGGCCGCCAGCCGCGGGTCCACGTCATCCAACTCGTGACCGGGATGACCATCCATGCGTTCACCACATTCGATGCACAAGCCGAGACAATCCGGACGACAGAGCGGCGCGATCGGCTCGGCCATCGAGACCGCCTCGCGGAGGATCGGCTCGAGGTCAAGCTCGTGGTGATCCGTCAGCCTGGCCACTTCGGGCTCAGCAGCTCGGTCGACCGCCTGGCCAGTCAGCGGGTCAACGCTCAGCAGGACCTCCTCGCGAATCGTAAGCGCCAGCGGGATCACCGTCGGCCCCAGACAGCGGGAACAGGCAGACGTCAGTGCCGCCGTGATCTGCGCATGCACGAACACGCCTCGGTTCGTGCGTCCGACTTCGAGCGATCCGCTAATCGGCTCCGCTAGATCGAGGTCGTCGTCCAGGTGGATCGCTACCCGGTCAAGCTCGAAGTGGCGGACGGCACCGGCCGGTTCTGCGAGAAGACCTGCGAGCGGGAAGCCGAGGTGCGGGGTCTGCGTCACCGATACCCGGTGCGGTCGATCTCGTCCTCATCGACCTCAGCCCCGTCGTCGTCCGCATCGTAGGCGTCCACTTCTGCGGCAGCGAGCTCGGACCGACGATCATCCAGGACTGCGATCCCCTTCTGTACGCCGGCGAGCGCCTTGCCAACCTCGGATTCGAGCGTCTCGAGCAGGCCGAATGCGTAGTCGTCGGCGCCGGCACGCGTGAGCTCGGCCTGGGAGCGGGCTTCATCCGCGATCCGCCGGCCTTCGGCCTCGGCGAGATCGAGGAGACCGCGCTCCCCGATCAGGAAGGCGGCCTGCTCCTGGGCGCGGCTGATGATCCGGCTCGCCTCATCCTCGGCCTTCTCGACGATCCGCTCACCTTCAGCATTGATCCGCTTGGCCGCGCGGACTTCCTCGGGGATGGCGACGCGCAGCTGGTCGACGAGGTCCAGGACCGCATCGCGGTCAACGATCGCGTTGCGCGTCAGCGGCAGGCCTTTGCCCGTCGCGATCAGCGATTCCAGCCGCTCGAGGAGGAAGATGATGTCCAGCGCAGGAGTCTCCAGCGGGGCGGGTCAGGACCGATTATGGCACGCGCGGACGGGCCTTACCCGCGCCGGAGTGCATCGTGGATGGCCATCGAAGCCGCGGTCGGGATCATGCCGCTCACATCGCCGCCGAAGGAGGCGATCTCCTTCACCAGGCTCGAGCTCACATACCCGTGCTCGAGGGCGGTCATGAAGAACATCGTATCGACGTCGGGGGCCAGCTTCCGGTTGTTGTGTGCAAGCTGCATCTCGACCTCGAAGTCAGAAACCGCCCGTAGGCCTCGAACGATCGCTGTGCCCCCGTGTGCGCGAACCGCGTCGACGGTCAGGCCGTCGAACGAGGCGACATGCAGGCGATCGGCGGGGAGCCCTACCTCCACGATGGCCGCATGGATCACCGCGATCCGCTGCTCGGCCGAAAGAAGGGGCGCCTTTCTGGGATTGCCGAGCACGGCAACGACGACCCGATCGAACACGCCGAGCGCCCGAACGAGGACGTCGAGGTGCCCGTTGGTTACGGGGTCGAATGACCCGGGGTAGACCGCGATTCTCACGACGGCTCCTCCATTGGCTCGACCACCCGATAGAACGTGAGCGCTGTGTCGCCGAAGCGTCGCGTGCGACTCGATGCTAGCAGCCCTGTCCGCTCCGGCGGCACCCCGCGCGAGAAGTGCTTGGCGACCACGACGGCACCCGAAGCGAGCAGGCTCGGCGACGCGCCGATGAGCTCGAGGGCTTCCTGGAGCAGGGCCGGCTGGTCATATGGTGGGTCGAGGATGACTACACCGAATGGCCCGTCCGCGGACGCGCCGTTGGTGCCGAGCCAGCCGAGGGCCTCCGCCTGGATCACCCGCGTACCTCCTTCGCCGAGCCGCGTACGTTCAAGGTTCTCCCGAATCGCGGCTGCCGCCGTCGCGTCACGCTCGATGAAGAGGGCGATCTCGGCCCCGCGCGACAGTGCCTCGATCCCCGCCGCACCACTGCCCGCGAACAGGTCGAGAACGCGGGCCGCTCGGACATCAGGGTCGAGGATCGCGAAGAGCGTCTGCTTGACCCGATCGGAGAATGGGCGGGTCATCGCGCCCGGGGCCGAAAGGCGGATTCCCCGCGCGGTACCGGCGATCACCCGACCGGCTCCGCCCGTATTCACTCTGCTGGTCATGCCCCGCTGTCCGATTCGGCACGGGTGATGGGGGCCAGCCAACCCGTCCGCAGTTCGGCTTCCAGCGCGTGGTTGCCCGGCAGCAAGCGGCCGAAGCCATCGAGCAGCGACTCGGCGACCTCGCGGGCGCGAACGGCCAACTCGCGATGACCCTCGCGTTGGAGCGATGCCACACGCAGGGCCGGCAGGCCACTCTGCTCGAATCCCAGGACATCGCCCTCGCGTCGCAGCTCCCAGTCCCGCTCGGCCAGAACGAAGCCGTCCCGCTCATCCCGGATGGCCGCGAGGCGGGCACGGGCGGTCTCGTCAGCAGTGTCCGAAACAAGGACGCAGAACGACTCCTGGGTGCCGCGCCCTACCCGGCCGCGCAGCTGGTGGAGTTGCGCCAGCCCGAAGCGGTCCGCCCCCTCGATGATCATCATCGTCGCCTCGGGAACGTCAACGCCCACCTCGACGACCGTCGTTCCGACGAGAACATCCAGTTCACCATCGCGAAACCGTGCCATCTCGGCGTCGCGCTCGACCGCTTTCAGCCGTCCGTGGACGAGACCGACCCGCAGCGGCGCGAGGAGTTCGCCAAGGCGGACCGCTTCCGCCTCCGCGGCCACGGCTGTTGATTCAACCAGCGCTTCGTCGGACGGCCCGAAGAGGTCCAGCGAGGGGCCGCCAACCGCGTCGGCATCGTCGCCAGCGGGACTGATCAGCGGGACGACGACGAAGATGCGGTTTCCCCGTTGCGCCTCGTCTCGGACGCGGTCCCAGGTTCCCTCGAGCTCGGCGAACCGCCGAATTCCCGTTCGGATCGCGACCCGGCCCTCTGGCTGGGTCCGCAGGTCTGTGACCTCGAGATCCGCATAGAGGACCTGGCCCAGCGTCCGCGGAATCGGCGTCGCCGTCATGAGCAGGACGTGCGGGACGGTTCCACCCTTGGCCTCCAGGGCTGCCCGCTGTTCGACCCCGAAGCGATGCTGCTCGTCGATGACCGCGAGCGCGAGATCCGCGAACTGAACCGACTCCGACATCAAGGCGTGAGTTCCGACGACCACGCGGGCCTGACCTGATGCGATGAGTTGCCGGGTGCGATCGGCCTGACCGCCCTTGAGCGACCCGGTCAGGAGCTCCACGCCGATGCCGAGCGGCTCGAGGAGGTCAATCAGCGTCCGCTGATGCTGGCGCGCGAGGAGGTCGGTGGGGGCCAGAAGGGCCCCTTGCCGGCCATCCAGCGCAGTTGCGGCGAGACCCCACGCCGCGACGGCGGTCTTGCCGGATCCGACGTCACCCTGGAGCAGTCGGAGCATCGGAGTCGGACGGGCGAGATCCTGGCGGATCGCTTCGACGGCCGTGTCCTGATCGGCGGTCAGCGCCACCGGTCGCCCGATCTTCGCTGACAGCGCCGCTTCGATTGCAGAGCGGATTGCTTGGTCCTGCTCGGCACTCGTCGCGATGGGCTGTCCGTGCTCCCCAACACGCTGCCGGCGACGGCCGACCATCCCGAGCTGGAGAGCCAGGAGCTCGTCGAAGGCGAGGCGCCGGAGGGCGTCATCGCGACGCTCGAATGTGGTCGAGTAGTGCGCCTCTTCGAGGGCCTCTCCAATGCCCATCAGCCCGGCGTCCTTGCGGACTTCGGACGGCAGGTATTCCGGGTAGGCAGCTGCGGTCCGGTCCAGTGCTGCCCGGACGGCTTTCCGCAGCGAGGCCACGGTCAGACCGGCCGTCAGGCGGTAGATCGGGACGATCCGGCCCGCGTGCAGCAGCGCAGCGCCGTCATCAATCTGGAACTCGGGGTTGTCGAGGGTCATCCGGTAGCCAAACCGGCGGAGCTTCCCGCTCACGACGATCTGGTCGTCCACCTTCAGGCGTCGCTCAATGTATCGACGCCCGAACCATGTGGCATCGAGGCTCCCGGTCTCGTCCTCGAGATGCGCGACCGTCCGCTGCACGCGTCGCCGAACGGTCGGTTCGACGCGCAGGTCCGCCACGCGAACGCGCGCCGACACGAGCTCGCCGTCCGCGATGGATCCGAAATCCCGGATCTGGCGCATCTCGCGGAGGTCGTCGTACCGACGAGGCACACGGAAGAGCAGGTCACGCACCCGCAGCAGGCCGACCCGTCGGCCGGCACGACCAAGCGCGGTGGCACCGGGCAGACCCGACCGTCCGATCGCCGTGTCGAGGAGCTCGAGCGAAGTCAGCGGCGGCGCCGGGGTCTTGGTGGCGCCGCGTGGGCTGGCCCGATCCCCTGCGGGGCGTGGTCTGCGACCGAGGCTGCCGGTCACGCCTACTCGGCTGAGATGAGGTAGCGGTAGTGGGGCTGCCCGCCGTGGACGACCTCGACTTCCAGCCCGGGCACCGCAGCACCGATCTGCCTCGCCAGAACTTCGCTCGATGCCAGGTCCGCACCGTCTCCGTAATACACGGTGACGAGTTCAAAGCCGGCCGGAAGCGCCGCGATGGCCGCGAGGACCGCGCTGGTCGGATCGTCATCCACGGCCACGAGACCGTCGTCGGGATCCAGCGCGATCGTCTGCCCTTTCCTGACCTTGACTCCGCCGAGCGTCGCGTCCCGGACGGCCGTGGTGACCGCCAGGGTCTGGATCGCCCGACCGGCCCTGGTCATCCCTTCGGCATTCGCCGCACCGTCCTTGGTTGGGTCGAGCGCCAACAGGGCGGCGAAACCCTCCGCCGCATTTCGCGTCGCCACGACCGAGACGGGCCGATCGGACATGCCGGCGACCTGACGTGCGGCGAGCACGACGTTCGGATTGTTGGGCAGGATCAGGATTTCGACGGCGTCGACCGACTGGATCGCCTCGAGCAATTCACCGGTGCTCGGATTTGCGGCCTGCCCGCCGACCACGACGCGGCTAACCCCGAAGTCTCGGAAGATCGCCGCGAGCCCTTCGCCGGATGCCACCGCCACCACGGCGAGCCGAAGAGTCGGGGCCTTCGAGGGCGCCTGGGCGACCTCGCTCCCGGCACCCGGCACCGTGGGTGCCGGGACTTTGAGAGCGGGCACGACGGGCGCCTCCACGGCAGGCGTGCTGGCCACGAGCGCGGGCGCCGCGGGACCCGTGAACGCAGCGGCGCGAGTCTCGCGGACGTCGCGGATCTGGCTATCGAGATTCTCGACGCTGACCAGGGAGAGCGTTCCGACCTCGAGCCCGTAGCCGATGACGAGGTCGGGCCGTTCGTTGTGGACATGGATCTTGACGGCCCGCTGATCGCCGGCGACGAGGACGGACTCGCCGATCGATTCGAGACGGCTACGGACCGCATCGACGTCGATTCGCTCGCCCGCGCGCGCCTGGACGAGGTACATCGTCTCGTACCCGAAACCCTCGTCGGCGTGAGCTACCAACACCGACGGCCTGACGCTTGCCAGCGTCCCGGGGCTGGTTGCCTCCGGAGCTTGTCCGATCAGGAACAGCAGCGCTCCCTGAAGCAGCCGGTAAACACCCTGTCCCCCTGAATCGACCACGCCGGCATCACGCAAAATCGGCAGCAGCGTGGGCGTCCGCGCCACCGACTTCTCCGCGGCGTCGAGGGTCACGGTCAGGACCGTCTCAATGTCGTTGGCTCGCTCTGCCGCGATCACCGCTGCCGCCGAGGCCTCGCGGATCACGGTGAGGATGGTGCCTTCGACTGGCTTCGCCACAGCGCTGTATGCGGCGCGCGCACCGGAGTCGAGCGCATTCGCCAGATCGAGCGCGTTGAAACGGCGCTTGCCGGCCAGCGCCTCGGACATGCCCCGCAGGATCTGGCTCGTGATGACCCCCGAGTTGCCGCGTGCACCCATCAGCGCCCCGAACGAGGCCGCGGAGGCGATACGTTCCGCTGGCGCCTTGGCCCCCGCGGCCTCGGCCTCGGCGAGGGCCGCCCTCACCGTTGCGACCATGTTCGAACCGGTGTCACCGTCGGGCACGGGGAAGACGTTCAGCGCATTGATCTCCTCGACATGCGCTTCAAGATTGGCGGCGGCCGCCCGAAAGGCGCCGAGAAGCCCCGCCCCATCGCAGGCGCGACGGACCATCAGGCCACGTCCGCGCCGCTGTCCGCAAGATCGGAGTTGCCGACGTTCCCGTTGTCCGGTGCCGACTTCGGCCAACTGCCCGGTGAGGCGTCGAGGCCGCCGATTCGAATCCTGAGGACATCGATTTCACGACGGAGTGCCCGACGAATGGCGTGGCGAACAGCGGAGTCGACCTGGCGCGCGACCTCGGCGATCGGGAGTCCGGCGGTAACCCGAAGATGCAGCGCGATCTCCAGCCGATCGTCGGTCACAAGGATCCGAATACCGGGCGATCGGCCGACGAGCGCGGCGCGAATCATCTCCAGCCAGTTCGCCTCGAACCCTGCCACACCGTACGACCCAAGGGCCGCGGCGCGCGCGAGGTCAGCGGCGGCTCGGCGAGTGGCCAGCGCGCGACCGGGGATCTCGTCGATTGGCAACGGGCGGAGTCCTCGTGAGACTGGGCTAGCCGGCTGTCGAGGCCGCCATGTGTGCGTGCTATCATACCGCCCCGTCTGGGCGCGACCCGCCCGGGCCACACACGAATCGAACCCCGAGGACATCATGGCCCGCTCCTGCGCGATCTGCGGCAAGACATCGATGGGCGGCTTCAATCCCCAGTCATCGGGGATGAACCGAGTTCGAGCCCACCGCCGCTACCATCCGAATCTCCAGCCACTGGTCATCGACCAGGGTGGCACGCGCACGAAGACGCTTGCGTGCACCCGCTGCCGGCGAACGCTCACCAAGCAGGCCCGCTAGCCCGAGAGTCGGGCGGCCCGCGCCGCAGTGTCGAGCCACAGCGTGAACGGTCCGTCGTTCACCAGCTCAATCGCCATCTCCGCCCCGAAGCGCCCTGTCTCCACGCGCTCTACACCAGCGCTGTTCAGCTGGGCGCTGAACCGCTCGTAGAGCCGCTCGGCTTGTTCGGGTGATGCCGCGTCGGTGAAGCCCGGGCGGCGTCCCCGCGAGGTGTCGGCGTACAACGTGAACTGGCTGACAACCAGCGCGGCCCCACCAGCGTCGAGAATCGAACGGTTGGTCTTGCCGTCGTCGTCGGCGAAGATGCGCAGTTCGACGATTCGACGGGCAAGCGCGTCGGCCGTCGCGTCATCGTCTCCATGGCCAACGCCCAGCAACACGACGAGGCCAGGACCGATGCGAGCGATGGTCTCACCGGCTACGCGCACAGAGGCGTGCTCGACTCGTTGCAGCAGGGCCCGCATCAGCGCGAGATCGCCCCGAGCGACGCCCGCCACACGCCACCGATGATCAGCCCCCACGGCAGTAGCAGCACCGGCGAGTCCGCGCCTCCAAACCACTCGCCCTTGACCACGCCGACCACCCCGGCAACGCCGAAGGCGGCGATGACGAATCCCTGACGGACGAAGTCCCAGCGCACTCGGCCGATTGCCTGTGCGACGGCTCTGCGATCACCGTACTCACCCACGTCGGGGACCGCCCCGCGCGCCGGATTGGTCACCCGATCGACGGCCCGTCGGAACCAGCCAGGAGCGTGCACGATGGCGAAATACGCGGCTATCGCGTAGGCGATTCCGCCGATCACGTCGACGACGTAGTGATCCGCCAGATAGACGATGGCAAACCACACGCTGATGGCGTAGGCGAGCAGGGGCCAGCCGGCTCTCCCGAATGCCCGCCGGGCGAACAGGAAGGCGAGCACCGGATAGCCCGCGTGCAGCGAGGGGAACGCTGCGACCTGGTTCGGATTGATCTCGTAGACGGCATAGCTGTAGAGGTAGCGCCCGTCGAACCCAAAGAAACTGGCGACGTCGGCGAATCCCTGGGCCTTCAGGTAGGTGATCGCGGGTGCCCCGTTCGGGCCGGGGATCAGGCCATGCTCGGCAGCCCACCAGGGCGGAGCCACCGGGAGGACGAGGTACGTTGCAAACCCGACCATCGACAGGAGGATGAGGGCGGCAACGTAGTCGTAGTACGCGCGTCGGCGGCGCACCCAGAGCAGGAATGCGACGGCGATCGGCAGCGGAAAGTGCAGGAAATAGAGGATGGTTCCGGCGATCGCCCACGGGTCGAGTCCCGTCGCCGGATGGAGGGCCGTCTGGAGCACTTCGGTCGGCAGAAGGCCACCGAACAAGGATCGCTCGAGGCCAAGGACGTCCGCCGAATGCACGACCCGCCCGATGTCGTCGGCGTAGCCGCGCATCAGCTCATAGGCGAGGACCATTCCGATGAAGGGCACCCAGTCACGGATGAACAGACGGGCCCGCCCGAGGAGAACCGCGGCGAGGCCGAGCCCGAGGAGCATGACGTCGGGCGTGACGGAAACGCCGCCGGCGATCATCAGGCCCGACAGGACCACGACGTAACCAAGGATCATGACCAGCAGCAGGCGATCGTTGCGGCGGTGCAGGTCCGCGTGCTCGGGTTGGACGGCACCGATGTCGTCGGGCGCGACCGCGGCGGAACGTTTCAGCGCCGCCGAGATGGCGGTTGGATCGTCCAGCAGCACGGCGTCGTCGCTCACGGAATGGCGCCCGGCCGCGGCGGTCTCGGGGCCGGCACGAGCGGCGGCTCAGGCATTCCGTCGGCTCGCCACGCGGTTGCCTCAGTGGTCAGCGCGCTGAGACGGTCGCCGAACCGGGTACGCGCGGCAGCCTCGGATGACGCGGGCAGCAGCACGTCCCAGTCCCGAGTCTCATCAGGGAGGTCGAGATCGAGCGGTCCCGCGCGAAAGATGAACACCGGAATTCCGGCGCGCTCAATCTCACTCTGCGCGGTCCTGGCCAGATGGCGCGGCAGCGTGGCAATCGTGATCATCAGATCGCGGGGGATCGGCGGGACCCCGGCGTTGAGCGTGTACTGGTAGCCCTCGTCGGCGAGTGCCCGGACCAGGCGGATCTCGCGGCCCATGTTTCGGCCCTTGATCCAGAGCGCCGAGCCGACGACGAGAACGTCGGCCCCGAGACCGCCGATGAATTCCGCCGTATCACGGCTGACGCCCCCATCGACGTGGACCTCGGCCCCGTGCAATTTGTGGGCGAGGTACTCACGGGCCGCGAGGATCTTCTCCCTGGCCACATCGGTCATGAAGTCCTGGCCACCGAAGCCTGGCTCGACCGTCATGACCATCACGATGTCCAGCAGCTGCCGATAGGGCTCGAGGGAACTCAGCGGCGTCCCGGGCCGGAGCGCGAGGCCCGCCGCACGCCCGGCCTCCCGAATCTGTCGCAGGACCGGCTCAATCGGTTCCTCGACTTCGACATGGAACGTCACCGAATCGCAGCCAGCATCCAGGTACTCGCCAAGGTACCGGCCCGGCTCCGAGATCATCAAGTGGGCGTCGAGGGGCAGTTTCGTCCGCTTTCGGAGCGCCTTGACTGTTCGTGGCCCAAACGTCAGGTTCGGGACGAAGTGGCCATCCATCACATCGAGGTGGATCCGGTCAGCGCCTTCCTGCTCAGCTCGGCGCACCGCGTAGGCGAGGTTGCCGAGGTCGGCATCGAGGATGCTCGCCGCGACCCTCGCTCGACCAGCCGACGTGGGCCTCTGTCGGGCCGTCGGCGTTCGCTTTGACATCAGGCGTCCAGTCCGATCGGTGGCGCCTCGTCGCTCCGTTCACCCCGCAGCGCGGCGACGGAGGACGCGACGAGTCGGGCGCGACGACGAGCGACGGCGGCCGCGGGGGGTGCACCAGCACGATCTGCGGCCAGCTGGCCGCACGCGGCCCCAACTTCCTGGCCTCGATTGCGGCGAATGGTCACGGCCAGCCCATCGGAGCGCAGCCGTTCGGCGAAACGCTCGATGACCGGCATCGGGCTCGCGATCCAGGGCGTATGGGCGACCGGGTTCATCGGGATCAGATTGACATGGGCGAGAGAGCCGCGCAGCGCGACCGCCATCGCATCAGCGTCCGCGTCGGTGTCGTTGACGCCCCCGATCATGGTGACCTCGTAGCTGATCCGACGACCCGTCACGTCAGCGTGCTCGCGTGCAGCCGCGATGACCTCTGCCACCGGCCAGCGTCGGTTCAGCGGAACCAGCACGTCGCGGAGCGGATCCCGCGCGGCGTGGAGGCTGACCGCGAGCGTGAACTGCGCACCGAGGGCCGTCAGCCGGTGCATCCCGGGCACGACGCCCGACGTCGAGACGGTGATGTGCCTCGCTCCGAGTCCCAGGCGGATCGGATCATTCAGGGCCGCCACCGCCTCGAGCACACGGTCGAGATTGAGGAGCGGCTCGCCCATGCCCATGAACACGATGTTCGTCAATCGACGTCCGCGGGCTGCCAGTCGCCTCGCAGCAGAACGGACCTGATCCAGGATTTCGGCGGTCGCGAGGTCCCGGCCGAAGCCAAGCTCTCCAGTCGCGCAGAACGGGCACCCGACGGCGCAACCGGCCTGACTCGAGATGCACAGCGTGTTCCGTTCGCGTCGATCCGAGCCGGCCGGGTAGTGCATCAGGACGCTTTCGATCGCGGCCCCATCTGCGAGTCGGTGGAGCGCCTTCTCGGTGCGCCCGCCATCGGCCACGACGAGCTCGGTCTCGTCGAGCGTATCCCACCGAAACGCCGCCCCGAGGTCGACTCGCGTTGCAGCGGGGAGCGTCGAAATCGTCAAGGGATCCGTGTCATGGCCGCGCCAGACCGAGTCGAGGACCTGGCGAGCGCGGAAGGCCGGCTCGCCGCGATTGCGAAACCAGTCCTCGAGCGCACTCGGCAAGAGGCCCGCGATCCCCGGTCGGTCGCTCGGCAGCGGATCCGGCGTGGCGAGAACCGGAAGTGATTGCTTGGACATCGGCGCGCATTGTCGCACGGGGTCGCCGACACACAGGAGCTCGGAGTTCGCGTCCGATCAGCCGACGTCTGTCGGCGTCGCCGATCGGATGGCGCGCCAGATGCGTTGTGCGGTCATCGGCAATTCCGTGGGCCGGATGCCAATCGCCGCGGCAACCGCGTTGGCAATTGCCGCCGGGCCCCCGATGACCGCCGCCTCGCCGATCCCCTTCGCTCCGAATGGGCCATCGGGAGCGGGCACCTCGACGACGGCCGTCTCCAACCACGGAACGTTCGCAGCGCGCGGGAGGGCGTAGTCGAGGAATGTCGCCGCCTGAAGTTGTCCATGGTCGTCGTGAGCCATCGCCTCGTGGAGCGCCCAGCCGATCGCCTGTGCCGCCCCGCCGTGCTGCTGCCCCGTCACCAACGCCGGATTGAGGGCGCGTCCGACGTCCTGGACCGCCTCAAAGCCGAGGACCCGGATCGCGCCGGTTTGGGCATCGACTCGGACATGCGCCATGAACGCTGCGACCGATGGGGCAAGGCTCGTGTGGGCCGACGTCGCGTGGCCCTCGAGCGGCGCCCGGCCGGCGCGGTCATTGGCTCGCACCAGTTTCGCCACGGACATGGCGCGCCCTGGCGTGCCTCGCGGTCGGATCATCCCGTCGACGATCTCGAGATCGCGTTCATCGATCTCCAGTTCCAGGGATGCCGCATGGAGCAGCTGGCGCCGCGCATCGTCCGCGGCGAGTCTCACCGCGCGACCAGCGGAATAGGTCACCGTGCTGCCGCCACTGCCGGGAGACGGAGGCGCGGCACCGGTGTCGAGGGTGACGACCTGGACATCGTCAGGCGATATCCCGAGTACCTCGGCGACGATCGCCTGAAAGGCACCCGAGGTGCCGGACATGTCCACGACGCCGGTCATGATCTGGACGGTCCCGTCCGGTGATAGGCGACACAGGGCGGCCGCGGGGTCCTTGCTGCCCGGCCAGTAGCCGACGGCCATGCCAATCCCCTCCCCGGCCGGCAGCTCATGGCGCGCCAGCCAGGCCGGCCGCGCCTCAATCGCGTTGAGTACCTCCGGCAGGGCGACACGCACCCAGGCCTCGCCATCAACCATGAGATCTCCGGCCGAGGTGCCATTCCGTCGCCGGAGCTCCGTCGGGTCGAGATCGAGTGCAGTTGCCAGTTCATCTACCGCAGATTCGATGGCGAAGGCGGTTGGAGGCCCGCTAGGGGCCCGGTACGCACCGGTGCCAACCCGGTTCGTAAGCACGCCATACGCGCTGATATCCGCCGTCGGCCAGCGGTACGGACCGGCAACGAGCACAGCTGCCAGACCGTCAGAGCTGAAATCGTCGAAGGCACCGGCATCGGCGATGAGCCGAGCCCGGATGGCAAGGAATCTGCCGTCCGCGTCGGCACCGATTTCGAGATCGATGTCGAATGCCTGTGACGGATTGGTGGCCAGGAAGTCCTCTCGACGCTCCAGGACGAGCCGGACCGGACGCCCGAACCGAAGCGAGGCAGCCGCCACGATCGGCTCGAACAAGCCCCACTTGCCCCCGAATGCCCCGCCGAGCGGGGCCGGCACGACCCGGATCCGATGCGTCGGGATCCCCAGGACACGACTGAGGTCCTTGCGCAGCCCGAACGTTCCCTGGGTGCTGGCCTCGATCACGAGTGTGCCGTCGTCATCGGTCCAGGCCGCACACGCCTGCGGCTCGATGTAGCCCTGATGGACCCATGAGGTCCTGAAGCGTCGACGAACGCGGACTGCAGCCTCGGCAAGCGCGAGGTCGGCGTTCCCGGATCGATACCGCGTTCGTCCGCTCACGTTTGGCGACCAGGATTCAGCGTCGATCGACGCGTCGCTGGCGCCCCCGACGGCAGCGTGGGTCTGCGCGTCCATGGCCGGACCCTCGCCTGCCGCCGCGCGGAGGTCGGTCCGCACCAGCGGGGAATCCGCGGACATCGCCGCGGAGGAATCGAGCACCGGCGCCAGCGGCTCAAGATCCATCAGGATCAGGTCGAGAGCGTCACTCGCGGCAACATCGGTCTCGGCCACGATGACGGCGACCGGCTGTCCCGCGAATACGACCTCCTCGGTCGCCAGCGGCCCGGCCAGCCGATCGCTCCCATCTCGCAGGTTCAGATCGGCCGCCACCAGGACTGCCACGACACCAGGGACGGCCAGAGCACCGGTGACGTCGATCGACCGGATCCGGGCGTGCGCGTGGGTGGCCAGCACGAGACGCGCATGGAGCGTGCCGGGTCGGACCCGATCTGCCGCGTACCGGATGGCGCCGGTCACCTTGGCGCGCGAGTCTGGTCGAGGCCGGCTGATGCCAACTCCGTGCGACTTGCTCATGAACCCTCTCGAGACTGCGGACGATTGGCAGGCCGGCGCGTCACGCGCATCGTTGCGGGCACGGTGACCGCGGCCCCGACCAGTTCCGGGCGCCCACGCAGGAAGGCGGCGGCTTCCATGCTTCGACCCCCGGCCGGATGGACGACGATGAGGCCGAGCCGACCCTTGATCGTCGTCAGCGCGAGCCCGTCTCCATCGGCTGCGAGTATCCCGACGGAGTCACCGCGGCGGCTCTGCCGGATCTCCACCTCGCGGATGACCAATCGAAAGCCGCCCACCTCCACGAACGAGCCGGGCCAGGGACGATACGCGCGCACCTGACGCTCCAGCGCGGCGGCGGGACTCCGAGGGTCCAACCGACCGTCCTCACGACGGAGCGGACGTGTTACGTTGGCGATGCTGTCGTCCTGCGGCACTGGTGCGGCGCGACCGGCGATGACGTCCGGCAGGATCTCGCCGAGGAGCGTTGCTCCCTCGGCCGCGGCGTGGGACTCGAGGGCAGGCGCATCCTCCGAGCCGTCGAGGGGCCACGAGCGATGCGCCACGAGCGGCCCCGTGTCCAGGCCGGCATCCATCTGCATGATGACCACGCCGGCGGTCGTGTCCCCTGCCATGAGCGTCGCCGCTATCGGCGTGGCGCCTCGGTGTCGCGGCAGGAGGGACGGATGGATATTCAGCATCCCGAGCCTCGGCACCTCCAGGATCGACGTCGGCACGAGTTGCCCGAAGTCAGCCAGTACCCCGAGGTCCGGGCCAGCGCCCGGATCGACGCCACCACCTCCGGCGCTCGGATGCGAGCGACCTGGAGCAGGGGTAATCCGGCCCGGCGTGCGGCCAGGGCCACGGGCACAGGGGTCAGCTTGCCTCGTCGACCGGACGGCTGATCGCGCGGCGTGACGACGGCGACGATGGTCAGGTCCGGCCGTCGCGCGAGGGCATCGAGAATCGGTACGGCGAACGATCCAGAACCGACGAAGAGCGTCCTGACCGTGGGCGGGCTGCCGGCATCGGCGACCGGCTTCACGCCAATGCGAGCGTCCGGGCCTCGCCGGACGTCTCACCGTCCGAGTCCTCCTCGTCGTCGCCCCCAGCCCCGACCGCAATCAGCTCGTCCATGGACTCGAGATAGTCGATGTAGAGCTTGCCGTCGAGGTGATCCAGCTCGTGCTGAATGGCGCGCCCGAGGAGACCCGACCCGGCCAACTTGATCCTTCGCCCGCTCCGGTTCTGCGCGACTACCCAGACCCGCTCGCGCCGCGTTACGTACGCCGCATACCCCGGAATGGACAGGCAGCCTTCGAGGTCACGGTCGTCTCCGGTCGATCTCACGATCTCAGGATTGACGAGTTCATGGAGCGTACCCTCGACCTCGATGACACAGGCGCTGACCGCTTCGCCCAGCTGGGGCGCTGCCAGGCCTACGCCGGGCGCATCGCGCATGGTGTGCGCGAGGTCGTCAAGTAAACCGTGAAGGTACTTGCCGAAGCCATCGACGGGCTGACCCCTCAGCCGGAGCCGTGGGTCGCCGAGGAGCAGGATGGGCCGGATACTCATCGGCGGAGTATAGGCGAGCCGTTACGCAGTCCTCGAGTTGAGGCGCCCGGAATACGCCTGGATTGGCGCGCCGGCGACCCGTCAGGCCCGGTCGCTGCTCTCCGTCGAAACATCGGCGCTGGTGTCAGCCTCGCCCGTGCTTGAGCTTGCCGCGCGCGCCGCCTGATCCCGGCGAAGCTCGGTTGCGAGATCGCGAGATCGCGCAGCGAGGCGAGTGCCGGCCTCTGCCGTCAGTTCGGCGGCACGCGCCGCGACGGGGCCGGCCTTTTCACCGGCGATCACGGCGAGCTCGGCCGCCTTGGCGCTGACCTGGCGCAGAACCGGGCCGGCCTGCTCGGTGATGTTCTCGATCATCGACTGGAGCTGGCTCAACCATTCGCGCGCACCGGAGCCGGCGTCGTCCTCGGAGCCCTGGCCATTGTCCGTGTCGTCCGTCCAGGCGAATGACTCGTCAACTTCTGGAGCTGTTTCGTCCCTGGTCGTTGTTGCCGTGTCGTTCATGATCCATGTCCTCCTCGTCCGCGCCGTCGCGGACTGTGTGTTGTCGCTCCATTGTCGTCCGTTTGGGTTTCCCTGCACGGCAGCGATCGCGTCGAGGGGTGGTGCGTGCTCGTCAGAGTAGTGATTCTGGGTCGACGTCCACGGACCACGGCAGCCCGGGCGGGTCCCCCAGGACCAGGAGAGGATCTTCCCCTCTGAGGACGACGTTGAAACGCCAGCGATCGGCGCGACGCGCGATGTAGGCCGGTGCGGGACCGAACACGTCGACCTGCACGTTGATCTCCAGCGCCCGTATGCGCAGCCGGTCAGCGAACGCCGCGCCGGCGGCCTCGGCCGCGTCCCGATCGGGCAACGCCACGGTCAGCTTCACCAGTCGTCCAAACGGGGGAGACCCAAACCGGCGGCGGAGGGTCAGTTCTGCGTCGTAGAAGGCCGCCGGGTCGGCCGTCTCAACAGCCCGGATCGCCGGGTGCATCGGCTGGTAGGTCTGGAGCACGGCTCGTCCCGGCCGCTCTCCCCTGCCCGCCCGACCAACGGCCTGGGCCAGGAGCTGGTAGGTCCGCTCAGCCGCCCGCTCGTCGGGAAGGTTCAGGGCAACATCAGCCGACACGATCCCGACCAGGGTGATCCCGGGGACGTCGATGCCCTTGGTGATCAGGCTGGTGCCGACGAGAATGTCGAGGCGCCCGTCGGCCAGGTCGTCGAGGATTCGCGCCGCGGCCCCGCGCCGGACGACGACATCCCGATCGAGGCGAGCGACGCGATGGTCCGGGAACGCCACACGGACTTCGCGCTCCAGGCGCTCGGTTCCCCCGCCGAGGTAGCGGATTCGTGCCGACCGGCAGTTTGGGCAGCGCGTGGCAAGCGGCGTCGCCCGGCCGCAGTGATGGCAGCGCAACGTGACCCCCGCCTGGTGGTAGACGAGCGGCCGCGTGCACTCCGGACAGGCCTGTACCGTCCCGCAGTCCCGGCACAGGACCACCGATGCTGATCCGCGTCGGTTGATCACGAGCAGGGCCTGGTCTCCCGCGCTGCGGTCGAGCGCGGCCAGGGCTGAGACGAGGGCGCGGGAAAGCATCCCGCGCTGCCCCGCCGCGAGTTCCTCACGGAGGTCGACGACCTCGATCGCCGGTGGTCGTCCGGACAGTCGGTCGGTCAGGCGAAACCGCTGATACGAACCATCTCGGGCCCGGCCCTCAGTTTCAACCGCCGGGGTTGCGGAACCCAGGACCACCGTCGCGCCGGTCAGGCGCCCGAGGCGGATCGCGGTGTCCCGAGCCTGAATTCGAGGCGTGCGATCGCTCTTGTACGCCGGGTCGTGCTCCTCGTCCACGATGATCAGGCCAAGGCCGTCCATCGGGGCGAGGATGGCCAGGCGAGTGCCGACGACGACGTCAACGACGCCGGCCCGGATCCGGCGCCACTCGTCGGAGCGCTCCCCCTCGGAGAGTCCGGAATGGACGAGACCCATGTCCAGCGCGAGGTCGGCCCGTAGCCGATCGACCAGCGGCAGGGCGAGCGCAATTTCCGGCACAAGTACCAAAGCGCGCCGCTGCCCTTCCAGGCAGGCCTCGATGGCGGCGCTGTAGATCGCCGTCTTGCCGCCACCGGTAACCCCGTCGAGGAGGATCGGCGTCGAATCGCGCGACGCCAGCGCCGCGCGGATTGCCCCGACCGCAGCGGCCTGTTCTGCGCTCAGCGACGCCGCGGGTGGCCGCGCTCCACGCCGACCCGGGGCTCGGCCGCTCAGGGGACGCCGCGGTACCTCGACCGAGTGGACGGTCACGCGCCCGCGAGCGGCCAGGGTGCCAACAACCGAACCGCCGTGCCGCCGCGCCAGATCAGCCGCCGCGATCCCCTCGGAGCCCACGCGGGTGAGATCCTCGAGGGCCGCGACCTGACGTGGTCCGAGCCGCCGGGCCGGCCGTACGCCGGGCGCCTGAAGCGCCGCCGGATCTCCCTCGGCCAGACGCACCACCCGGCTGTACCGGGGCGCGGCGCCCGCGTCCAGAAGCGTCCAGTCGAGATCGATCCGGCCAGCCGCCCGAAGCGCCCGAAGGCGGCGTAGGAGACCCGCCCGCCCCTCGGCACCGTGGAGGCGCCGTACGGCGCGCGGGCCATCCCCGAGCTGATCGAGCATTGCCTGATCGGCCGGTTCCAGCGGCACCGCGGCGCCATGTTGCGGCCCGCCGTTGGCCGGACCGCCATTGGCCGGACCGCCGTTGGCCTCCGAGCCCTCGTCCGGGCGCCGTTCGGCGACCAATTCGAGCCGCTCGAGCAGGCCTGGTGGCAGCATCGCGCGAAGGACGAGTGCGGGTGGTGCGAGATAGGTCGTTGCGATATCTCTGGCGAGCTCGAGCGACGAGGCCGGGAGGAGCGGGCCGTCGGCCCGGACGCGATCCACGATCGGCTTGACGACGATCCCGGCCGCAGCCGTTGCCGGCCCGAAGACGATGCCGAGGGCCTGACGACGCCCGAACTCGACCAGCACGGCCTCGCCGTCGTCGAGGGGCTCGAGTCTGGGCGGTACCCGGTAGGTGAATGCCCGATCGCCGGCGGCACCGGCGGCATCGACGGCGACGGCCACGAGCCGACCGCCAGGCGCCGAGTCCGCCGAGTCCGCCGAGTCCACCGAGTCCATGTTGCTGAAACCGTCTCCTTCGTCGGGGAGCCCGAGGGTCTTCTGGTCAGGCTCGGTGGCCATCTGGCGAACCGCCGCTAGATCCGGGTCCGACGCTGCGGGGCGGCCGCCTTCTCCTCGAGGATGATCTCGTGGATCCGTGTCGCCGTTCGGGCGATCTGGCCGGTCTCGTTGACCACCACGTGGTCGTAGTCCTCCTGCCGGGCAAGCTCGACAGCCGCGTTTCGCTGGCGGATGCCAAGCTCACCGGCCGATTCCGTCGCCCGTGACCGGAGCCGCTGGAAGAGGTCCTCGAGGGACGGCGGGACCAGGAAGATCAGCAGGGCATCGGTTACCCGCTGCTTGACAACCGCTGCCCCCTGCACGTCGATCTTGAGGATCACGTCGTGGCCATTCCGGAGCGCCGCTCGGACTCCGGCGCGCGGGGTGCCGTACCAGTTGCCATGGACCTCGCTGGCCTCGAGGAGTTCACCCGCGTCGTTGAGCTCATTGAACGCCTCGGCCGTCAGGAACCGGTAGTGGACACCCTCGATCTCGTACTCGCGGCGCGGACGCGTCGTGCAGGTCACGACGTAGTGATAGTCAGGAACTCGAGGCTCGGCCCGCAGGGCATCGATGACGCTGTCCTTGCCCACGCCGGACGGGCCCGAGAGGATCACGAGGAGCGCGCCGGGCGCGCCGAGCCCCACATCGTCGCCGGCTGGCTCGGGCCCTTGGCGCGCTTCGAGATTGGTCATGTGGCCCTGACCCGGAGGTCCGCGAGGACCACTTCAAGTTCAGGCGGCAATGGGGCACTGGCGCGGATCAACGAGCCGGTCGATGGAGAAGTCAACTCGAGGCGCCAGGCATGGAGGAAGAGCCGCTCCAGACCCGCCGGCCCCCGCGCCGACGTCCCGGTGCCGTAGACCCGATCGCCCGCCACGGGGTGCCCGATCGCGTCCAGGTGCACCCGGATCTGATGGGTGCGCCCAGTGACAAGATCGAGTTCGAGGAGGGTCCACGCAGCAAATCGCTCGGTGACCCGGTATCCGGTCGTCGCCGGACGGCCGTCGGGGACTACGCCCATGCGGGTTCGATGCTTCGGGTCCCGCCCGATCGGGGCCTCGATCCGACCGACGGCCGCGGCCACCGAACCCTGCACCAGGGCCAGATAGGTCTTCTTGATCCGGCGCGCCTTCAGCTGGGCCATCAGGCTGTGTTGGGCAAGATCGGTCCGTGCCACCATCAGGAGGCCACTCGTGTCGCGATCGAGCCGGTGCACGATCCCCGGTCGACGAACGCCGGCGATGCCACCGAATCCATCCGCCCCAGCCCGGCCAAGGAGCGCGTTGACGAGCGTTCCGTCGGCATGCCCGGGCGCCGGATGCACAACAAGACCGGAGGGCTTGTCGACGATGAGCAGATCGTCATCCTCATAGACGACTACGACATCGATCTCCGGCTGGGCGAGCGGGGTGGCGGCGGTTGGCTCTGGGATCTCGAATCGAAGCTCGCTGCCGGGATCAACCATGGCATTCGACCGGAGGATCTTGTCGCCGGCGGTGAGTCGCCCCTCCGTGATGAGCTTCTGGACGTGGCTCCGTGAGAGGCCAGTCCGGTCGGTCACGAAACGGTCCACCCGAGTCGCCGCCATCTCAGGCGGCACGACGAGGACGTGGATGCCGGGTGCGCCGGATGCGGAATCACTCATGGGTCAGCGGCTCGGCGGTCTTCGGATTCGATGGCGCAATCGCTCGGGGCTGGCCCGCCAGTGACGGCCTGATCGCCGAGGCGATGAGCAGCAGGATGGCCCCGCTGATGCAGGCATCAGCCACGTTAAAGGTATAGAAGCGGATGTCACCCAGGCCCCCATCCACGAAATCGATGACGTAGCCAAGCCGCAACCGGTCAATCGCGTTCCCGATGGCGCCCCCGAGCAGGAGCCCGAGGGTCAGGGTCATGTAGGCGCTCCTTCCGGAGCGAGCGTGGAAGACCACGATCATCGCGATCACGCCGATGCTCAGCGCGGCGAACAAGCCAGCCTGGCCCCGAAACAGCCCGAACAGGGCCCCGTTGTTCTCCGAGTAGATCAGCCGGAGCGCCCCATCGAGGAAGACGATCGTGCGTCCACCCGTGAGTTCGGCGGTAATCCAGGCTTTGGTGGCCTGGTCCACGGCGATGATTGCGCTCACCAGCGCCAGGAACGAAAGCCAGTACGGTCGATCCGTCCGCCCGATGGTCATTCCCGAGACGCTCCACGGCCGCCGCGACGGATGGAGATGGTCGCAGCACCACCATCGAGCTCAACGGTTACCGTCAGCGCGCCGGCTGGCGCTTCAGACACGAGGTCGGCCAGCGTCTCGGTCGCGACGGCGCTGAGGTACTCGGCGACGTTCGGGGCCACGTTATCGACGTAGAGATCGATGCGATCATCAAGTTCGAGTCCGGCCTCCTTGCGAAGGTCCTGGATCGCTCGCTGCAGCTCACGTGCATCGCCTTCGGCACGAAGATCGGCGGTCAGTTCGGTGTCGATGACGACCACCAGCCCATGGTCGTGGGCGACCGCCGTCCCGGGCCGCGGTGAGGCCACGATCTCAACTTCGTCAGGGGCCAGGATCACGCCGGCCAGGGCAATCGACCCATCGGCGAGGAAATCGACCTGACCGTCGCGCGCCGCGGCCATGACCCCTGGAATCGCCGAACCGAGCCGCTTGCCCACCTTGGGCAGGAGCACCTTGACGCGACGCTCCACGAGCGTCGACTCGTCACCGATCAATTCGACCTGCCGGACGTTGACCTCCTCCGCGACGAGCGCCACGAGCGCCTCGAGCTCGTGCAGGTTGCCGCCGGGCAGGGCGAGCCAGAGTCGCGCCAGCGGCTGGCGGACCTTGAGGCCCGCGGTGCCGCGCAGGGTGCGTGCCAGGTCAACGGCGCGGCGGGCGATAGCCATGCCGGCTTCTAGCGGTTCAGATCTCCACGCGGCGAACTCGGCCGTCGGAAAAGTGGTCAGGTGGACCGAATGCGGCGCCCCAGGATCCACGCCGAGAACAAGGTTGCCGTAGATCTCCTCGGCAACGAACGGGAGGATCGGGGCCGCGACGCGGGCGACGGCCAGAAGGGCGCTGTGCAGCGTTGCAAAGGCCGCGGCACGGTCCGCGCCGGTCCCGCGTGAGAAGCGCTTACGCGACAGGCGCAGGTACCAGGTCGAGATATCGTCGATGAACGTGTCGATGAGACGCGTCGCTCCGAGCGCGTCGTAATCACGCAGCCGCTCCTCGACCGCTGCCGCGAGTCCGGCGGACCGTGACAGGATCCAGCGATCCATCGGCGATCGCTCCGCCACGGGCGGATCGTCCGGGCCGGGAGCCCATCCCGAAAGGCGGGCGTATGTCCCGAAGAAGGCATACACGTTCCAGAGCACGAGCAGCCGCCGGCGGGCATCGTCGGCCGCGTGCCACCCGAACAGGATGTTGTCATCCGGCCGCGAGGACATGTACAGCCAACGCATGACGTCGACGCCCATTCGCTCGGCGGCCTCGTCGAATTCGATCGCGTTGCCCCACGATTTATGCATCGCCCGGCCGTCCTCAGCAAAGAGGGTCGCGTACCCGAAGATCGTCTTGAACGGCGCCTCGCGCCGGAGAACGGTGCTCATCGCCAGCATGGCGTAGAACCAGTTGCGGAACTGGCCGGGAAAGCTCTCGGTGATGAAGTCCGCGGGGAACCATTGCGCCCAGTACTCGGGCTCCTCACGGAAGTGCAGGGTCGAGAACGGGACGATTCCCGCATCCAGCCAGGGATTGCCGACATCGAGAATCCGGCGGGCGTTCCCGCCGCATGCTCGGCACGCGATCATCACTTCATCGACATACGGGCGATGCGGCGTATGCCCCTCGAACTGCTCCCACCCGGACACCGCTCGCTCCTGCAGCTCGCCGCGCCCACCGATAACATCGAAAGCTTCGCAGTCCGAGCACACGTAGATCGGCAGCGCCAAGCCCCAGTAGCGCTTCTTGCTGATCATCCAGTCGTGCATGTTGAGCAGCCAGTCGAGCTCGCGCTCGTAGCCGAAGCCCGGGATCCATCGGATCCCGTCCACGACGTCCATGATCTGGTACCGCAGGCTCGCGTCCACCTGCTCCCTGGAAAGTGTCTCCCGCGGCTGGTCGTAGACCTCGCCCATGCTGATGTACCACTCATCGACGAGCCGGAACACGAGCGCCGTGCCACAGCGCCAGCAGTGTGGGTAGCGGTGGCGAATGGTCTCCAGCCGCTGGAAGCGACCCGCCGCGCGCAGGTGCTCCACGATCGGCTCCGTGACGTCACGGACGTCTCGCCCGGTCAGGGCACCGAAGCCGTCCAGGAAGATGCCGGACTCGTCGAGCGGGGCGATGATCGGCAGCCCGAGGGTCTTGCCGAGGGCGTAGTCCTCCGCGCCGCACCCGGGCGCGATGTGGACGATCCCCGTCCCCTCGTCCTCCCCGACCTCGGCCCATTCCACCACGCGGTGGACGTACGGCAACCCGGGTTCATCGCGGGTCCCCTCGGCGAAGGCCGCCCGAACCGCCGGCAACTCGTCAAACGGGCCGGAGTAGCGCCACCCGACCAGCTCCCGGCCCGGCCGCTCCTCCAGGACCTCGACGGGCCCATCGAGCGTCGTCTTGATGGTCCCCTTACCCAGCCAGAATTCATCCGATCCGTGCCGGACTCGAACGTACGGCACCTCCGCGCCCACGGCCGCGGCCACGTTCGAGGTCAGCGTCCAGGGCGTCGTGGTCCAGACGAGTAGTGACTCGCCCGGCCGATCGAGGAGCGGGAAGCGGACGGTGAGGCCCGGATCGTCACGGTCCTGGTATCCCTCGGTCATCTCGTGCTGGCTGATGCCCGTCCCGCAGCGAGCGCACCACGGCATCGTGTCGTGGCCCTTGTAGATCCAGCCGCGCCGATGGCATTCCGCGAGGAAGCCCCAGATCAGGTCGTTGTTCTCGTTGCTGAAGGTGAAGTAGCTGCCCCCAAGCTCGGGCATCCCCAGCCGACCGATGATCATCTCCACCGTGTCGGTGACGGGCCCTCGTGGGCCCTCGACGGTCACGACCTGGTTGGGATCGGCGGCCAGCAGATCCCGCAGCCGGCGCAGCTCGTCAGGATCATTCCAATCCGTCCAGTAGCCGAGCCGGATCGACTGCTCCGTCTGGCGCGCGGCGTAGGTGAGGACGCGCTGCTTGCACAGGCTCACGAACTCGGCGATCCCGTAGGCCTCGATATCGCGCTTGCTCGTGAAGCCGAGGTCCTTCTCGACGTTCACCTCGACCCACAGCCCCTGGCAATCGAAGCCATTCTGCCATCGCTGCGCCTCGCCGAGCATGGCGTGAAAGCGCTGAAACAGGTCCTTGTACGTCCGACCCCAGGCGTGATGGACGCCCATCGGGTTGTTGGCCGTGATCGGGCCGTCCAGGAAGCTCCAGCGCGGGCCCGCCGCGTTCTGTGCTCGCAGCTCCGCAAACGTGCCGCGGTCCCGCCAAAAGGCAAGGGTCTCGTGCTCCATGGCAACGAGATCCGGGCGCGTCGGTACGGGTCGGAACATCTGGCCTCGCGAGGTGAGCTGAGCGGCCGCCGCGCGTTCGGCACCGTGGCCGATCCGCCGGGGCGCGATTGACGACGGGTCCGAGTATCCTACCCGCGATGCAGACCGCGCACGAGATGCGGCCGCGCCGACGATCTGCATTTGTCGCCGCGTTCCTGTCTCTCCTCTTCCCCGGCCTTGGCCATGCCTATCTCGGCGCGTACCGCCGCGCGCTCGGGCTGGCCGCGCCGCCGATCCTCATCGGGTCCCTCGTCGCCGGGATCGCCGTTCGACTCGACCTGTTCGATGTCGCCGGCCTCGCGATCCAGGAGTGGTTCATCGGCGGGCTCTACGTCGTCAACCTCATCGCCCTGGCCTACCGGGGCGCGGCAATCGTCGATGCCTGGCGGATCGCGCGCTGGCTGGACTCGACCCAGACCGGCCCACACCGTACCGAGGCTGGAGCTGGACGTGGTCGAGGACGACCGGGGATTCGGTTCCAGATGGCTTCGGTGGCCGGCCTCGTGGCGGTGCTCCTGGTCATGAGCACGATCCACGTTGCGGTCGCTCGCTACGACGCCCTCCTCGCCACGACGGCCGCGTGCATCTTCGATCCGGAAGCGACCGATTGCCGGGCTACACCGGCGCCTTCAGCTGATTCCTCCGCTGACCCGGACGCGACTCCGACGCCGGATCCGGCAGTGGGGAGCCCGGTGCCCTCACAGAGTGTCGTGCCCTGGAACGGAACCGAGCGGCTGAACATCCTGCTCATTGGCGCCGACGAGCAGGGCGGTGGTCACAACACGGACACGATGATCACCCTGTCCATCGATCCGCTGACCAACCAGGTCGCGATGTTTCAGCTGCCGCGGGACACCGTTGACGTTCCGATCCCGGCGGGGCCGGCGAGGAAGGTCTTCGGCACGGTCTACGCGGGCAAGATCAATGCCTGGTTCGCCGCGGTGCAGAACCGCCCGGACCTGTTCCCGGGCACGGACGAGACGCGGGGCTACACCGGGCTGAAGGCAATCCTCGGCGAGCTCTACGGCCTCGACATCAAGTACTACGTCGAAGTCAATTTCGAGGGCTTCGAGCGGATCGTCAATGCGCTCGGTGGCGTCACCGTCAACGTCCAGGTGCCGGTGCTGGATGACCGCTACCCGGCCGGTGGAGGCGCTTCACGCCGGGTCTACATTCCCTCGGGCATGCAGTACATGAGCGGCGCAGACGCGCTCGTCTACGCTCGCTCGCGCCACGGTTCAACCGACTTCGATCGAGCCGCCCGGCAGCAGCGAATCCTGCTTTCGCTCCGTCAGCAGGCCGACTTCGCCCGGATCCTGCCCCACGTGGACGAGCTGGCAGGTGCCCTGGCCTCTTCGATCCGAACCGATATCCCGCGCAGCCTGACGTCCCAGTTGCTCGGGCTCGCGGAGGGCATCACGTCTCGAAATCTCCGATCGTATGTTTTCACCCCACCGTATTACCAGGTCGAAGACAGCACGGGCCCTCGTGGCTACACGATCGTGCCAAACGTGGACCGAATCCGACTCGCCGTCCGTGATGCGTTCGATGCCGACCCGGGCAGTGCCGACCGACGGGAGAAGCTCGCCCTCGAGGGCGCGACCGTGTACGTCCTGAATGGCTCCGGGAAGACGGGCCAGGCCAGCGGGATCGCCGACTACCTCGAGTTCCTCGGCATGGCCGCATCGGCGCCCGGACAGAAGCCCACGGGCGGCAGCCAGCCGACGGCGATCATCCAGGTCTACAACGGCGCCGAGGCCAGCATGCCGGTCACGATCGCCACGCTCGAAGGCGTGTTTGGAGCCACGGCGGAGTTCGTCCTCGACCCCACGACGACGGCCGACATCGTGATTGTCACGGGGACGACCACGCCAGCGTTCACGCCGCCTCCGATCCCCTGACCCGAAGGCTCCGTCGGTCGGAGCCCATCAGCCGCGTACGCGTCAGCCAGTGATGGCGATCGGGGTGAGCCAGTGGGCGAAGGCGGGATTACGCCCGCGAACGGCATCGAAGTAGGCGTCCCGGATCTGGCGCGTGATGGGTCCCACCGCACCCGAGCCGACCGGTCGATGATCCAGCTCGATGACGGGCGAGACCTGGACGCCCGTGCCGCACAGGAACATCTCGTCAGCCACGTAGATCTCCGATCGATCAATCGAACGGATCTCGACGGTCAGACCCAGACTCGCCGCCAGCTCGAGGATGGCCCGCCGGGTCACCCCCTCGAGGATGTCATCGCTGACCGGCGGGGTCAGGATGACGCCGCCGCGGACCACGAACATGTTCGCAGCGGATGCTTCCGAGGCGTGGCCGTTCGACGTGAGTACCAGAGCCTCGTCGAATCCGTTGAGTTCGGCCTCGGTCTTCTGGAAGGCCATGTTCACGTAGCCGCCGACGATCTTCCCGCGAGCCGGGAGGGCATCGTCGGCGTTTCGTCGCCACGACGAGGTCATCAGCCGCACGCCTTTGTCGACGTCGATGTAGTTGCCGAAGGGCACCGCGAAGATGACCAGGTCGTGATCCAGGTGGTGAAGCCGGACCCCGATGGCGCGGCTCGACTTGTAGAAGCAGGGTCGGATGTACAGGTCCTCGCGGAGCCCGTTGCGGGACGCCGTCTCCACGACCAGCTTCACGAGTTCATCCGTGCTCGGGAGATTCTCCATGAAGAGCATCCCCGCGTTGCGCCGGATCCGCTCCATGTGCTCGTGGAGGAACAATCCGTAGAGGACCCCCGCGTCGGCATTCCAGTACGCCCGAATGCCCTCGAACACCGCGGTGCCGTACATGAACGCATGGGTCATCACGCCGACCTTCGCGTCCTTCTGCGCTACGAACTTGCCCTCGAAGTAGCAGATCAGGTCGTCCAGCGCGGGTGACGCCTCGCGGCTGGCCGGTGTCGGGGCGGCTGCGTTCTTGGTGAGCATTGGGGACCGCTCCTGATGGTCGCGGCAACGCCGCGGGACCTCGTGGTTCGGGGGCGAGTATAGCGCGGCCTCCCGCCAGGCCTACCACCCAACCTGGCTCAGCCAGGACTCAGGATCGCTCCGAGGACCAGGACCAGATACGCCACGTAGAACACCCCGCCGATCAGCAGGCTCCGGCCGGTCAGCGTTCCGCGCCGGATCATCGGAATGAAGATTGCGGCGATTGAGATGAAGGCGATTCCCGCGGATGCGAAGGCAACATACGAACCCGGTCCGATGACCCAGGCGTCGGGAGCGAACACCAGCGCGACCACCGTCGGGAGGCTCGCCTGGAACACCATGGCGCCGGTGATGTTGCCGATCGCCAGTGTGTCCTTCCCCTGGCGGACCCAGATGATCGAATTGAATTTCTCGGGCAGCTCCGTGGCGATCGGGGCAATGATCAGGGCCAGCAACACTTCTGACACCCCGATTGTCTGGGCAAGATGCTCGACCGCGCCGACGAAGGCGATTGCCCCCACGACGATGAGACCGAGGGCCGCGAGCACCTGCGCATTGACCAAGCGGAGACGGGGTGGCCCCGGGACGCGCCGGTGGACTGGATCGAGACGCCGGAAGCGCAGCGGAGCCAGGTCCTCGAGGTCCACATCGGGATCCGCCTCGAAGTGTCGCTTCACGTAGAAGGCGTAGATCAGGACCAGGGTTCCGGCGACGACCAGCTTCGGCCAGGTCGGATCGCTCGGCAGGAGTGCCGCTCCGATGGCCAGGGCATAGGCGACGGCAAACACGCGCACGTCGAGCCCCAGCACGCGTACGTCGACACGCATCACGTCGCCGTCCGGGCGGCGCCGCGCCTGCCAGACCACGGCGATCCCGGTCACGAACATGGCCAGCGTCGCCAGCATGAATGGCGCCCCGAGGATGGCTCCGACCGCAATCCCGTGGGTGGACTCACCCTGCACAAACAGGATCGCGATGATCGGGATCATCGTCTCGGGCAGGGCCGTGCCGACGGCCGCGAGGACCGATCCGACCGCCCCTTCGGCAAGGCCGAGCTTGCGCCCGAACCACTCGATCCCGTTGGTGAAGAGCTCAGCGCCCGCCAGGATCAGGATGAATGAAACGGCCAGGATCAGGAGATCCATGGTCAGGCGCTCCTGATCCGGCTATGGGCGCAAGCCGCGTTCATGACGAGCCCCCGCTCCGGTTGAGCCGTTCGTTTCGGGATCACAACGCTGAGCGGAGCAGTCCTGGCCAACGGCGTCAGGGGCGGAGGTGCTGCGGCGCGTACGGGAGGAGGGCAACGATCCGTGCCCGCTTGAGCGCCACCGACAACTCACGCTGGTGCCCGGCACACGTTCCGGTCTTCCGGCGCGGCTCGATCTTGGCGCGCTCGGACAGGTAGCGGCGCAGACGGTTCACTTCCTTGTAGTCGATCTGGACCGTCTTGTCCGCGCAGAACGAGCACACCTTGCGGCGACGCCGATCGCGGTAGAAGTCGTCCTTCTTGCGGGTGCGAGGTGGTGGCATCGAATTGGTTCTCCTGTGGGCGCCCGGGGAGGACGCAGGTGGTCAAGTCGTGGTCAGAACGGGAGTTCGTCGATCTCGGTGTCGTCGAAAGGAGCTCCGGGGGCGCTGGTCGACGGTCCGGCGTTGGGGCCCGATGCAGCGGCGGTGCCGGCGGCCGCGCCCGCGAAGGTACCTTCCTGCTCCCGACGATCAAGCGGGATCACGTTGTCGGCAGTGATCTCGAGCGACAGACCCTTGCGGCCATCCTTCGTCTCGTACTCGCGGGAGCGGAACCGGCCGTCCACGAGCACGCGGCTGCCCTTGCGGAGCTGCTCCGCCGACCGCTCGGCCCGGTCCCCCCAGACGCTGACCCTGAACCAGTCGGTCGCCTCGACCCACTCTCCGGTCTGCTGGTTCTTGGTGGCCTGGTTGACCGCGACACTGAACTCGGTCACGGGTTTCCCGTTAGGCGTGAATCGAAGCTCGGGATCCCGCCCGAGGTTGCCGATCACCTGAATCTTGCAGAACGCCATCGTTCGCCCTCCTCAGTCAATGGCGGCCGGAGCCGCGTCGCTCTCGGACTCGTCGATTCGTTCGGTCTCGTCGTCGTCATCATCATCGTCATCGGGTGACGGCAGATCAGTATCGTCGGAGTCGTCCGTGCCATCGCCCTGAGAGGCCTTGACCGGGCGATCCTGGCGAACGATGAGATGGCGCAGGACCTCTTCGGTGATGAGCAGAGTGCGCTCAATCTCGACAATCGTCGTCGGCACGGCCTCGAAGAGAACGATGTGGTACGAGCCGTCGCGATGTCGGTCGATCGGGTAGGCAAGACGGCGGCGACCCCAGGGGGCAACCTTGATGATTCGTCCGCCGTCGGTCGTGATCTGGCGCGTGGCGCGATCCACGATGGCGGCGATCCGCTCGTCCGGCGCGTCCGGCTGGATCACGAGCATGAGTTCGTATCGGCGCATGGGCCGTCAATCTCCTTCCAATGGGCATGCCCCGCTGTCCAGCGGACGCGGAGCGGAAAGGCCGGCCGGGAGTCTACCACGGGCTCGGCGATGTATCCTCAGGGGCCGTGCGGCATGTGCCGGCGGCGGTGCACCGCTCGTCACGAGGAATCACGTTGGCAACCAGCCGTATTCTGCTTGTGTCCCAGGGTGGGGATGTCGCGGTCGTCGAGGCGTTGCGCGCTTCCGGGCATGAGACCACGGTTGTCGAGACGGTCGAATCGGCCATAGCCTCCGGGCTCGACGGTTCGGCTGTTGACGTCCTCGTGATCGACCTCGATGAGCCGGTCGAGAATCTGGTCGAGGCCTCTCGGGCGCTTCACGCGGCCGTCAACCTGAGCGCGCTGCCGATTCTGTGCGTCGTCCAGACGGACGACATCGAAGATCGGATCCAGCTGCTTGAAGCTGGTGTCGACGACGTGATCTCACGGCCGTTCGATCCGCGGGAGCTCGATGCACGGGCCGAGGCGCTGGGCCTGCGAATGCAGCGCTCCCACGATCTCGGTGCGTCCGGCGGGGCCGACACGATGATCCGGGACGGAGCGCATCGCAGGCTCATCGCCTTCTTCTCGCCCAAGGGCGGCGTCGGCACCACCAGCCTGGCAGTGAACGTTGCCACATGGCTTGCCGCGGAACGGCCGGGGGCCGTGGCTCTCCTCGATCTCGACTTCCAGTTCGGGCAGGTGACGACCCACCTCAACATGGCCGTACGGAAGGCCCTGCCCGATCTGCTACGCGATCCGACAACGGTAGGCGACCCCGCGCTCCTCACAGCAGCCCTGGATCGCCACGGCTCGGGGCTCCTCGTCCTTGGAGCGGCGGCTACCCCGGAGGACGCCGCTGGTGTGTCCGATTCCGCCGTGAGCACGCTGTTGATGACAGCCGCCGAGGCCTTTCCCTTCGTCGTGATTGACGCCGGGTCGATCCTCGACTCGCGCACCGAGATCGTCTTCGCCAGGGCGACCGATCTGGTGATCGTGGTGACCCCGGAGTTTCCGGCGATCAAGTCCGTCCATGCCCTGGGCGAGATGCTCGCGGGCGGGAACGGGCGGGCGGAAATCTCGTACGTCCTTAACGACATCTTCGCTCGTGAACTCCTGCGCTTGCCGGACATCGAAGAGGCGCTCGGGACGAAGGTCGCCATCAGGATCCCGCACGACGGGTTCGCCTTCCTGAAGAGCGTCAACGAGGGTATTCCCGTGGTCCAGGGCGCCCCGCGCTCCGCCGCCGCCGCGCAACTCGCCCGCCTGGCAGCCGGCGTTGCGGGCCTGGCCCGTATGGACGAGGGCAAGGAGCGGAAGTCCAAGGGCCTCGGGGGCCTGCTCCGCCGCGGCTGACGCTTCGTCCCGAGGGGAATCACGGGATCGATAGCCGCGCGGGGGCGGCGCGGGTTGCCGGGGCGGAGCAGCAAACTGTTACCCCATACAATCTTGACCCGACCCCCCGATGGAGATGCAATGCGTCGCATCATGTTCGCCCTGCCGCTGTTCGCAGCCTTCGTCTTGGTCGCCCCGGTGGCCGCCATCACCTTTGGGTCCCCGGACGGGAGCGAGCATCCGTACGTCGGAGGGTTGGTCTCGCCGACCCAGTATTCGGATGGCACCTGGATCTATTGCTCCGGGACGCTCATCGCTCCAACGGTCTTTCTGACGGCGGCCCACTGCGCTGAGCCCGGCGGCCTCGCCGAGGTCACGTTCGATACGGATTACGAAGACGGCGACACGACCTTCACGGGCACCTTCCACTCGGACCCGGCCTATCCTGGCAAGCAAAGCGATCCGCATGACATCGCCGTGGTCGTTCTCGACGAGCCGATTGCGGGCACTACACCGGCGCGCCTGCCGGCAGCCGGTGCCTTCTCAGCGCTTCCGAAGAACCAGCTATTCACTTCCGTGGGCTACGGCGCCAATGAAGTGACCAACGGGCCTGGCGGCCATCGGTACCTCTACGACGACGTTCGGATGGTGGCCACCGGGACCCTGAACACGACGAACAAGGCGTGGCTCCGGATCTCCCAGAACCCGGCACTCGGCAATGGCGGCGCGTGCTATGGCGATTCCGGTGGGCCGAACTTCCTGGGCGGTACTGACACCGTTGCCGCGACCACGATCACGGGCGACGCAATCTGCCGCTCGACGAACGTGGCCTACCGAATGGACACGGCGTCGGCGCGGGGGTTCCTCTCACAGTTTGTGACATTGCCGTAGGGGGTTCCGCTCCGGGTCGGTGGGACAGATTGGTACCGGAGGAGGGACTCGAACCCTCACGCCCTTGCGGGCTGCCGATTTTAAGTCGACTGCGTCTGCCATTCCGCCACTCCGGCTCTTGCAGCGTACCGGAAGCTCGGGGGTCTGCGCCGGCGTTTCGCAAGCGCGCGGGGATTGATCATGGGGCCGGGGTGTGTGCGGGCAAGGGCTGGCTTTGAGTGGTCGAGCGTTGGATGATCACCGCCGCGACGAGGATGGCGATGCCGCCGGTCGCCTGGATGGGGCCGACCGCTTCCTGCAGGAGCAGCGCAGCAAGGGCGACGCCGACGACCGGCTGGATCAGCATGAGGATCCCGGATCGGACCGGACCGATCGATCGAATGCCGGCGAGGAACATGAAGCTCGGAATGGCCGCCGCGAACAGGCCGGCGAAGACCATCAGGCCAAGGAGCCCGGGTGATGAGAGCGGCAGCGACAACGACGACCATCCGACGCCGCCGATCGCAAGGAGGGCCGCGATCACGGCCGAGATCGTGAGGATCACGCCCATCGCCTGGTCCGTCGGGACCGCTCGATATCCATGGCGGCTGATGAGTACGAAGACCGCCTGAGCTCCCGCAGACGCCAGGGCGAGAACAACCCCCACCGGATCCAGTCCGGCCGCGGTTCCGTCACCCGGGCCGCCGAGGACGACCGCCACCATCCCGCCCATTGCGATGACCAACGCTGCGGCCCGCCGCCGGTCCATCCGCTCCCAGCCCAGGAGCGCGGATCCTGCGGCGACGAGCGCGGGAAACAGGTAGAAGCACAGGAGCACGATTGCGACCGGCACCCGGGCAAAGGCCTGGAACATCGTGAGATCCAGCGTGGCACCCATGAGCGCGGCCACCCCGAGTGACGCGCGGGCCCGGCGATCGAGCGAGCGCCAGCCGACCAGCCGTCCACCGCGCCGGAGACCCACGAGGATGAACGCGGCCATCCCAAGTGCTGCAACCCCTGCTCGCCAGGTCACGAAGGCGAATGGAGTCAACCCGAGGTCATAGGCGTTGCGGGACAGGACACCGAGCATCGCGAACAGGCACGCGGCGACCGCGACGGTCAGGCTTCCGAGGAGCGGACTCCGTTGGTCCTCCACCACGCGATGGTACGAGGTCGGAGGGGCGAAGCTGCGCAGATTTCGGTGCCGGATTGCCTGCCCAGGTTGACAGCATGAGGCAGGCCAGGTACCGAGGTGGGCGTTCGGTGGGGCGCATGGCGCAAGGAGGCTCGAATGAACATCGCGCTCTGGGTCGCTCAGGGAGTATTGGCTCTTGTATTCCTCGCCTACGGCATCATGAAGTTCGTGGCTCCCGACGGTCTGCCCGAGATAATGTCGTGGGTCTACGACATGGTGGGCCAACCGGCCGCGATGGCCATCGGGATTGCGGAAATCGCCGCGGCGGCCGGCTTGATCCTGCCGGGCCTGACGGGCATCCAGCCTCGGCTCACTGCCCTGGCGGCCCTCGGGCTGATCCCGATCATGGCCGGCGCAATCCTGTTCCACCTTAGTCGCGACGAGGTCGTGAACATCCCATTCAACGTTCTATGGCTCGTCATGGCTGCCTTCGTCGCGTACGGCCGCGGGCGTCTCGTCCCGCTCCGATCGCGCTAGGAACGGAGCCAGGTCGACGCCCCAGGCGCCCACGAGGCCATCCATGACGGGGTCATCCCCGCGCAGCGTCCCGCAAGGCCTTCGCCAGTCGATCAACCTGGCCGTTCGTGTCGATGGAGGCCGCCGGCTCGTGGCCGACGGCCTCCACGTCGCTGCCATTGATGGGGAGGAGGGTTGGCCCCGACCCCAGGCACAGAGCAAGCGCTATTTACCGTTGACTACTCGCCCCCACTCTTGGTCGGGTTGCATGCGATACCAGGATTCAAACCTATCGAGGTGAGAAAGGTTCTGCCTGACTTGGAGATCTGCCCCCACGACTGCGCATGACCAGCGTCGGGACTGTAATCGGGGCTGGAGAGGAATTGGTCATCTTCCTGTCCTGAGAAGGCGCACAACGACTTGCCATGCAGCGTGTGGTGTGCGTCCCAATCCTCGGTATTCGTCCAGAGCGGCTTACCGTTTCCGGTGACTTCACCAGCGAAGACGGCACTGGCACTGAGGCTGAGGACAATGGCGGCCACCGAGACCGCAACCCCGAAACTCTTCATGAATCGGCGCACCATGAGCAACTACCTCCTTCGGCCGAGGTCGGTCTCGCCATTGGCCTGCGGTACGAGTCGGGCGACCGATTCAATGGAACGCCGTACCGCGGAACTCCCCCCAAAGCTCCTGCCACCTCTCCGTTGTAGGCATCATGCGCCAGCGACGGCGTGAGTTCTACCTACTTGTCGACAGATTCCGGTGCGCTCACGCAACGCGATTTCACCCTGGACGCATCGTGCCCTCGCGCCGGACTGCGGTGACGGCGACACCGAAGCGGGCCGAGTTGTGTTCAGATTGTGGAGGCGACGACCGGATTCGAACCGGTGAGTAGAGGTTTTGCAGACCTCCGTGTTAAGCCACTTCACCACGTCGCCTCGGGATCGCAGCCCGCGGATTGTGCCATAGCAACTGCCCGAGGGCCGATTGGATCATCGGGCTCGAGGCGGCCAGTCGGTCGGCGGCGGCCCGCAGTGGCCAGCCCTCGGCGGACCCGGGACAGCCAGCCCTCGGCGGGCCGGGGAGCCGGACCGGATCCGGAGGTGGTTGCCCCTCGAGGATTCGAACCTCGCCCAACGGATCCAAAGTCCGCTGTCCTACCACTAGACCAAGGGGCAGCCGGTCGATTGGGCCATCTGGGTCAGCCAGGGCTGACGGGCAAAGAAATGGAGCGGAAGACGGGACTCGAACCCGCGACCCTCACCTTGGCAAGGTGATGCTCTACCAACTGAGCCACTTCCGCTCGGGATTGCTGCGCGCACCGGCGATGGTGCCGAGAGCCAGATTCGAACTGGCGACACCGCGATTTTCAGTCGCGTGCTCTACCAACTGAGCTATCTCGGCCCGATGGGCCTTGCGGACCAACGGCCCGACGGCGTGCCGGAGGATAGCACGGGCCTTTCCGGAGCGGCAAACCATCGGCCGTTCGAAGTCCGGCGCGCCGCGAGCCCGGGCCGCCGCTTCAACTGAGGCCGGCGAGCTGGGCCAGATCGGCCGAATGGAGTGGCGTTTGATGGTTCAGCTCACGCAGCCGATTGATCCGATCGACGATCGCCGGGTGGGTCGAGAAGATCGAGTTCGAGCGCTCCTCGAACTTCTTGATCGGGTTCGTGAAGTAGAGGTGCTGGGTGGCCGGGTTGGCGACCTCGAGTACCTCTCGGTCCGTCGCTATCTTGGCCAGCGCGCGCTCAAGACCGGCCGGGTTCCGGGTCAGTTCGACGGAGGATGCATCGGCCAGGTACTCGCGCTGTCGGCTGACCGCCAGTTGAACGAGGCGGGCCGCAATGGGGGCGACGATCGCCAGCACGATGGCAATGACGAACATGATCGCCTGCAGTCCCCCGCTGCCTCGATCACTGTTTCCCGAACGGCGGCCGCCGCCAAACCAGGTGAAGCGCAGGAAGAAGTGGGACAGCAAGGCAACGGAGCCCACGAGCACACCGACGAGGAGCGAGAACCGGATGTCGAGGTTGCGCACGTGCGACAGCTCGTGGCCGATCACGCCCTGGAGCTCCTCCCGGTCCAGCTTCTGGAGCAGGCCGGTCGTGATGGCGATCGAAGCGTATTTCGGATCGCGGCCGGTGGCAAATGCGTTCGGGGCGGTGTCATCGATGAGATACACCGCCGGCATGGGAATGTTGGCCGCGAGGGCGAGCTCGCGAACCACGTTCAGGAGCTGCGGGGTCTGGCCGTCGTCCGCGCGCTTGGCTCCGGACGCCGCCAGGACCAGCTTGTCGCCGGCGAAGTAGCTGCCCAGCGACATGAGGCTCCCGATGCCGATCGCAATCCCCGTCGCCCCGATCCCACCCGCCGGACTCGCGGTCACGGCGTAGCCGATGGCATACCCGAGCGCGGACAGGAGCGCGATGACGACGATCGCAAGCAGGAACGAATTGCGTCGGTTCGCCGACTGCTGGGCGTGAAAGGTCAGCGCGGCCATGTGCTCTCCGAAGGCCCGGGCCTGATGCCCGTAGCCGTGCTCAGCTGAGGCTCAGATCCACCGTGGGAACGTTCGAAGCCTCGGGCTCGGCGTCGAAGAAGTCACGCTTGGCGAAACCGAACATCCCCGCGAAGACCAGGGCCGGGAATGTCTGGATCGACGTGTTGTAGTCGAGGACGGAAGCGTTGTAGTGCTGGCGACTGAAGGAGATCTGGTTCTCCGTGGTCGTCAGCTGCTCCTGCAGCTCGAGGACGTTCTGGTTGGCCTTGAGGTCCGGGTAATTCTCCACGACCGCGAACAGTGAGCGCAGCGTCGAGGTCAGCGCGTTCTCGGCCTGGGCCTGCGCGGCGACGCCCTGGGCACCAGCGGAGACAGCATTCGCGCGCGCCTCGGTGACCTTGGTCAGGACACTCTGCTCGAACCCCATGTAGCCCTTCACGGCGTTGACGAGGTTCGGGATGAGGTCGTGCCGACGCTTCAGCTGAACCTCGATCTGGGCGAGTGCCTCATCGACCCGGTTCCGTCGTCCGACGAGACCGTTGTAGATCCCGATCACGAACAATGCGATCGCGCCAAGGATCACGAGAATGACGATCAATTCCATTGAAATCTCCACCTGGCGGGGTCCCGCGGGTCACGCTTGGTCTCCCCCGTCCGGGCAGTCTAGCAGGGGGCTCTGAACCGGGACGCGCAGGCACGTGGGCGCGCAGCCGCCCGGAACGTCAGGGGGATGGTGGGCGGTACTGGACTCGAACCAGTGACTTCCTCGGTGTAAACGAGGCGCTCTGACCAACTGAGCTAACCGCCCGAGGTTCAGCCTATCGGATTGCCGGGCGCGGCCCCAGTCGGACTCGGTCAGGAAGAGTAGTGTGGTGCCCAGGCCGGGACTTGAACCCGGATGAGTTGCCTCATACGCCCCTCAAACGTACGCGTATACCAATTCCGCCACCTGGGCATCAGGTGTGTTCGCCGGCTCCGAGGATCTGAGCGGGGTCCGCGAGGGGTGGTACCGAGGAAGGGACTTGAACCCATACGCCCTTGCGGGCACTAGCTCCTGAAGCTAGCGCGTCTGCCAATTTCGCCACCTCGGCACGGATCTGCGAGCTAGTGGTGCCGTGCTCAACGGCCCTCGGCGAGGCGCCATGTTAGCACATCCCAGAATCGGTCCCCGGGGGCTCCGACCGGTCGTTCGAGGGGTCCGCTGAGCGTGTTTCGGACCACCACGACGAGGTCTCCGAAGGCCAGCGGCAGCACGTAGGTGCCCGCGGAAAGCTTGACCTGGAGGGCCGCGTAGGCTGCCTTGCGTACCTCGTCGGAGCCGGGGGCGCGAGCCTTGACCAGCAGCGGATCCAGGGTGGGATCCTGAAGCCCGCTGAAGTTCGAGCCTGTGCGCTTTGCCTGCGTCGAGGCAAGGAGCGGATAGAGGTCCGGATCGAGACCGATCGTGGTGCCCGTGACCGCCGCGTCGAATTCCCCGACCTGCAGTCGGTCGCCCACGAATTCGGCACCGGGGAGTGGGACGTGGGTGACGGTCAAGCCGATGGCCTGCCAGTCCGCCGCGACAGCGGCGGCAATGCCGAATGCCGTCGGGTTCGCCTCCTCCAACGGGCTGATGATCTCGATGGTGAGCGGATCCTTGCCGCCCTTCGGGATCCAGCCGCCGTCAGCAGCGTGCTTCCAGCCGGCGGCAACCAGCGCCGCCGTTGCGGCTTCCGGGTCGTAAGCGATAGCGGTGGTCGCGTCCGAGTCGAATGCCCAGCTCGTGCTCGGAATCAGGCCGTCGGCGCGAGTGGCGAACCCGCCGAGCAGTGAGCCCACGATCGCATCGCGATTGATCGCCTGGAGCAGGGCCACACGCACGCCAGCGTCGCGGAACTGTGGATGCGTTGGGCGCAGATTGAGCGTAACCGCGAAGAGCGTCGTCGATGGGTATCGGATGATCCTGGCATCGCCGCCTGCGGTCAGCCGCGCCGCCGCCCCGGCCGGCAGGCCGCCTGCTCCGTCGAGCTGGCCGAGGGACCAGGCCGCCTCCAGAGCAGCCGCATTTGGGAAGAACCGGAACACGATCCCGTCGAGGTACGGGACGGGTGCTCCGCCCGGAGCGCTTGGGGACGGTGAGGCCAGCGAATCCGTGGCCTGCGGCGCCGATTGGCCGGGTGCCGCCGAACGATCCGGGACATCGCCTGCCACCCACGGCACGAGAACGGCATGCTCCGCATCCAGGGACCCGAGGCGGAAGGCGCCAGAGCCAACCGGCCGTTGCCCGAACGAGGCAGCCGGTAGCTCCGCGGGGGCGATACGGCCGAGAAGGTGCTCGGGTGCGATGGGCTGGGTGGCGGCCTGGAGGAAGCCGCCGAGGGGCGTCGCCAATGTCAGGGTGACGGTGAGTGGATCCGCGGACGTCGCCGTCACCTCGCGCCATGACGCAGCCCCCGGCCCCTGGTAGGAGGGATCACTGAGGGCCCGGACGGTGAACAGCACGTCGGCCGAGGTGATCGGCTCGCCGTCGTGCCATGAGAGGCCGGGCCGAAGATGGAAGGTCCACGCGGATCCCGAGTCGTCTACGGTCCAGCGCTCCGCGAGATCACCAATCAATCGGTCGTCAGGACCCAGCCGGACAAGTCCCCGAAACAGGAGGGACGCGATCGTCCGCTCTACCACCGATTGGGCGCTGAACGGACTCAGCGTAGCGGCGCTGCCGATGACCCCTTCGACGTACGGCCTGAGGACACGGTCGCTCGCGCTCGGGGTTTCGCCTGGATCAGCCGGCGCCAGCGACGGCGCGACGACGGCAGCTGTCAGGCCGACCAGTACGAGGGACAGAAGGCCGATGACCGCACGGTCGCGAAGGTGCATCGCGTGGTCGTCGCTTGCGGACCGCGACAGCGGCGGCCGGCTAGGCCCCGGACTTGTCGAGCAGGTACGAGGTCATCGAGAAGAGGACGAACAGCACCAGCAGCGCGATCGTGAACTGCCACAGGCGACGCTCGATCCCGCGGCGGCTTCGGTAGACGGCGGAATCACCGCCGAATGCGCCGGACAGACCGGCTCCTCGAGCCTGCATGATGACGGACAGGATGAGGGCGACGGAGACGATGAGCTGGCCCGCGGCCAGGACAGGATTCACGAAGCAGGTCCTCCAGGGTGACGGCGTCGGATGGTAGCACAGGGTGCCGGCCCGACCCCGCCGCGGCGGCCGTCACGGCACTCGTCATGGATCGCCGGTCGGTTGATCATGAGCGTAGCAACGAGTGCCCGGTGATCTCCGGCCAGGCAGGCAGGCCGAGCACCTCGAGCAGCGTCGGAGCAACGTCGGCGAGCACGCCATCGGTGAGTCGCCTCTCGTCCACGGCTCGGCCGGCCAGCAGGAACGGCACCGGGTTGAGAGAGTGCGCGGTGACCGGATGGCCCTCGCTGTCGAGCAGTTCGTCGGCGTTGCCGTGATCCGCGGTGACTGCGAGGATCGAGCCAGGCCCCGATGGATCGGCTGCATCGAGCTCCGCGAGGACCTTGGTGACACGGCTGAGACAGGTATCGACAGTTTCGAGCGCCGTCAGCGTGGCGGTCCAGTCGCCGGTGTGGCCGACCATATCGGCATTGGCATAGTTGACCACGATGACGTCGTACAGGCCGCCTCGGATGGCGGCGACGAGCTCGTCCGTCACGCCGGGCGCGCTCATCTGCGGCTCGAGGTCGTAGGTCGCGACCTTCGGGCTCGGAACCAGCACCCGCTCCTCGCCGGGATGGGGGGCCTCCCGGCCGCCGTTGAAGAAGTAGGTGACGTGCGCGTATTTCTCGGTCTCGGCGAGATGGAGCTGCCGCCAGCCCGCCTCGGCCCAGGCATCCGCGAGCGAGTGGCTGTTCTCGGGGGGAAAGGCCACGGCCACCGGAAGTGCCGCTTCGTATTCGGTCATCGTGGTGACCTGCAGTCCGCGCGGCGCCGCTGATCCGTCGGGCGCGGCTCGGTCGAACGCGGCGAACTCGGGGTCGGCCAGCGCGTGGGTCAGCTGACGAGCCCGGTCGGCCCGGAAGTTCAGGTGAATGATCGGGTCGCCATCGCGAAGCCGGCCGCCCACATCGACCATCACGACCGGCCTGATGAACTCGTCGGACTCGCCCTGCTCGTAGGCTCGGGCGATGGCCGCCTGGGCGCTCTCAGCCGACGCCCCCGCCCCGTGGACGATCGCGTCATAGCCGATCTCGACCCGATCCCAGCGACGATCGCGATCCATCGCGTAGTAGCGGCCACCGACGGATGCAATCTTCGCGTCCGGATGCGCCGCGCCTAGTCGAGCCTCGAGCTCCGTTACGAAGCCGAGCGCGGATCGCGGCGCCGTATCCCGTCCGTCCAACAGGGCGTGCACGCGAACCGATGCGACACCGCGACGGGCAGCCAGATCGGCAAGTGCAACCAGATGCCGGTCGTTGGCATGGACGCCGCCGGGGCCAACCAGACCGACGATCGACAGGCGCCCGCCGGCGTCGCGGGCTCGGTCGCAGGCAGCCAGCAGCGCGGGGCGCGCGAAGAACGAGCCGTCGTCGATAGCGGCATCGATCCGCGGCAGGTCCTGCTGGACGGGTCGCCCGGCACCGAGGTTGAGATGCCCGACTTCGGAGTTGCCCATCTGGCCCGGCGGCAACCCGACGGAGCCCTCGGAAGCTCCAAGCGCGCTGTGGGGCCAGCGCTCGAGGAGGCTCCGCCAGGTCGGCATCGCTGCCGCCTGGATCGCATCGGCCGCCACGTTCCCGCCGATGCCGAATCCATCGAGGATGACGAGGACGAGCGGTCGAGGACGGACGGACTTCGGGCTCACCTGCCGCTGCGAGCCGCTGCCGTCAGCCCCGCCCGGGCGACGATCCCGGCCATCTCATCGACCTTGAGTGACGCGCCGCCGACGAGCGCCCCATCGAGCGACGGTTCCAACAGGAACTCATCGATGTTGGCCGAAGTCACCGATCCGCCGTACAGGATGGGCACATCGGCACCAGGAATCCCGAGGTCATCGAGGGTTCGTCGGATGGCTTCAGCCATCGAAGCCGCATCGGCGCCGCGGGCATTGCGGCCCGTGCCGATCGCCCAGACGGGCTCGTACGCGATGGTCAGCCACGGGAGCTGCTGATCGTCGCTCGCCGCCGCGACATCCATGACGGCCGCGCCGGCGAGTGCGCCTCTGAGCTGCCCCTCGACGACAGACTCCGCCCGTCCAGCGTCTCGATCCGCGAGCACCTCGCCAACGCACAGGATCGGGCGGAGCCCGGCCGCCCAGGCCCGGGTCAGTTTTGCGGCGATCTGGGCGTCCGTCTCGCCCGCGTCGCGGCGCCGCTCCGAGTGCCCGACGATCACCCAGTCGGCAAGCCCGACCAGCATGCTCGCGGCGATCTCGCCGGTATGCGCGCCCGCCGCCTCGTGGTGGACGTTCTGCGCTCCGACCCACACGCCGCTGCCATCCGGAGCCGCCGATGCAGGACCGGCGACGGCTGCGGCGACCGCGTCCAGACAGACATAGGGCGGGCAGAGCACGCGAACGACACCGGCCACGCGCGTGCGGGCCGCGATTCCACGCGCGAGTTCACCGGCATCGGCAGGCGTGCTGTGCATCTTCCAGTTCCCGGCGACGATCACCCTGCGCATCAGCGGATCATGCCAGACGACGCGGCCGGGACTCGCCATGAAGGGCGACTCGCTCGATCCGCTCGAGTGCGCGCTGCACGCCGGAGCGATGGAGGCCCAGGCGATCGGCCAGGTCTGCGAGCGTCGCCTCGGGGGTCTCGCGCCGGGCTTCCGCCACGACCCGAACCGTGTACGGCTGTTCGGCGAGGCGGCCATCGGACTCGAGCTCATCGATCGCGGCGAGCTGGCGCCCGGCCGCGGCCACCGAGCGCTGAAGGTTCGAGGACTCGGCGTTGAGGATGCGATTGAGATCACCGCGCAGTGTCCGCGACACCTGGCGCGCCTCGAGCTCGAGGAGGGCCGCACCTGCCCCGATCCGTCGCAGAAAGAGGCCGATCACTTCGTTGCTCTTCCAGGTGACGACGCCTCGGCCACGGCGGATGCGCCAGGAGGACGGCATACCCTCCTCCCTCAACCACGCGGCGAGCACTGGCGCCTCAGCCCGATCAAGCACGAACTCGAGGTGCGTCCGGGCGCCCGACAGGCTCAGCGAACCACGTGACAGGAACAGCCCGCGGAGGTAGGCGAGCCGGCAATGTTCTGCGGACGCAACCCAGTCGAAGCCCGCTCCGTCCACCGTTGAACGGCGCCGACCGAGTCGAACCACCACGCGCGCGAGGACCGGGTCACGATGAACCGATGACACGCGCCGCGTTCCATCAAGTCCCGCCAGCTCAGCCGCAAGATCACACGTGCGGGCCGGGTCAACGGCCCCCAACTCGGCCCGCAGGGCGGCGACGAGATCCC
>JAQBHC010000097.1:0-7212 GCA_032128175.1 Chloroflexota bacterium | reverse complement strand
GACATCAAGGCCTGGCTCGAGGCCGTCGGACCGGACACTGCGATCTATTAGCGCATGAGCCGCGATCTCCCCATGTTCGAGGCCCCAGGAACGGGGCACGGCCACGCGTCTGCGGAGCAGATCTCGATCGCCATGGGTGGTGGCGGACTCATCGGCCTCCCGGCCACGGACGGTTCCGCCGCGCTGCGCCGCCATCCCGACTGGATAAAGGCTCGGATGCCTTCCGGGGAGAACTACCAGGACCTGAAGCGACTCCTCCAGGGTCTCAACCTCAACACAGTCTGCGAGGAGGCCCATTGCCCCAATATCGGGGAGTGCTGGGATCAGCGGACCGCCACGATCATGATCCTTGGCGACACCTGCACCCGAGCGTGCGGCTTCTGCAATATCAAGACGGGCAAGCCCACCTGGTTCGATGACGACGAGCCGCGCCGGGTCGCCGACGCCCTCGAGGGTCTCGGCCTGGAGCATGTCGTCGTGACTTCTGTCGCCCGCGATGATCTACCTGATGGCGGCGCCAGCGTCTTCGCGGCGACCATTCGGCAGCTCCGCGATCGCATTCCCGGCATGGGAATCGAGGTCCTGATCCCCGATTTCAACGGGCAGGAAGCGGCTCTCCGGACGGTGATGGAAGCTGGCCCCGACATCCTCAACCACAACCTCGAGACCGTGAAGCGCCTCCAGAAGCCGGTTCGAAAGCGCGCCCGCTGGGATCGGACGCTCGGCGTCCTCGAACGAGCCAAGGTCTATGCCGCCGAATCCGGGCACGACATCCACACGAAGAGCTCGCTCATGGTCGGTCTCGGCGAGACGCGTGACGAGCTCACCGAGGCGTTCGTCGCGCTACGCGACGTCGACACCGACATTCTTACGATCGGGCAGTACCTCCGGCCGTCCCTGAAGCACCTGCCGTTGGAGCGCTACTACCATCCCGATGAGTTCGTCGCGATGAAGGTCGAGGCCCTCACCCTGGGTTTCAAGCACGTCGAATCCGGCCCGCTCGTCCGTTCCAGCTACCACGCTCGCGACCAGGTACCCGGCGCAGAGCTCAAGGCCATGCGCCGCCGCCAGGCCACCCTCGACGTCGACGGCCGGGTGGTCCCGCTCGCGGGCTGACGGCCCCACCCGGCGGCACACGGAACGACAACCGGGGCCCGACGCACCGACGAAAGGTATCCTCCAGGGGCTGTGGCACCCAGATCTGTCGCCCCACGGAACGGCATCGACCGCGAAGGCCGGCGTGCCCGCGCCACGGACGGGCCGACCCCGCAGGTCAGCGTTGATTTTGAGCCGGTCACGCTCGGCCGGCCTCGTCGGAGGATTGATCCCCTTGTCGTCGGTCTGGTCCTCACCGTGGCGGCAGTCATTGTTGCCGTCGTCAAACCGTGGGGAGTCCCGGGCCCGGCAACCGCGGGCCCGGAGATCGCCGCCAGCCCGGCGCCGACCCAGCAGGCGTCCGTCCCGGAGCCGGACGAGAGCCCACGCGCTGCCGGATTCGACCCGGTGACGTGGGCGAACGTCGCGTCGGTCGTCTCCCGGCGCGAGGCGTGGGGGATTCGCGCGATCGCCTTTGACGCCTCGGACGCGGCGTCCGACCGCGTCCCGGGACGGTATGCCGAGCACTGGGCCACCGTGGACGGCGGAGGCTCCGCACGCGATGTCGCGGTCGTCGACGCGGGTGACGATGCCGTCGTCGCCCTGGGCGTCACATTCCCGCAGGCCGAGACGCCCCTCGGCGTCAGGATCTGGCGGGACCATGGGGATGGGGATCTTGAGTGGATCGATGCGCGACCGCTCAACGAGGTGCCGGGCCGAGGTGCCTACCTGTTCGGCCTGGAGGATCGGCATGGACGCCTCTTCCGGTCGTGGGAGGCGGGCCGCTATCGGGTCGATATCCTGATCGGTCCCGACATCCGGCGCATGAGCGTCGAGATCCTGAACCGATTCGGCGCGCTGCCCCCGGCTGAGCCGTGGGCCGAGCTCATACCCGCTGGACCCGACCTGCCGCGGGATGGACCGCTTGGGTTGCCTGTCGGTCCCTTCGCCTGGAGGGATGATGCGGCGATCCCGTTGCTCGCTGCGCCCGGTCCGATGCTCGATGAAGCCGCAGCCTGGCTGGACGTGGATCGTCAGCCAATAGAGGGTCGGTCGCGGTCCTTCACCGCCCGGGCCTACCAATCAAGCGCCACGTGGCTTGGCGTCGTGCTGCCGGCCTGGGCCGACGTCCACTCCGCCGATCTGCTCCGTCTCGCGCCGTCTCGGTCAGGCCCGGAGGTCGGGGGCACCAGCATGAAGGTCTCCGGGGAGGAACTTTCGTTCGTGGCCTTCGCGCGGCCCGGCGGAGCGGCCTGGAGACCCGGCGTCTACGCCCTGCGGGTCGAGTTCATCGACGCGGATGGGACCCACGACCTGACCTGGCATGTCGAGCTCAGGCCCGGCGGCCTGCAACCCGAACCGGTGCTGCTCTCGGCGACCCGCGCCTGGGCTCGCTTCGCCGGCACAGGCGGTGTCCTGCTCGGTACGACCGAGGCACTCGACGGTGTATCGACGCCATCCTCCCTCCGGCTGCTGGACATCGGGCTCGAGTCCGACGGGCCATACGGAGGCCTGACTGGGCCCAACCTCCTCGGCTGCGGCGAGACCATCGTCCGCGGACGGCCGACCGTGATCGGGTTCGTCGGGCCCGCGGCATCGGGCCCGACGTCAATCAGCGCGACGATTCTGTTTCCGTTCGCCTACGATGGGCCCCTGCCCGTCCTGACCGCCGCGGGGGCGGTCCCGGGCCTCGCCATCGCGGCGCCGGTCCTCACGGCCGAGTTCGGTGGCCCGGCCTCGTACGGCTTCCGAGCCGGATCGGCCCAGGACGCCCCCGGCTACACGATCTGCATCGGGTTTCCGGCGTCGGCAGGCGGGTGATCCTCAAACGGGCTCGACGACCAGATTACTGAACGAGGTCGGCGCGACTCCGCCAAGGTCGAACGCGATCGTCACCGACACCTGGCGAAGTAACGAGGGCCCGCTATCCTGAGGTCTGATGGCTCGACAACTCTCGCGCTCGATCCCGCTCGCGGAACTGCATTGCCACCTCGGCGCAGCCGTCACGCCCTCGATCATGTGGGGGATCGCGCATTCGCAGGGGATCAAGCTTCCGACGAAGGACTACTGGGAGTTCCGTGAGCTGATCACGGTCAACCCGCGGGCCACCAAGTCATTCGAAACCTACCTTCAGCTGTTCCATTGGACGGAGCTGATCCAGAGCTCACCGCTGGCCGTCGAGCGGAGCGTCTACGAGGTCATCGGCGGGGCGTACCGGAAGAACAACATCACGACCATGGAGCTTCGCTTCAACCCGATGAAGCGAAATCGCGGCGGTGAGCAGGACCTCGATCACATCATCGCGGCCGCAGTCCGCGGGATGGATCGCGCACGCCTCGAATACCCGGTCAAGCCGGGGCTGATCTTCTGCCTCGATCGGGCGTTTCCGTACCAGCTCAATGAGATCATCGCGGAGAAGGCCATCACGTGGCGTGATCGCGGCGTCGTCGGCCTCGACATTGCCGGGCCAGAGTCGGCCACCTTCCGCGTTGCCGACTATCGGAAGCTGATGCGGCGAGCCCGGAAGTACGGCCTCGGGATCACCATTCATACCGGCGAGTCGGGCCCGATGGACGAGGTCGCCCGCGTGGTCGAGCTCCTCGAGCCGGATCGGATCGGACACGGCGTGAAGGCGGCCTACGATCCCCGGGCGATGGCGATGATCAGCGAGCGCGGGATCGTCCTGGAGATCTGTCCGACCTCGAACCTCAACACGAACGTCGTTTCCGGCTGGGAGGAGTTCCGCTGGATCTTCGACACGTTCCGGCGCAACCGCGTGCGCTTCACGATCTCGACCGACGGCCCGGAAATGCTCAAGACCTACATGCGCGACGAGTTCTCAACGCTGGGGCGACTCGGCATTCTGTCCGTCGAGGAGCAGGAAATCGCCGCCGCCACCGCCATGGGGGCCTCGTTCGTCCCGGACGTCTCGAACGTCCCGAAGGCGGCGCGCCAGCCGGCCACCCGGGTAGCCGTGGAGCGCGAAGAGGCCTGAGGCAAGCGCCCGCGATCAGGCTCTGGGCGACTCCGGATCCATCCGGTACGTGCATGCTCGCTCGCCGTTCGCGATGTGCGTCTCGCGAACGACCTCGACGCCGAGAACTTCCTTGAACAGCGCGAGCTCGGCCTCGCAGCATGACGAGACATCGCGCGAGACGTGGAAGATCGCGCAGTTGTGCTCGGTGAGCCGGACCGTCCCGTCCGGTTCGACGGTTGCCTCAGCGAGATACCCACCGGCATCCTGGATCACAGCCAGCTCCCGAACGCGATCCGCCAGGGAAGCGTCGGGCCTCAGTCGCTCGGCCATCTCGCTCCGAAGACGGGCGCCTAGTTGCTGGCGCCGGGCGACAAGCACCTCGTCGAGCAGCCCCGCCCCACCGACGGTGGTGATGGCATCGATCAATCCGATCGCGAACCCGTCGTAGTCCATCGGAAAGAGATCCTGCGCGTCCGGCGTCACGTCGTAGCGATGCCTCGGACGGCCGACCCCGTGGCGCTCGATCTCGTGGGTAACCAGCCCGCCCTGCTCGAGCGCGTGGAGCTGCTGCAGGACGCCCGTCCGACTTGCGCCAAGGTGCTTGGCGATTCCGTCCGGGGACATCGGCCCGTACTGGCGCAGGTTGACCAGGATCGCGCGCCGGAGCGACGACGGAGACGGAAGGTGAGCGGCCGCGCCGTTACCCGTTCCGTGGCCGAACGCCGACACGGCGACTGACTTCGGGGGCTTCGGCGCTATGTACGGACGAGGTTCCGTCATGGAACAGAGGCTAGCCCATACCGCGTATCTGTGTCCTTGGCGGGGGGATCGGCCGGCGTCTGCGGAGCGACGGATGCTACGCTCCGGCCATGGACCTTGACCTTTCCGCAGAGCACGACCTGCTCCGCTCGACCATCCGCGAGTTCATGGTCCGCGAGGTGGCGCCGGTCGTCGACGAGCATGAGCGTGAGCGGAAGTTTCCGACCGAGATCGTGCGTCGCCTCGGCGAGATGGGCTGGCTCGGCATCCCCATTCCGGAGGACGAGGGAGGGGCCGGTCTCGACACGCTGGCCTATGCCATCGCGATCGAGGAGATCAGCCGCGTGTGGGGTTCGCTGGGGCTGATCGTTGCGGCCCACACGTCCCTCGGCTGTGGCCCGCTTCATCTCGCCGGCACGCCCGAGCAGCAGCAGACGTTCCTCGTTCCGATGGCCAGCGGCCGGGTCCTCGGGGCCTATGGCCTGACCGAGTCGGGTGCCGGTTCGGACGCAGGCGGAACGCGGACCACGGCCAACCACGTGGATGGGCCGGACGGCGGGACGTGGGTCCTCGATGGTGCAAAGCGCTTCATCACCAATGCGGGTCAGGCGGGCACCTACATCGTGACCGCCCGGACGGGCTCCAAGGACGACGGCAGCGCGGAGATCAGCGCGTTCATCGTCCCGGCCGAGACGCCCGGATTCCGCGTCGGACGGCTGGAGGAGAAACTCGGCCTCCACGCGTCGGCGACGGGCGAACTCATCTTCGATGCCTGCCGGATCCCGGCGGCGAACCTGCTCGGCGCCAAGGGCGACGGCTTCCGGACCTTCCTCAAGATTCTCGACGGCGGACGGATCAGCATTGCGGCGATGGCCGTCGGGCTTGCCCAGGCTGCCCTGGACGCGGCCGTGCCCTACGCGCAGACGCGGGAGCAGTTCGGTCGCCCGATCGGCAGCTTCCAGGGGGTCGCCTTCATGATCGCGGACATGGCCACCGAGATCGAGGCCGCTCGGGCCCTGGTCTGGAAGGCGGCCTGGCTCAAGGACCAGGGGCGCGATTTCGCGTTGGTCGCCGCCCAGGCGAAACTCTTCTCGTCCGAGGTCTCGAGTCGCGCCACCAACGCGGCGATCCAGGTCCACGGCGGCTACGGGTATGTCACCGACTACCCGGTCGAGCGGTACCTGCGCGACGCAAAGCTGACCGAGATCGGGGAGGGGACCAGCCAGGTGCAACGCCTCGTGATCGCTCGGCGGATCCTCGGGCTGCGCATCGTCTAGAGGGCGCCGTCACGGTTCGCCTTGATCAGCCGCCGTTACCGGCGGCTACGGCGAGCGCCTCGCGGATGGCGGCCATGAAGGCAGGCGGCCACGGGCCCTGGCCTGCCAGCACGAATGGCTTCGCGTTGACGAACTCGACGGTGGCCGGGTCCTGCGCCCAGGCCGCCACGCAGGGATCGACGTCCGGGCGACGCCGCTCGTAGGTATCGCCGGTCCGGAAGATGTAGATCCGGAGTCGCGTCGGTGCGTCGAGGCCGAGCCCGCGGGCATCGAACCCGATCGCCGTCGCCGTCAGCGTGCTGTCAGCGCAGCCGGCGTCGCCGGAGACGATATGGCCGAGCGCGACTCCGCGGTTGGCAAGTTCGCCCGCGATCCCCGGAAAGTCCATCGGCGTGGGCTCCGGCGACGCTTCGAGAATCGCGCCGCAGCCGCTCACGACCAGAGCGGCCAGGGCGAGGGCGGCAAGCCGGCCGGCGGAAGAGAAGCGCACCCGGTGAGGCTATCTGAACAGGCGATCGACCGTCTCGGACGGGTCAGGTCTGCGTGCTAGGATCGGCCCGTGCCCGCTCCCGACCCGTCCTGGCCGACCTTCGGGCGAGATGTCGGCGACGCTGCCTGGAGGCCCGGGCCCCTCGAGCTCGAATCCTCCCGCCTCGCGCGATTCGTGCGGACCGCGGGCATGCCGGACCTGACCACCCTTCAGGAACGGGCAGCCGCCGACCCCGCCTGGTTCTGGAGTGTGGCGGCGGACGATCTGGCGCTGCCCTGGCAGCGGCGTCCGACCGAGGTCATGGATTCGTCCGGCGGTCCGGAGTGGACCCGCTGGTGGAGGGGCGGCACATTCAACCATGCAGAGGCGGCGATCGATCCGCGCGCGGCTCGCGATCCGGACGGTGAGGCGCTCGTCTGGGAGGGCGAGGACGGCGAAGTGCGCCGCTTCACCGCCCGGGCGCTGCGCGACGAAGTGGATCGAGCGGCAGCCATGCTCGCGAACGAGGGCATCGGGCCGGGCGATCGCGTGGGGATCCTCCTCCCGATGCTCCCCGAGACGGTCGTGGCGGTCCTCGCGCTCGGGCTGCTGCGGGCGATCTTCACGCCGATCTT
>JAQBHC010000096.1:0-6930 GCA_032128175.1 Chloroflexota bacterium | reverse complement strand
GTTCACGAGCAGGACCATGAATACCAGCACGATCGGCAACAGCAGGCCCTGCAGGTTCTGCGACGCCACGATCAGCGGCAGCAGATCCAGCCCGGGGATCAGCACGACCAGCGCGCCCACGCCGAGCACGAAGGTGTAGATCCCGAAGAACGGGCGAGCGTCTTCGAAGCGCTTGTCCACGCCCGATTCCCAGCCGAACGCCTCGCAGATCACGAACGCCGTGGAGATCGGCAGGATTGTGGCCGCGAGCACCGAGGCCCCGAACAGCCCCACCGCGAAGAGCGCGGTGGACAGTTCGCCGGCCACCGGACCAAGGGCCCGCGCCGCATCCTCGGCGCTATCGATATGGCCGCCGACCGCGAAGACGGTGGTCGCGGTCGCCACGACGATGAACACGGCGATGACGTTGGTCCAGATCGCGCCGCCGATCGCGTCGGCCTGCTCGAGCCGCAGCTCCTCCACGCCGATGCCCTTTTCCGCCACCGCACTCTGGAGATAGAACTGCATGTACGGCGTGATCGTCGTGCCGACGAGCGCAACCATGAGGAGCAGGACGGTCGGGGAGAGGGTGAGGGTCGGCGTGAGCATCGCCGCGCCGACGGCAGACCAGTCCGGTTCGGCCATGATGGCCGAGGCGATGTACGCCAGGAACACCACGATGACCGACAGGAACACCCGCTCAACGGTCCGATAGGACGCGAACAGGACCAGCGCCCAGATCGAAACCGCCACGATCGGGACGGTCAGCCAGCGCGGCACCCCGAAGATCTCCAGCGCCGCCGCCGCCCCCGAGAACTCGGCGATGGTGTTGGCCAGGTTGGCCACCAGCAGCACGAGCATGGCAAAGGCCGTCCAGCGGACGCCGAACCGGTCGCGGATGAGGTCCGACAGTCCCTGGCCGGTGATGACACCGAGTCGCGCCGCCATCTCCTGGACGATCGCCAGGATGACGATCGTGATCGGGAACAGCCACAGGAGCCCCAGGCCCGTCTCGGCGCCGAGCACGCTGTAGGTGGCGATCCCGCCGGCGTCGTTGCCGGCAATTCCGGCGATGAGGCCCGGGCCCATGACCGCAAGGAACGCCACGACGCCGCGCCGGCCGCGGAATCGTCCGCGCAGACGCAACCAGTTGCCTTCCTCGACGCGATCGCGGATGCGCTCCAGCAGCCCGATCCGCGGGATCGCGATCGGTCGGCGGCGATCGCCCTTTGGTGCCTGGGTCACGCTGGGTGTGCCCGGGTCAGGATCGATTGGCCAGACGCGGCAGGCGCTTGCGCCAGGCGTCGGGGAGGATCGCGTCCATGGCGTCGTCAACGGTCACGATGCCTACGATGTGACCCGTGGCGTCGATCACCGGGACCGCCAGGAGGTTGTAGTGGGCGACGACCTCGGCCACCTCGTCTTCGTCGGCCAGGGCGCCGACGGTGACCGGCTCAGGAATCATGACGGTCCCGATCTTCGTATCGGGCTTGGCCACGATCAGGTCGCGCAGCGAGAGCACCCCGACCAGCCGGTCCTCCTCGTCCACCACGTAGACGTAGTAGATCGTCTCGGCGTCGGGCTCCATCTCGCGGAGGCGATCGATGGCCTGGGCGCCGGTCATCGACGCCGACAGGGTGATGAACTCGGTCGTCATCATGCCGCCGGCGGTGTCCTCGGGATAGGCAAGCAGCTCGCCAAGCTCCTCGGCCTCGTCCCGCTCCATCAGGGCGAGGATCTCCTCGCGGCTCTCGTCGGACAGGTCCGCCACGAGGTCGGCGGCATCGTCCGGGGACATCGCCTCGAGGATGTCGGCGGCACGGGCGGGGTCGAGGTCCTCGAGCACTTCGACCTGGGTTTCGGGTTCCATCTCCTCGAAGGCATCAGCCGCAGCCTCGTCGTCCAGGGACGCGAGGACGCCGGCGCGGTCCTTCGGCGCGAGTTGGTCGATGATGTCGGCGAGGTCGGCCGGGTGCAGCTCGGCGAGACCGGCATGCGGGACGCGGAGCTTGATGGACGCAATCGACGTCTCGACCGGGTCCACGTCCTCCCAGTCGATATACCGCTCCGGGACGGGCAGTTTGAGGTTTCTGGCGAGCGTTCGGTAGCCGCGCTCGAGCCCGAGCCGCCGAAGCAATCCGGCAGCGCCGACATCGACGGCAACGAGGTGCAGCACGCCCTCGATCTCGTCGAGGCGCAGATCGTTCACGCGGACGACCTTGCGACCGTCGATATCCACGATCTGCTTGTCCATGAGGTCCGCATGCAGCAGGATCTCGTCGGGTCGCTGGCTGAACTTGGAGATGTCGATCGTCTGGGTGCTCAGGCGTGCGCCGCCGCTATCGATGGCGTCTACCGAGGACCAGGGCAGGAAGAAGCGGCGCCGGTCGGTGGAGACAACCAGACCGGTCACGGGTGGATAGCGATCACCGACGGCCACGATCAGGTCGGCGATCTTGCCGATCGCTTCACCGCCCCCGTCGAGCACGGGCAGGCCGATGGATTGGCTCAGGTAGAGCATTGGCCACCTCGCGGGCGGACTGGTCGCCGCCGGGTGGCACGGGCCCCGCTTGGGCCGCGAATCACGCGCGGAAGGCGTACCGGACCGTCAAGTTGGGCGCACACAGCGCGCCCTCGGGACTGGGTCCATTCTCCACGATGGGAGGCTTCCTCCGAGATGAAACTGGGATGGTCCGCGGACGCCATGGCCAAGGATGGCAGCGACGCGACGGGACCGGCGCGAGTGTAGTCGCGTGGCACCCGGCCGGTCAACGAAGGCGTGCAGGCCACGCATTCGCTGGGGGGGGGCTTCGGGAGTACTTCTGGCGGGCGGGCCAGTACTTTCGGCGGGTGACCCGACGCACCACGAAATGGCACGCTGGCAACGTGCATGCACTGAGTTCAAAAGGGGTAGCTGTCGCTCCGCCAGCCACAGACCGGTTCCGGGCGCTCTTGGCCGTCGCTCAACGCCTCGCAACCACGCTGGATCGACAGGAGCTGTATCGGATCGTGGTCGAGGCGGCCGCGGAGCTGTCGGGGGCCGACTTCGTCGTGCTCCGGGCCGAACTCGAAGGTTCGCTGCGCCTGGTCGACTCATCCGGAATCGACGACGCGGTGGCACAGCAGCTCCCGCCGATCGGCACCAGAGATCGCTCGATCAAGACCATCCTCGCGGGCGGTCTTCCGTTCGCCTGCGAAGACGTCCGTGCCCTGCCGCCCGGTGAGTGGCCCGATCGCTTCTCGGGATTGCTGCCGGTCCGCGGCGATCTGCTTATCCCCATGATTCATCGTGAGCGGATGGTCGGTACGCTGGCCGTGGCCACGATGGTTCCCCGCCGCTGGACGGCAGAAGACGTCGAAATCATGACCGCTCTTGGCGCGCACGCCGCGGTAGCCCTGGGGAACGCTGACCTTTTCGATGGGTTGCAGTTACGAGCGGCCCGGATGGCCGTGGTCCAGGCTGCTTCGGCCCGGATGAATCGGGCGACGACGATTGAATCGGTCGGACGAGCCATCGTCGAGGAAGTCGGCGACGTCGTGGACTACCACAATGCCCGGGTCTACGTGCTCGAGGGTCAGCAGGATCTCGTGCCGATCGCATTCGAGGGAAAGGTCGGCGCCTACGAGATCGTGGACTGGAGCGTCCTCAAGACCAAGGTGGGCGAGGGGTTCACCGGCTGGGTCGCGCTGCACGGCACGCCGCTCTGTATCGCCGACGCAAACGCGGATCCTCGCGGACTCCAGATCGAGGGCACTGATGAAGTGCCCGAATCGATGCTCGTGGTCCCGATGCGCCATGACGACATCGTCATCGGCGTGATCACGCTCTCGAAACTCGGCCTGAACGAGTTCGACGACGACGACCTGCAGATGCTGATGATCGTGGCAGATCAGGCGGCGACCGCCCTCGAGTCAGCCCGCCTGCTCACCCGGACGGGCTCGATGGCCACGGAGCTTCGCCGGCTCCTGGAGATGAGTCAGGAGCTTGCCCAAACCCTCGATCCGAAAGAGGTCGGGACGCTCATCGCACGCCACCTGGCGACGGCCCTCGGTTTCGATGCTGGCGTTATCAGCTCGTGGGATGTCGCGGCCGACCAACTCGTCACGTTGGGCGAGTACCCGGATCTCGGGGTCGTCGTGGCACATCCGACATACGCCCTGGCGGAATATCCGGAGACCCGTCGCGTTCTGGAACGGCACACGGCGGTCACGATTGACGTGGACGACCCACTGGCAGACCCGGCCGAGGTCGCGAATCTGCGGGCCGAGGGCTTCCGGATGCTGGTCATGATCCCGCTCGTCGCCAAGGGTCGATCCGTGGGGCTGATCGAACTGTTCTCGCGAGAGGCTGTTCCGATCGATGACACGCGACTCGCGCTGGTCAGGACGATGGCCAACGAGGCTGCGCTTGCCATGGACAACGCGCGCCTGTACGAGGAGGCACGCTCGCTCGCCGACCGTGACCCATTGACCGGCTTCTTCAACCACCGCTTCCTCTACGAGCGCATGGGCGAGGAAGTTGTCCGAGCGCGCCGCGGGCGCCAGCCGCTGAGCCTGCTCGTGCTGGATCTCGACGATTTCAAGCTCGTGAACGACACGTTTGGCCACCAGTTCGGGGATCGCTGCCTCGTGCACCTCGCCGAGGTCGTGAAATCCACGCTGCGGGCCTCGGACGTCCCGGCGCGATACGGCGGGGACGAGTTCGCGGTGATCCTTCCGGAGACCGACGAGGCGGCTGCCGCCGCGGTGGCCCTCCGCATCGCGGAGGAGCTCGCCCGCAACCCGGTCATCGCTGGCGGACGCGGGCCCGTGCCGATCAGCGTGTCCATCGGCGTCTCGTCCCTCGGTGCAGAGATCCGGACGCCAACGGAGCTCGTTGAGGCCGCCGATACCCGCATGTACGAGGCCAAGGTCGCCGCTATCGGCCAGGGCCTGGAAGCAACGCCGCGTGAGGTCGCCCGAGTCGGCTGAGACGCAGCCCGAGTACTAGCGGGCAGGGGTACCTTCGTACCATGCCCCGGGACTGGACGGAAGAGGGTGCGTGCCGCCATGCTTCGATCCTGTGAGAGCCGCTGAGCCTCGACGCAACCGAGAACCCGAGGACCGATCGGTCCGTCGGACCTGGTGGTTCCTCTCCGGCACCTTTCTCCTCCTCGCTGCACTCACCGCGCTTCGCATCCTTGCGGTCGGCGACATCGTGGCCTGGGCGCTCGCCGTGGCAGTGGCCCTCGCCTCAGTCGCCGCGATTGCCCACCGCAATGCGGTCATCGCGCTCGAGGTGCGCGGTCGTGCCGAGGCCGAGAACTTCGCCCGCATCCTGTCCGGTCTGTCACGATCGGTCAGCGTGGACGCGATCGTTGGTGCCATCGTCGAGGACCTGGCCGAGGGAACCGGCGCCGACCACGTCGTGGTCGCCCGACGAAACCCCGAGGGGAATGCTCTCGAGGCGACCCTCGTCACCCGGCGGACCGGGGTCCCGAATTCCAGCACGATCCTGCCCCTCGGGGACCTCGACCTGACCGTCAGTCCGTCGAGCGCGCCGCTCGTGGCGATCCCCATCCAGTCCGACGGCGAGAGATCGCTCGTTGGCGTGCGTGCGGGGCCCGTCGACGCTGCGGCCACCCCGGAGTTCGAAGCCACGCCGGCCCCGTCACCCAGCGCGCCGGCGCCTGCCGCATCCCGCTCGGGCCCCGGCTCCCGGTCCGCTGCCGCCGCTCAAACGCGGGTTCTGGCGCGAACCCTGGCCGGAACCGCTGCCGTCGCCGCCCGCTTCGGAACGCTGGCGAGTGAGTTGCTGGATGACTTCGGGCTGCCGAATCCGATCCGGTCGCGGGGCCCGCAGCCGGTGTCACGTGCTGAGGTCGTTGGAACCGGCTCTGCGTCGCTGGTCGCCGCGCGGATCGCCGAGCGCGTCCGGGCCGTCTACGGCCTCAGCCATACCCTCGCGGCGCCGTTGCGGACCGAGGCGGGCGTCATCGGCGCGATCGTGGTCTCGCGTCGTGATCGCGAAGCCTGGGACGTGCCCGCCCGCCGGCTCCTCGAGGGCGCCGCCGTCGAGGCTGCCGCCGCTCTCGCCCGCGCCTACAGCTATCGCGAAGCAACCGCCAATGCGTCCACGGATCCGCTGACTGGCCTGCCGAATCGCCGCTATTTCGACGAGTTCTGTGGCCTCCTCGCCCGTCGGCGCCGCGCCGGGGATGCCGTGGCCGTGCTCATGATCGACATCGACCGGTTCAAGGTTCTCAACGACACGTACGGTCATCCGGTCGGGGACCAGGTCCTCAAGGCCGTGGCCGGGGCGATCGTGTCGGCGGTCCGCGAGGAGGATGTCCCGGCGCGGGTCGGTGGGGAGGAGTTCGCGGTCCTCCTGCGGAATCCGGGGCCCGACGTCGCGCTCGAGGTCGGGGAGCGTGTTCGGGCGGCGGTCAGCGGGCTGGACCTTCGGGCGCACGGCGTGCCGGGCGTCAGCGTGTCGGTGGGCGTCGCCAATGCAAGCGTGGCCGATGAACCCATCCCGACCCTGATCGAGCGGGCCGATCGGGCGCTCCTGCGCGCCAAGCGTGCCGGGCGCGATCGGGTGGTGGCGGCCTGACCTCGACCGGGTGACGTTGGGCTGACCCCGGCCGCGTCCCGTCGGGCTGACCCCGGCCGCGTCCCGTCGGGCTACCATCGGCCCGTGTCAGCGCGAAAGGATCCCAGGCCGATGCTCGCGCTTGGGCACACCGATCCGGCGCCCGCCGACGCGGCTCCGCAGCCGCCGTCCAACGGCGAGCTGGCGAAGATCTTTCACGAGATCGGCGATCTGCTCGAGATCAAGGGCGAGCTCGTCTTCAAGACCGTCGCCTACCACCGCGCCGCCGACGCGATCGGTCGCTCGCCGGTCGCGGTTGGCCAGGCCTACAAAGATGGTCATCCGCCGGCGATCCCCGGCATCGGCAGGGCCATCGCGGA
>JAQBHC010000095.1:0-3805 GCA_032128175.1 Chloroflexota bacterium | reverse complement strand
ACAGACGGCTCGGAGTGGGATCCGTTCTCCACAGCGGCGGCCATCGCCGACGCCATCCGGGCACAGGAGGCCGCCGGCGGGCCATTCGATCTCGTGATCTTCGGCAATGAGTCGGCGGACAGCGGCGGGTTCCAGGTCGGGATCCGGGTGGCCGTTGCGCTCGGGCGTCCGGTGGTCAGTGGGCTCAAGGGGTTGACGATCGGTTCTGGCTCGGTCACGGCGCGCCGAGAGGCAGCCGGCGGGGGCTGGGAGACCTACGAGCTGCCGCTGCCAGCGATCGTCGGGGTCAAGGAGGGCATCAACCTGCCGCGCTATCCGTCCGTGCCGGGACGCCTCCGGGCGAAGAAGAAGGAAGTCGAGCGGATCTCGGTGGGCGCGGCCAGTTCCGGCGCGGCAGCGGTATCCGGCGTGGCGCTCGGGCCGACCATGGCACTTCTCCGACTGCCCGAGGAGGAGCGCTCGCAGGCGGAAATCCTGGGCCGGGGCGTTGAGGCGGTCCCTGCGGTCGTAGACCTGCTCCAGCGGCTCGGAGTGATGGCTCGATGAGCGGCCCGATCCTCGTTCTGGTGGAGTTCGGTACGGGCGACGCCGCGGGCAGTGCCGATCGCGTCTCGCTCGAGGCACTGGCGTTCGCGCGGTCGCTCAGCGAAGCGACCGGCGGGGGACTAGGCCGGGCACCCGAGGGGCTCGGCGGGGCACCCGAGGGGCTCGGTGGGGCGCCGATCGAGGCGCTGGTATTCGGCTCGGACGCCGGCGGCGTCGCGGCGAGCCTCGGCGCGCACGGAGCGGCCACCACGCACGTCGTCACTGACGAGTCCATCGGCGGCGCCTATGCACCGGCCGCCTGGGGTGCGGCACTCGCGGAACTTGCCGGCGCGCGCGGCGCGGTTGCCGTGATCGGACCGGGCACGGACCGAGGTGCCGAGGTCCTGGCGCATGCCGCCGCTCGGCTCGGGATGCCCCTCGCGGCCAATGTCATCTCGGCGACGCCGGGCGAATCATGGTCGGTCGTCCGCCAGCGCTGGGCCGGCAGCCTCCTGGAGGATGCCGCGCTCAATGCACCGATTCGGTGCCTGACGGTCGCGCCACATGCCGTCGCGGTGGACGGACGAGCCGGCGCGGCTGCGACCACGGTTGTGCCGTTCGTCCCGACGATCAGCGCCGCGGATCTGGTCGTCCGGGTGACCGGCCATGAGCCGCCGTCCAAGGGCTCCATTTCGCTTACCGACGCGAAGGTTGTCATCGGCGGCGGCCGCGGCGTCGGCTCGGCGGCTGCGTTCTCGGAGCTGGAGGAACTCGCCGATCTGCTCGGTGGGGCCATCGGTGTCTCGCGGGTCGTGACCAGCAACGGATGGCGACCGCACACCCAGCAGGTCGGCCAGACGGGCCAGCGGATCGCGCCAGACCTGTATATCGCGTGCGGCATCAGCGGCGCCATTCAGCACATCGTCGGCTGCAAGTCCGCCAAGCGGATCCTCGCCATCAACACGGACGCGGAGTCGCCGATCATGGGCATCGCCGACTACGCTGTGATCGGTGACCTGCACGCCATCGTGCCGGCAATCTCGGCGGAGATTCGGCGCCGGGGATAGGCGTCGAGTGCAGGACACCAGGCGACGCCTGCGGGCCTGCGTGGACGGGACGCGCCATCCGGCGGCCCGGCCACTGGTTCAGGCGCACCAACTCATGCAGGTCGCGTCCAGGCCCTCGCTGACACCCTAGCCTTGGAAACTGCGGACGGCCGGTCGCTACGCAGGTCTCTCGCTCGTGGGCGCCTCGACCGGCCCCGCCCCGATCCGCAGGGCCACGACCTCCACGGGCTCGGTACGGCCGCGGACCTCGACGCTCCGACGCTCGTGGTCTGAGATGTCAGTCCCCGCCGCCATGGCTGCCTCGACCGAGACGAGGAGCTCGCCGCTGGCTGCTGCGCTGGCGAGGCGAGCCGTCGTGTTCACTGCGTCTCCAAGCGCGGTGAAGTCGCTGACGACGTCGTCGGTCGCCGTCGAGCCGACGAAGGCCACGCCGGTGTGTACGGCGGCACCGACGGGGATCGGGCCGGTCGGTGTCGCATCCCCTCGCCCGGCTCGCGAGAGCAGACTCCGTCCCGCGGCCACCGCCGCGGCCGCGTGGTGATCGCCGCTGATGCCTCCGAAAAAGAGCCCGATGACCTCGTCACCCACGAACTTGTCGACGATGCCGTCGCTGGCCCACACGGCCTCGGACGCGATGCGATAGAAGCGGTTCAGAAAGGCCGCGAAGTCTGTCGGCGAGAGGCGCTCACCGATCGCGGTCGAACCACGGATATCCGCGAACAGGAGGCTCACCGGGATCTCCGCGCCCTGCACCCCCATCCTCTGCAGATCCTTGATGCAGAAGTTGCAGATCGTCGCGTTGCCCCTGAAGCGACCAAAGCCCACATGTCGGAGAACGGCCCCGCCAGGTCCGGCGAACGGCGCCGCGCAGATCTTGCAGCTGGGCCCGCTGGGCACGCGGTGGAAGACTCGCCGCATCCTGGCGCTCACCGGGTTGTACCCGCTCAGGAATTGGTACATCTCTTCGTGGGGCGTCTGCTTGCCCATGGCCGCGAGTCTAGCGACGCGAGGGCCGACGGGCAATGAGGTGTACTCGTTCAGTACGTCCGATACACATCGATGCCGACGGAGGCGAGGTATTCGGCTGGGGTGAGATAACCCAGCGACTGGTGGGGTCGGATCGTGTTGTACACCGTTTCCCAGGCGCGCAGCTCGACCTGGAAGGCCTCGAGTGTGGGCTCCGCGTCGGTGAGCTCGTAGAACTCCTCGGTGTGGGTCCGGTTCGCCCGCTCGACCGCGCCGTGGAGTTTCGGTCTGCGCGGTGGCAGGACGAAGAGCCGGATACCCCGGGTCTCGCACGCCGTCTCGAACTCGGCCATGAACTCGGAGCCGTTGTCGATGCTGATCGCTCGAACCGGAAACGGCATCCGCTCGGCCAGGCGATCGAGGACGACTGCGGCAGCCTGCGCCGTTGCCCGGCGACCGAGCTCAACCGTGTCCCAGCGGGACACGACGTCGCGGGCGGTGAACTGCTTTGAAGACCTGATCTGACAGCGGGCGGATGTCGAGCGTGTCGAGCTGGACGAGGTCGCCCGGTCGAGTGACCGCCCAGTCGGCCGGCGTGCGGATCGCGTACGGTCGAGCCCAGCGGCGCTGGTGGATGCTCATCCGGCGCCGGCGGGGCTCCCGCAGATCGCCGGCCGCGATGAGGCGGCGCAGGATCCGGCCGACCATCGATGTCGAGAGCCGGATCCCCGCTCGCCGGAGGAGGATCCGGAGCTTGTCCTTGCCCCAGCGGGGATAGGTCTCGCGGATGGCCTTGACGGCCCGCAGTTGCTCGACGGTCCAGGTCGGGCGACGCCGGCGGCGGGGCGCGGAACCGCGGTCCTCGAGCGTCTCGAGGCGGAGGCGGTCGAACCGGGCAAGCCAGCGGTACACGGTCGAGCGGCCGACGCCATAGTGGCGGGCGGTCAGGCTGACGTTCGCCCCATGGGTTCGGTGCCAGTCGAGCATCGCCAGGCGTCGTCGAGCGTCGCGCGACAGGTCCGGTGCGGCGGTGCGGGCGAACCTGATCGCGGGCCGGCCGATCATCGCGTTCCGGGCGTTTGTGCCCTGGGGGTGCGCCCGCTGGCGGGTAGACTTGGGCATCGAGAGTCCTCCGTGCTGGTCGCTGACACCTCCAGCGTAGCGAGGGCTCTCGTTTCATTCCCGGCCTGGATCGAACCGCACTCCGCATCCAGCCCCGGTGTCACGGACGTATCTGGACGAGATCA
>JAQBHC010000094.1:0-5501 GCA_032128175.1 Chloroflexota bacterium | reverse complement strand
GGCGATCCAGGCGCTCGAAAAGTCCGAGGCTGCGGTCGAGATCTTCGGCCAGGATGTCGTCGATCACTACCTCAACGCCGCGCGCGTGGAGCAGGATCTGTACGACTCGGTCGTCCACGACTGGGATCGCGAGCGGTATCTGGAGCGCGGGTAGTCCGCGGATTCCACTACGGTGATACCGAAGCGAAGAGCTCGAGCTGGGGCGGCACCTCGTCCGGTGTCGCGGGAGATCTCCCCGACAGTTCGGCGACCGCCGCTCGCGCGATCTGCGGACCGGGTCGCGCCGTCAACTCGAACTTCAGTGCCTGGAGCATCGGGTTCGGGGTCATGATCAGTTGTCCGATCGCCCCGGCGACCTGCGCCGGTGTCAGCCGGTTCGGATCTCGCGCTACGCCGATACCTGCAGCCTCGATCGCCGCGGCGCCGTCAAACTGATCAGTCGAGAACGGAAGGGCGAGCAGAGGGACAGCGTGCGCCACGGCCTCGGTCACGCTGTTGTTACCGGCGTGGGTTACGAGCGCGGCCGCTCGCTCGAGGATGCTCACTTGGGGCAGGTACGGTTCCACGAGCCAGTCTCCGGGAAGCGGCCCGAGACGACCCGGATCCGCCGAGCCGCGGGCGAGGGCGACCCGCACGTCGAGCCGGCGCAGCCCGTCCGTGATCACGGCGAGGACATCGTCGCGAGCCGACAAGAACGTCCCCAGGGACACGAGAACGATCGGACGATCGTCCTCACGGTCCAGCCACGCGGCCACGCCGGCGGACGGCCGGTCGCGGCGAATGGTGGCGCCGAGGAAAGCGTGCGCCGACGGCAGCGACGCCGTCCGCGCAGGGTCGTGGAGGGCTCTGGGGTAGTTGAGCAAGACCACGGAGCCGTGCGCGACGAACGCGTCCTCGACCGGCTCGGTCCTCGCCGACACGGCGTGCAGCGCGTCGTTGTAGGCATCCGTGAAACGCTCGGAGGCGTTCCTCGCGAAGGAGCGCAACTCGTCCAGCGCGGCCGGGTCCGGGTGGAACGCCGCCGGCCATTCGCCCGGCACGCCATAGGTCTCGCCGGCGATCGGCAGCTGGCGCGGGTGGCCCGGCACCACGTCAGCGTACGGTGCGCCTGCGCCGCGAAGTCCGATCGTCGCGCCGAAGGCGAGGTGATCCACGAGGATCGTGTCGGGTCGGACGCTGTCCACGACCGCGATCGTCTTCATGGCGACGTCCGTCGGCTCCCAGAGCAGGTCGCGGGCGCGAGCCTCGGCCTGGTAGCGAAGGGTCGCAGTCATGCCCCCGCGCGTTGCCTCGAAGAAGGCGCGCAGGTTGTCGTCCTCGCCGCGGGGCTGGCCCTCCGGCCGCGCCACGCCCGGATTGGACCCCCGACCAATGACGAGTTGCACCAGCTCCATGCCCGCTTCAGCGACGAGCGGAGCCACAGCTGGTCCCGTTGCGATGACGACCCGCTCTCCCTGATCGCGCCAGGCGCTCGCGAGGGTCATGAGCGGCAGGACATGCGACGCGTAGTCCGGGCTGATGACGAGAAGGGTCATGAGGCGAGCGTCGTCAGGTCACCTTCGGCGACCCTCGGGTAGATCGAGGCCAGGCTGTTCGCCATGGCCGAGATGTCGTACAGCCGGCTCATGGTTGCCACGGCGTGCGCCGCTCGGCCGGGCCGACCGGCGAGATCGAGCGCGGCGCCGGCGCCGCGGGCCAGGGCGGCAGGGTCGCTGGTGTCGACCAGCACTCCCGTGAGGCCGCCCTCGACATAGGTCGCCGGTCCGCCGACGAGCGGCGCCACAACCGGCAACCCCGCGCTCAGGGCCTCAACGATCGCCAGGCCGAACTCCTCCTTGAGGCTGGCGCAGGCGTAGGCGCCGTCAGGTCCGATCAGGGGAGAGGCACCGAGCATGGCGGCCGCAAGGAGCTCCGCCACCTCGCCGTTCGGGCGATGACCCAGGAGGATGATCGCGGACGCCGCGTCAGGATGGGCGCTCCAGATCGCCTTGATCCTTGCCAGTTCCGCTGCCTCCGAGGGACTCGGTTGATCGAGATCGCCGCCGACAATGACGAGGGTCGCTCGAGCGCGCAGGCGCGCGTCCAGGGCGAACGCCGTGGCGAGGCGTGCCATGCCCTTCAGCTCGTTGAGACGGCCGACCGAGAGAACGATAGGAAGGCCATGGCGGGTCGGCGGAAGTGCGGCGATCCGGGCCAGCAGGTCAGGAAGCACGCCCGTCCCCGGCTCGTCGGGGCCCGGCGCGGCGGCGCGTGCGGCCACCGCCCGCCTGATGGTGCCCACGTCGATGCCCTCCGGCACGACCGTGTACCGGTTCGGCTGCACGGTCACGTCGATCCCGACGAGGTCCCGCAACTGGTCGGTCAGCCGCTCTCGCGGGAAGAGGATCACGTGCCCGGCGCGCCGCGCCAGTCGTTCGACGAGATGGGCGCGGAACCAGAAGTGGAGGTGGGCATCTTCCGCAGCAAAGGCCCGGCGATCCAGCTCGCCCGACGCCTCGCGCGCCGCGATGAGCGCGTGTGGGTCCGGCGCGAGGCTGAATACGGTCTGGATCCGCAGCGATCGGGCAACCTCCGACGCGGCCAGCGTGCCCACGTCGGCCATCCGCAGATGCACCAAGTCGGGGCGACCAGTCTCGTGGAAGACCCGCCGAAGGCCCCGGGCAGCGGCGACCCGGGCGGGCCACGCGTCGGCGAAAGATGACCCGACCTCAGGCTCGAGCGCGACGGGCGCGAACCGGTGGCTGTCCCCGGACGTGGTCGTCGCGTCAAGGGCGGCGCGAGGCGTCGCGCGTCCGATCGTCAGCACCTGGCCCACGTTGATGTCGCGAGCGAGCGCGGCACCGAGCTTCACGAGGAGCGTCGCGATGCCGCCGGTATCACCCATCCCGGCCCGCAGTAACTCTGGATCGAGCGCCGCGCCGAGGTGAACCTGCGCGATGCGCAGTCCGCCTCCACTCGCGAACGCGCGCTGGCCCGGCGAGGCGGCTCCCCTATCGCCGCGGTCGAGGTGAATCGTTCGATCGGCTTGGGCGAGCCGGACTGCGTCGCTGACCCGGTCACTTCCGTTCGCGAGTGCCACGACCGATGCCGGCAGGCTAACGTCGACCCGATCGCCGAGCGCCGCGATCGCGGCGACGCGGACGAGGTCCGCCTCGGCCCGGTCCACGGCCACCCGCTCGAGATCGGCGAGAACGTCGTCTCCGTGCACGAGACCGAGCGTCTCGATCACGTGGTGGCGGCCGTCAATCGAAAGCTCCCCGGCAAGACGGGCACGCAGTGCACGGGCAATGCCAGATGGCCGGTCGGCCGACCACCGAGCCAGGGCCGCCTGCGCGTGCATCCCTGCAAGCCCACCCGCCGTGAGCACCGCCACAAGCGGCTCGATGAGCTCGTTGGCCAGCGGCCGTCGCGTGGCTGCCCACGCCGCGTGCGTCCGCAGCGCGCCAGTCTCCGCCCGCAGGACATCTGCGAGGACTGCATCGGCATCGCTTCCCTGGATTGATCCCAGGGCATGGACGGTGGCGATGCTTACCACGGGGTCAGACGGGTACTGGAGTGCGCCTCTCAACTCCTGCACGAGCGCCCTTGCGACGAGCACCGAGCGATCCGCGATGGCCACCAACTCGCATGCGACCCACGGCGTGAGGTGGATCGCCTCGAGGATGGAGCCGGCCCGCGCGATGCGCTCCAGACCTGCCGCGCCATGCGGCGACGGTCCGGTCCTCGCCCGCCGCCACGACGAAGGTGACGGTGTCGCCCGCGAGGGCGACGCGACGGATCGGCCAGCCGACGGGACGCGCGAGACCATCGCCTCGCGCCCGCGCGCCCCTGGGATCGACACCGGTCCAGCCACGCTCAACCGCCCGGCCGAAGCGTGCCGCTGAAGACCTGCCATGCGAGGAGTGACTTCGCGACGAGGCTCATGACCATGTACGTCTTCTCGCCGACGAGATAGTCGCGCCACGGACCGATCTTCCTGTACTGCAGGACCATCGTGATCGCGAAGATGTTGAACGTCACGAAGAGCGTTCCGACGATCACGTAGACGAAGGCCGGGATGCCGGCGTCGGTCGGCAGATCAGGCTGCGCCCCGTAAGCCACCAGTATCGAGAAGATCCCGATCCAGGGCATGATCCCGGCGATGCAGCCGAAGATGTAGTGCTTCCAGTCCGGGTTGTCCCGACGGCCCTCGTTCGCCGCTTCCATGCTCCAGCCGAACAGGATCATCGCCACGTTGCAGCCGGCGATGGCCACGAGCGCTGGAAGATCCTTGATGTACGACAGGTAGGCAATCGCGACGATCATCACGCTGCTGCTGAACGAGTATTCGACCCAGCGGAGCGGGTTCATCCCACGGGCCAGCCAGCCCTCATACCGGGCACGGAGTGGCCACCCGGCGGTCGCGTGGGCGATCGCGCTCATCGCGAGGAACGAGGCAATGAACCAGGCGAGCGGAATGGAGAACAGCTGAACCTGGGTCTGCTCGATCCCGACGAACTTGCCGCCCTCGATGATCGGCTTGACCGTGGGCACGAATGGGGCGAACACGGCCGCGGTGCTGGCCACGGCGATCATCGCCAGGAACTGCGCTCCGTGGAGAAACGCCAGGACGCGATTCCAGCGGGACAGGGACCGGGCGCGGTCGGTGGGTATGGCAATCGCTGACATTGATGTCCCGATCCTTTCATGAGGTTGACGCCCCGCCCGGGGGCGGGGCGCCGGAAGACTTGCAGGATGCGCCCGGACCTCCGCGCGTCAAGCGACGTACGGACTACGGGAGGAGCACCGCGTCGATGACGTGGATGACTCCGTTGGTTGCCGGGATGTTGGCCGCCACGATGGAAGCGCTGCCTCCGCTCGAGGTGGTGATCGCTCCTGAATTGCTGACGCCGAACGTCGAGCCGTTGAGCGTGTCGATGGTCTTCACCTGACCGTCCTTCTTCGGCAGGACGCTGTTCGAGAAGTGGCGGCCCGGCTCGACGTGGTAAAGCAGGATGCTGGCCAGGGCTCCGTCTCCGAACGCCGTGTCAACACCACCACCGTTGATGAAGTCGATGACCTGCTGCTCGGTAAGGGTCGCGCTGAGGAGTCCGGAGAACGTGGACACGAATGCCGCGTCCGTCGGCGCAAAGACTGTGTACTTGTCGGTGCCATTGAGAGCATCGACGAGGCCGGCCTTGATGACCGCCGCCTGGAGGATGTCGAACTCGCCGTCATCAGCGAGGACGATCCCGACAATCGTACTCGTGGCGGTCTTCTGGCCCACCACGACGCTCTTTGCGAAGACAGGGGCGGCCACGATGGCCAGGGCGACGAGTGCGGCCGAGAGGCCGAGGAAGAAGCGACGCATTTGATGGATTCCTTTCCGATTGCGCGAGCTATTCGTGGCGCCGTTGATCGGCGTCAGGCGAACGTGATTGAGGTAGCTCCCGGGGCTGTTGGCCCCAGGTACGAAGCGAGTCCCTCATCGAGGGGTGTGAGGCGACGCGGTAGCATCGCCT
>JAQBHC010000093.1:0-6004 GCA_032128175.1 Chloroflexota bacterium | reverse complement strand
CCGAAGCGGAGGTTGCGCCCGGCCAGCTCGACCTCGAAGTCACCGCCGCCCTTGATGTCGGTCAGGTTGGACTCCGAGAGGTCCGCGGCGCCGCCGAAGAGTTCCGGAACGGGCTCGGCCAGGGCCGCGATAGCCTGCTGGCTCGCCTGACGCGTGGCGAAATCTTCGCCCAAGGCATAGGTCTTGAGGCCCGCGTCCCATCCGTCGCGAAGCTCGCCGGTCAGACGGCGCCGTAGCTCGGCGGCCTCGGCCGGGAAGGCGTCGGTGTAGCGCGACATGCGCCGCTCCCAGTCGGCGACGAGCGCCTCGCCCGCGGGGATGGCCGCCCTGAACACGTCGAGCGCGCCGTCCGGGACCAGGAACTGGGTGTCTGGATCCCAGCCATAGGCCTCTTTGGTCAGGCGGACCTCGTCGGGACCGAGCGGTGCGCCGTGGGCCTTCTGGCTGTCCTGTTTGCTGGGGCTGCCGAAGCCGATGTGGGTCCGCACCGCGATGATCGACGGGCGGGCGTCTCGATGAGCCGCCGAAATCGCCGCCGAAATCGCAGCCACATCGGTGCCGTCCTCGACCCGCTGGGTCTGCCAGCGGTATGCCTCGAACCGGGCCAGCACGTCTTCGGACCAGGCCATGTCCGTCGGCCCGTCCAGCTGAATGTGGTTGTCGTCGTAGAGCACGAGGAGCTTGCGCAGCATCAGGTGTCCGGCCAGACTCGCCGCCTCCGAGGCGATTCCCTCCTGGAGATCGCCATCGCTGGCGAGGGCATAGGTCCAGTGGCTGACGACTTCGTGCTCGGGCCGGTTGAACTCGTGGGCCAGTCGGCGCTCGGCGATGGCCATGCCGACAGCGTTTGTGAAGCCCTGTCCGAGCGGCCCCGTCGTGGCCTCGACGCCGGGCGTCAGCCGGTATTCCGGGTGGCCAGGCGTTCGCGAGCCCCACTGGCGGAACGACATCAGGTCATCGAGGGTGACGTCGTAGCCGGTCAGGTGGAGCAGGGAATAGAGGAGCATCGAGGCGTGGCCCGCGGACAGGACGAACCGGTCACGGTCCGGCCAGCCCGGGTTCGTTGGCGCGTGGCGGAGGAAGCGCGTCCACAGCGCGTAGGCCATCGGTGCCGCGCCCATTGGCGCCCCCGGATGTCCGGAGTTCGCCTTCTGCACGCCGTCGATGGATAGCGTCCGGATCGTGTCGATGGCGAGGCGCTCGAGGTCGGGGGTCAGGTCACGCATCGTTGGTGATCGTACCAACGGAAGGCGCGACACCGATACCATGCCGTCATGGCGGTTACCCAGAAGCCTCGCGTCCTCGTGCTCGGCGATCTCGTCCTGGACGTGGTCCTGGCGCCGGAACGCGCGATCGAGACGGGGACGGATGTGCCCGGGACCGTCGGGATCCGGCAGGGAGGGTCCGCTGCGAACACCGCTCGCTGGCTGGCCCGCCTGGGCGCGGACGTGCAGCTCATCTGTGCGGTAGGTCGCGACGGTGCCGGGCGGAGCCTGGTCACACAGCTGGAGCGCGACGGCGTGCACGTTCGGGCGGCCCGAATCGCCGGCGAGCGGACGGGCCGCGTCGGCGTCCTCGTCGCTCCCGGTGGCGAGCGCTCGTTCGTGGCGGACCGGCGGGCGGCCCTCGGCTTGCGCCCGGACCATCTACGAGACGAATGGTTTGCGCGCGTGGACCTGATCCACGTCCCCGCGTATTCGCTGATGGGCGAGCCGATCGCTTCGGCCGCGCGAGACGCCGTCGCCCGTGCGCGCGCAGTTTCCGGGGCCCAGGTTTCGCTGGACCTCTCGTCGATCGGCCCGCTCCTGGCCCAGGGTCGTCGAGCGGCTCGCGAGCTGGTCGCATCGGTGGCACCCGACGTCCTGTTCGCGACGGCGGCAGAGGTCGATGCGTTCCTCGGCCGCCACGCCACGGACGGGATTCTGGACCACGCCCGGATCGCGGTGATCAAGCGTGGCTCGCTCGGTGCGCGCGTGCTCGCACGAGGTGCTGCTGAGGAGCCACTTCAGTTCGACGTGGCGACGTCGCATGTGACGGCAGTTGACACGACCGGCGCCGGCGATGCATTCAGTGCCGGATTCATCGCCGGATGGCTCGTGGCACGCGCCGCGGGTCGCCTCGTTCCAGACGCGCTGCACCGGGCCACCGTGGCCGCGCACCGCGCCGCGGCGCGCCAGCTGACGATCACCAGGCAGGAGCTTCCGCCCGGATGACCGGATCAATGCACGCCCGCCTGCTCCTCCATCCCGAGGTTGAGGTTGCCCTCGCCGCCGGTCGACCAGTCGTCGCGCTGGAGTCGACGCTCATCAGCCACGGGCTGCCGTATCCGCAGAATATCGAGGTCGCGAGGGCGTCCGAGCAGGCCGTTCGCGAGTCCGGGGCAGTGCCGGCCACGGTAGCCATCCGCGATGGCCGGGTCCTCGTCGGACTCGATGACGCCGCGCTCGAGGAGCTCGCCAGCGCGCAGTCCGGGTCCGTGCTCAAAGCGGCCCGGCCGAGCCTGTCTGCGGCGCTTACGCGAATGGGGTGGTCCGCGACCACTGTCTCGGCGACGATGATCGCTGCCTCCGCGGCCGGGATCCGGGTCTTCGCGACCGGTGGCATCGGTGGCGTGCACCGCGGTGCCCTTGGCAGCCCCGGCGGGACCATGCTTCCCAGCTTCGACATCTCCTCGGATCTCGAGGAGCTGGCCCGGACACCGATGGTCGTTGTCTGTGCCGGGCCCAAGGCCATTCTCGATGTGCCTGCCACGCTTGAGGTCCTGGAGACCCTTGGTGTCCCCGTGGTCGCCGTCGGGCAGTCGGACGTTCCCGGGTTCATCGCCCGCTCATCTGGAATCCGTGCACCCTGGAGCGTGCCCGATGTCGAGGCCGCGGCGGCGCTCGCGGAGGCCCACCTCGCCCTCGGCCTGGGCAGCGCGATCGTCGTGTGCGTGCCGGTGCCGTCCGAGGTCGCGCTCCCGGATGACCTGGCTCAGCGGGTTGCCGAGCGGGCCGCCCGAGAGGCCGACGAGGCGGGCGTTCGCGGGCCAGCTCTCACGCCCTGGCTGCTGGCCCGGATCGCCGAACTCACCGACGGGGCGTCCGTCCGCGCCAACACGGCGCTGATCGTCAACGACGCGCGAATCGGTGGGCAGATCGCAGTCGCGCTCGCGCGGCTCGCCGGGTAGGACCGTGGGTAGGACGGCACATCCGACGCTTCTCGCGCCCCTGGTGGTCTGGAGGTTCGGGCCTTGCTGGCCACGGGGGCCGTCGTTACACTCGCTGCAGTCGCCATCGCTGGCCTGAACGACGGGCGGGTCGGTCCGGCCGACCGGGCGACGGCCCTTGACAGACGCCTTCGAATCGCTGTTCGCCCCAGGGAGATGCCATGCGGATCTATGACGGCAGCCCGCGCCAGGACTTCGAGGAGGTCCTGCGATCCATCGGCGCCTACCTGGATCAGCGCGGGATGAAGGACGTCCTGGTCCTGGAGGTACCGGACGGGTTCGTCGTCCAGGGCCTTGCCCTTGTGGGGGGGTCGACAAGTTCCTGGTCTGAATCCGTCGGACACGTGACCAAGGAAACGATGACCTTCCAGGACGACGACATCGCTGCGTTCATGGACGAATCGGCCGCCAAGCGCGGCTCGGGTGCCCAGCCAATGCTTCCGCCCCCAGGTCGCTACGAACATGCCTTCCGCGTGATCGGCCATTACGTCGACGAGCAGCGCCCGAAGGACATCTTCTTTTTCGAGCAGGAGGGCGCGTTCGTGCTGCGCCTCCATCACACGACCAACGCGGGCTCGAAGCACGCCCTTGCCGAGTTCACCCGCGATGACGTCGAGGCCCTGATCGCCAAGAGTCCGACGTTCCGTATTCCCGCCCGCCCATCCGGATCGCCATCGGCGGCCGGATCCTGACCCATTACTGCAGGAGGTACTCGCCATGCGTGCACTCAAGACCGTAGCCGTGGCGCTGGGGATCACCCTCGGCGCGCTGATCGTCATCCCGCTCATCGTTCTGGCCGGGCTGTTCGTCTGGCTCAAGCTGACCGAAGAGGCCGACGAGGAGTCGCTCGAGCTTGATCAGGACGGCACCTGATCGATCGTCCAGAAATACCCGACGCAAGCGACGCGCCCGCCGGCACACCGGCGGGCGTCGGTCTGTCCGAGGCGCCGCGGCCGCGCCTGCGTCGAGCGTGGTTCGCGAGTCATCGGGCGGCCGAGCTGGCCGTCCTCATCGTGGTCGTCGCGTGGGCCGCGAACTTCATCGTCGTCAAGGCGGCTAACCGCGAGATCGCCCCGGTTGCGTTCGCATTCCTCCGCTTCTCGTCCTCGGCAATCCTCCTGCTCGTGTTGTTGCGCTGGCGCGAGGGTTCCATTCGGATGCCGCTCCGCCAGGTGGCACCGATCATGGGTCTCGGGGCGGTCGGGTTCGGGATGTACCAGATGCTCTGGCCGACGGCGCTCCAGACCATCCCGGCCGGAGACTCGGCGTTCCTGATCGCCGCCACCCCCGTGTTCACGGTGCTGTTCGCGTCGATGGCCGGTTCCGACGTGCTCACGCGGCGGGTTCTGGCCGGGGCGCTCGTCTCGTTTGCCGGGGTCGGGATCGTGGTGGCGGGCGGGCCCGGGCTTGGCCTGGGAGCCTCCCTCCTCGGCGACGGACTGACACTCCTCGCAGCGGCGTGCTGGGCCGCCTACACGGCCTGGGGCGCGCCGATCCTCGTGCGCCATTCGCCCCTGCGCACCACTGCCTGGGCGATGGTTGGCGGCTCGCTGGCCCTGGCCCCGGTTGGGCTGGCGCAAGTTGCCGGGACGGACTGGGGAGCCGTCAGCGGCGGTGCGTGGGCGGGCTTTGCCTACTCGACGCTGATTTCCGCGGGCATCGCCAACGTCGTCGTCTTCCACGCCATCAAGTTGCTCGGCCCGACCCGGATCACCGGCCTCCAGTTCCTCGTGCCGTTCATCGCGGTGCTCCTGGGCGCGGCGTTCCTGTCCGAGGCGATCCAACCGGCCCAGCTGGTCGGCGGGGTCGTGATCATCGTCGGCGTGGCCATTACCCGCCGACTGCGGATACCCGGGATTGCGGGCCGAGTGTCGCTCCGTCGCGCCGGGTGACAGGCGCCAGAATCTCCGCGTCTTGCTCGCAGCTCAGGGGCCGCCGCGGGCCGGCCGGAGGTTCGGTCTCGAATCTGCCAGGTGCTCAGATGTAACGCCAGGAGCACAACCCGGACGGGTCCGCGCCTCTGCGGGTCACGGCACGGCCCGAATCCGTCTGTGTTGTGCCCGCTCCGACACAAATAGCCGCGATTCGGCGACTCGACGCGTCTCTCGACCCACGTTGATCGGCACCGCCGAGCATTCGACCTCCGAATGCGTCGCTGTTGTGTCGAAAGCGGCACAATCGAGGAAGTATCAAGAGGAGGTCGGGCCGCCGATTCGCCCCCGTGACCCCAGCTCGGCCGCTTGCGGGCCGCCGAGTCGCATCGGAACCCGTCTTCCGGTAACATTCGAAAAACCCCCGGAGGAACTTGACCCGTGGCGAAGTATGTCTTTGTGACCGGAGGCGTGACCTCCTCTCTCGGCAAAGGCATCACCGCCGCCAGCATCGGACGACTGCTCAAGGCACGTGGTCTCCGGGTCTCCATCCTCAAGCTGGATCCGTACATCAACGTGGATCCCGGCACGATGTCCCCGTACCAGCACGGCGAGGTCTTCGTGACCGACGATGGCGCCGAAACGGATCTGGACCTCGGGCATTACGAGCGCTTCATCGACGCCTCGCTCTCGCAGGACAACAACGTCACGAGTGGCAGGGTTTACCTGAACGTCATCTCCAAAGAGCGACGAGGCGACTACCTCGGCTCGACCGTCCAGGTCATTCCCCACGTCACCGACGAGATCAAGTCGTACGTCCGGCGCCGGGCGCCTGAGCACGACGTCGTGATCACCGAGATCGGCGGGACGGTCGGCGACATCGAGAGTCTCCCGTTCCTGGAGGCGATCCGCCAGATCCGCCAGG
>JAQBHC010000092.1:0-10211 GCA_032128175.1 Chloroflexota bacterium | reverse complement strand
GCATGAGTGCCGAGGGTCCCGATCCGGAGGGCCGGCGGGGCGAATGCGGGGGGCCGATCGGCCCGGGTGCCGTCGACGGGCGGCCCGGGTGACCTGCCGTGCCTACTCGATCCCGGCAAGCTCCTGGAGCATGTGCCAGTTCGAGAGGCGGTCGTCCTGCGTGGCGCTGATCTCGGGCGTCACGGAGCCGTCCGGGCGGAAGTGCTGGGCGAAGCGACCCTCGGTGCGGGCAAAGGTGAGGAAATCGATCGGTGAGCCGTCCGGGGACTTCGCCCAGTCCTCCTTGAGGGCCGGGTTCCCCTGGAGCGAGAGGCGCTCAGCCATCGACTCGCCGCGGCGCGGGTCGTAGGTGAACAGCGGGAATGCCCGCGAGTCCACGGCCAGCCTGGCCTGTCGCGTGGACGCGTCATCGGCGATCCCGTGCTCGGGCTGGCAGGGGGTGTAGGCCACGACCACCGCCGGACCGGGGTACTCGTTGGCCTCCATCACGGATCGGTAGAAGTGGTTGAGGTGCGCGGGCGTCGTCTGGGCGACGTAGACCTCGCCATGGGCCATCAGGATCCGGGCCAGCTCCTTGCGCCGCTCGGGCCGACCATGGAGGTCCTTGCCGAAGGCCGACATCTTGGTGATCTGGCCTCCGAATGACGCGGTTGAGGCCTGTCCGCCCGTGTTCGAGTAGACCTGCGTGTCGAGGACGAGGACCTTGATATCCGAACCCGAGACGACCATCCGGGACAGGCTCTGGAAGCCGATGTCATACATCGCGCCGTCGCCACCGAGGACCCACAGCCGTCGGTCCGGATGCCCGGACGCGTCCCAGCGCGCGCGGACACCGAGGGCCACGGCCGGGGCGTTCTCGAACAGTGAGTTCGTCCACGGAACTTTGTACGGGTTGAACGGGTAGGTACTGCCGAACACCGTGTTGCAACCGGTCGCGGCCACGATGCCCATCGATTCAGGGCCGTGGACCTGGCGCGTCGCGGCGACCATCATCCGGATCGCGCTGGCTTCGCCGCAGCCGGCGCAGGATCCCGCGCCACCGACATAACCGATCGCGTCCTCGCCGAGCATCAGATCGGCAAGGGCCTTCTCGCTGCGATACGCCACAGGCGTCGGTGGCAGGGAGCGGAAGAAGCGGATGTCGCGCTCGTAGCGTTCGAGCGTGGACTGGCCGGTCGCGGGCTCCGCGTCGACCTTGTCGATCATGATCAGCGCGTCGTGGCCCAGCGCGGCACAGACCTCGACGCATTCGGCGCAGCCCTTGCAGTGAACCGGGTCCACGAAGATCCCGAACTCGCCGCGATCGAGTCCGCGCCGGGCCGGCACGTCACCGTACTTGATCGTCTTGGAAAAATGCGTGGCGGCGGTGCCCGTGGCTCCCGTCGGATCCGGGAACTTGGCGGCAAACGCGTCGATCCGGCCGGCGAGCTCGGGCTCCGGCACGACGACTCCGAGGATCGCCGTGTCCGGGCAGGCGCTGACGCAGGCCATGCAGCCGACGCACTTGTCGGCGAGGAAGTCAGGGATGCGCGGCGCAAGGCGCGAGAAGTCGCGCACCGCCGCGGTGGCCGGCGGGATGATGCTTCGCGCGAGGCCGGCATCGGCCGGCAGCTCGAGATCCGCAATCCCGCGTCGATAGGCCGGCACGACGCTTCGTCCGAACTCCTCGACGTAGGCATCGAGGTCGAAGAACGGGGGCGCTGCGGTAGCCAGCCGGTCGATGTGGAGTTCCTTGAGCTCGCCCGGGTCCTTCGCGAAGGGCGCGTCGTCCGGGTTGGGGGCCGGAGAGGCGGGAACGAGCGTCGCGACGGCGCGCTCGGTGGTGGGAACGTCAGGCATCGCGACCGCCCTCCGGCACGAGATCCTCACTCATTTCGTTGGTAGCGAGCGCCATGTCTTCGCTGACCGTGAGCGCCACGACCGCAGCCGGGGCGAGTTCCTCGGCGATGGCGTGGATCAGATCCGTGGTCGAGAGGACGCCAATCGGGATCGTCGGATCCTCGTCATCGACGATCACCAGGCGATGGATCTTGTGGTGTTCCATCTTCCGGGCGGCATCCACGAGCTGGGTCGACCGACGGACGGTGATCGCCGGGCTGGTCATCAGGTGACGGACCGCGAGACCGGGCCAGTTGGACCAGAGATGCTCGGTGGTCCTGGCACGCGCCAGGTCCGTCTGGGAGAGAACACCGACGAGCGAGCCCGAGGCGTCCACGACGGGCAGGCCGTGGATGTGGTGCCGGTCCATCAGGGCGGCAGCATCCGTCAGCGAAGCGGCGGCACCGATCACGATGGGCTCGGTCGCCATGCGCTCGCCGACCGTCGGTCCAGTCTGCTCGGTGATCTGCCGGGCGGTCATCGTGGGGCTCCTTTCAGGACAGGCTCGGCGGAGGTCGCATTCGCTGCGCGTCGGTCAACGATCCTCGGCGTCACAGGAATGAGGCCGTCATAGGCCGCGCTGATGACTTCGAGGTTGGCATCCACCACCGCCCCGCCGCGCTTGCCGAAGAACCGTCCAAGCTGGATACGCACGGCGTCGAGCAGGCCCGCACGGTCCATCCCCGCACGTTCGGCGAAGGGCGATACCCGCAGGAAGACGCCGACCAGCGCCACGCCCTGCATGCGCACTTCAAGGTCGGGTCGAGGAGCGTGTCGTCGGGCGAGGGCGGCGGTATCAAGAGCTGTCACCCGGATGTCCCGGCCGAGAATCTCGGCCCGGAACGAAGCGGGAATGGACGCCCAGATCGCCTCGGGATCGGTGAGTGTCGACTGGATGAAGACGTCACCGCCATCGGCCAGACCCGCCAGCGGGTCCCCGAGGCCGAAGGCCGACACGTCGTGGAGTGGCACGAACTCGACTCGATCGAGCTCCCCGTGGAGGCGGATCGGTTGGTCGGCAATCGTCAGGTAGTAGGTCGTCGGTAGGCCCTTCTTCTCGGAGCCGTAGCGCGGATAGGCCTGGACCTGCTTGCCGAACAGCTCGCCCGCGAGCGTCGCAACGAGCTTGTTGGTGGTCACGCTGCCAAAGCCCCCGATTGAGTGGCCGCGCAGGCTGTACGCGCCCGCCGGCCGAAGGTCGACCGGCACCGGATCGAGCGCCAGCGGGTGGCGGATCCCCACCACGAAGTGACGCCCGTCGAGATCGCCATGATCGGCGAGCTTGTCGAAGACCGCGACGAGATCGCCGGCAGCCACGTCCCGGGAGCCGAGACCAGCCGACACGGACAGGACACGCGGAACCAGCGCACCCTCCGCTGCGGCGTCATAGAGAGCCGAGCGGATCTCGCGCGTGAGCGGGTTGGCGGCAGCCAGCGGGTCGTCCGTGCGCTCGACGACGCCGACCGCCCGTGCGCCGCGGAGCGCGGTCATGAGCTCGTGCGCCGGGAACGGGCGGAACGCCGTCACGGCCACGCAGCCGACTGGGCGGCCCTGGGCACGCAGGTGATCAACGACGGCGATCGACGTGTCGGCGATTGTGCCCATGGAGACGAGGATCTCCCGGGCATCACCGGTTCGGTAGGCATTGATCGGACCGTAGGAGCGCCCCGTCAGGCGGGCCCACTCTGTGTAGGCGTCCTCGAGGATCGCCGGCAGACGATCCGTGTAGTAGCGCTGCCCGATGCGACCCTTCATGTAGCTGTCCTGGTTCTGGACCACGCCGGTCATCAGGGCCTCGGCGGGATCGAACAGGTCGCGAATGTGATCCCGTGGGTTCCCGACGAATTCGCGCAGGAGCTCGTCCTCGGGGAGCAGGGCGTTCTCGAGCGTGTGGGTGGTCAGGAATCCGTCCTGCGCCACCATGAACGGCGTGTCCGAGGCCTCGGCCGCGCGACGGGCGATGGCCGCGAGGTCGGCCGCCTCCTGCGCGTTCCGCGCGAACAGCATGCCCCAGCCACAGTCGGCCACGGCCATCATGTCGTCGTGGCCGGCGTGGATGTTGAGTGCCTGACTGGTCAGAGCGCGCGCGCCGACGTGAAAGACGACCGGCAGCCGCTTGCCGCTGATGACGTACAGGACCTCTTTCATCAGGACGAGCCCCTGACCCGCGGTGAAGTTCGTGGCCCGGGCGCCAGCCAGCGCTGCCCCTTCCGCCGCCGAGGCGGACGAGTGCTCCGACTCAGGTTCAATGAATCGGAGGGGCGTGCCCCACAGGTCGGTTCGCCCATCCGCGACAGCGGCCTGATAGATCGCCGCCATCGTGGTGGATGGCGTGATCGGGTAGACGCAGGCGACCTCGGCGAGGCGGCTCTCAACGTGGGCAATCGCTTCGGAGCCGTCCACGATCGCGGGAATCCCCGGAAAGGCGATCGGCCGGGGGTGTGCGCGATCGGCGAGACGCGGTGCGGCGGTGGACGACATGGCCCAAGGGTGGCCGACGTGCCTCGCCTGGACGAGGACCCTGTGGCCCAAAGCCGGGGGGCCGCATGGCCCAACCGCCCGCCCGCGCCCATCGGGACCCGGTACGCTTCGTGCCCATGCACGTGAACGACTCCCGGAGAACTGACTGGTGGCGGCACGCGGTCGTGTACCAGATCTACATCCGGAGCTTTGCCGATGGAAACGGCGACGGGGTCGGGGACATCTCGGGGATCCGGCAGCGACTCCCCTACCTTCGTGAGCTGGGCATCGATGCGATCTGGATCACACCGTGGTACCCGTCGCCGATGGCCGACGGCGGCTACGACGTCGCCGACTATCGGGACATCGATCCACTGTTCGGGACCCTGGCCGACGCGGACGCGTTGCTGCGCGACGCCCATGGTCTCGGCATCCGCGTGCTCATCGACCTGGTGCCCAACCACACGTCGGATCGGCACCCCTGGTTCCAGGCGGCACTCGCAGCCGGACCAGGTTCTCCGGAACGCGCCCGCTATGTGTTCGCCGACGGCCGCGGGCCAGATGGCAGCGAACCGCCGAACAACTGGCCGAGCCTCTTCGGTGGGCCGGGCTGGATCCGGGTCACCGAGTCGAACGGCCAGCCCGGCCAGTGGTTCCTGCATGTCTTCGCGCCGGAGCAGCCCGACCTGAACTGGGACAACCCGGAGGTACACGCGGAGTTCGAATCGATCGTCGCGTTCTGGCTGGATCGCGGCGTGGACGGCTTCCGGATCGATGTCGCCCATGCGCTGGTCAAGGCCGCGGGCCTGCCGGATATCCCCGCCGAATACCTGGCCGGTGGACGCATGCCCGATGGGGAGCATCCGCACTGGGACCGGCCCGGCGTCCACGAGATCCATCGCGCGTGGCGGCGCATTGCCAATCGGTACGGCGGCGACCGGATCTTCATCGGCGAGATCGGTGTCCACGACCCCAAGCGCCTGGCCGACTACCTCCGACCCGACGAGCTCCACGCAGCGTTCAACTTCCCGTTCATGGACTCGCCCTGGGATGCGAAGAGGCTGCGCACCGTCATCGATGAGACGCTCGATGCGCATCGCGGCGTCGGCGCGTCACCGACGTGGGTGCTCTCCAACCACGACGCGACCCGTCACGTCACGCGCTTCGGCCGTCCCTACAGCGGGATTCGCGACCGGGTTCTCGACGATGCGCTGACGACGGACCTGGCACTCGGAACGCGCCGCGCCCGCGCGGCGATCCTCCTGACGCTGGCCCTGCCGGGATGCGCCTATCTCTACCAGGGTGAGGAGCTCGGCCTGTGGGAAGTGGCGGATCTCCCGGATGCCCTCCTCCAGGACCCGATCTGGGAACGCAGCGCCCACGTCGTCCGTGGCCGTGACGGCTGCCGGGTGCCGATGCCGTGGGAGGGCGCGGCGCCGCCATTCGGGTTTGGGCCGGAGGGTTCCGAACCGTGGCTCCCGCAGCCCACTGCGTGGCAAGCCTTGACGGCCGCGGCCGAGTCCGACGACGCCGATTCGATGCTGGCGTTGTACCGCACGGCCCTGCGACTTCGGCGCACCCTGGCTGGCTTGGGAACGGAAGGTTTCGAGTGGCTGCCAAGTCCGGAGGGGACGCTGCTGTTCCGTCGCGGCGACGGGATCCACTGCGCGGTGAACCTGTCGGCACAGGCCATGCCGCTACCGGCCGAGAGCGACGTTCTCCTCGCTTCGGAGCCCGTACAAGCCGCGCTGTCCGTTGAGGCCATGCTCCCGCGCGATGCTGCGGCCTGGTTCCGGGTGCCCGAGAGCCGCTAGAGATCGGCGGCGGCCCGCGTCGCCCAGGGACATCGGCACTGGCGGACCGAAGTCCCGACCGGTGAAAGCGAAGTCCCGGGGAATTTCGGGACCTTCGGCCCTATCGCGCACATCGGGCCGCCCCAACCATTGCAGGCGCGGTGGATATCGGAGGGGACGCCCGATGTCCACCCTTTCGATTCCCGTGCCGGTTTCGGAACCGGCCGCCTAGCCGCCCCGATTCATAACGTTCGGTAGTGAACGACGCAGCCGAACCGCGGATCGCCAGACTGGCGGATCCGCTACCCGGCCGTACGGGACGGGGCACTAGTTCAGGTTCAGGCGACGGGCCTCGAATCGCAGCTGCTCCCGGAACTGCGGGTCGGCGACGGCGGTCAGCGCCTCAGCGCGCTCGTGCAGGGAGCGGCCCCACAGTTCCGCGACGCCCCACTCCGTGACAATCGTTCGAGCGTGCCCGCGCGTCGTCACGACGCCCGCGCCCTCCTTGAGCGTCGCCACGATCCGCGACATCGTGCCTCCGGCGGCGGTCGACGGCAGGGCGATGATGGCCCGGCCCTCGCTGGCCAGCGTGGCCCCGCGGACGAAGTCCATCTGCCCACCGACCCCGGAATACATCCGATGCCCGATGCTGTCGGCCACAACCTGACCCGTCAGGTCGACTTCGATTGCGGAGTTGATAGAGGTCATCCGGCTGAACGTTCGGATGACCTGGGTGTCGTTGGTGAAGTTGACGGGGCGCATCTCGACCATCGGGTTGTCGCGCACGAACTCGTACACGCGCTTCGAGCCCATCAGGAAGGCCGCGACGATCTTGCCGCGGTTGCGTTCCTTGCGGCTGCCGTTGATGACGCCGCGCTCTACGAGCTCGACGACCACATCGGTGAACATTTCCGTGTGGACGCCCAGATCCCGCTTATCCACGAGAGCGGCGCCCACGGCGGACGGGATCCCACCGATACCCATCTGGATCGTGGCGCCGTCCGGGACGAGGTCGGCAACGAACTGTCCGATCCGCCGCTCCGTATCGCCCGGCGTGCCGGTCCGATGCTCGTAGGGCGGCACCTCGCACTCAACAGCAAGGTCGATCTGATCGACATGGATAAAGCTGTCCCCAAGGGTCCGTGGGACGGCGCCGTTGAACTGGACGATGACCGTCTTTGCGGCGCGGATCGCGGCATGCATTGCCTCGACGCTGGTCCCGAGCGAGCAGAACCCGTGGGCGTCAGGCGGGGTCGCATTCACGAAGACGGCGTCCAGCGGCAGGAGCCCCGTCTCGAACAGGCGCGGCACGTCGGACAGGAATGCGGGGATGTACTCGGCCCGGCCCTCGTTGACGGCAGCCCGGGCGTTCGGCCCGATGAACAGCGCTCGATGGCGGAAATGCGGGGCCATCTCGGGCGTCAGGTGCGGTCCGGGGCCCTCACAGTGAAGGTGGACGACACGGACGTCGCGCAGCTCCGGCGCCCGGGCCACGAGAGCGTCGAGGAGGACGGACGGCGTGGCTGCCGCTCCATGCAGGTAGATCTGCTCGCCAGACTTGATCTGGGCGACGGCTTCTTCAGCGGTGACGATACGCATATATCGAGGATACGGCGCGCGGGCCGCTTGGCCTCGGCGTCCCGGGTCTTTGGCCTCGCCAGCCGGTCCTCGGGCGCCCGGGCCAGGTCAGCCGGCGCCGCGATCCATTCGGTGCTTGGCCATGTAGGCGGCGGCCTGCGCTCGTCGTTCCAGGTTCAGCTTCGACAGGATCGACGAAACGTAGTTCTTGACCGTCTTGTCTGACAGGAAGACCTCGGCGGCGATCTCCTTGTTGGTCTTGCCCTCGGCCACCAGCAACAGGATCTTCTGCTCCTGGGAGGTGAGCTGAGCGAGCTCGTCCGTGTAGCTACCTGTGGCAATCCGGCGGATGCGCTCGAGGACCTTTTCCGTGACTGCCGGATCCAGCAGCGACTCGCCGCGACCCACTGCCTCAAGCGCGGCCACCAGGTCGCGCGCCCGAATCTGCTTCAGCAGGTAACCGGCAGCGCCAGCGACAATCGCCGAGAGAACGGCCTCTTCATCGGGAAACGATGTCAGCATCACGACGCGCGTGGCCGGTAGTTCGGCCCGAATCTCCCGACAGGCCTCGATCCCGGAGCCATCGGGCAATCGAACGTCCATGACCACGATGTCGGGCTTGTGGCGCATCGCCTGCTCCACGGCTTCAGCGACGGTCCCCGCCTCGGCAACGATCTGGAATCCCTCACGCCGATCCAGCAAGGCCACAAGGCCCTGGCGGACGACCTCGTGATCGTCGACGACCAGGAGGCGGAGCACGCGAGGCAGATCGTCGGTCACGTTGGGCGATTCTCCGAGTCGGTCATGGGGATCCGGACGATGATACGGGTGCCGGCCCCGATCTGGCTTTCGATCTCAAGCGTTCCTCCCACGGATACGGCCCGATCGTGCAGATTCGCCAGTCCAAGATGTCCGGCGCGCCTTGGTGCGGCCGGATCGAAACCCTTTCCATCGTCCTCGACGGTCAGCACGGCGTTTCCAACGTCCGTCCTGACGGACAGCCGCACCTGCCTACCCTCGCTATGTCGAACGGCGTTGCTCAACGCCTCGCGCGCGATCTGGAGGAGCTGGCCCGTCGCTTCGAACGACAGTCGGTTCTCGGCCTCGTCGGCATCCGCGAGGTCGTGGTCCACGGCCGTGCGGCCCCCGGAAGTCAGCAGCAACTCGTCGGTCAGGCCGGCGAGCCGGGCACTCAACGCGCCGTCGGCTGCCGCAGTCCCCAGATTCAAGATGAATGAGCGGATTTCACCAATCGATGAGTTCAGCCGATCGATCGCAAGATCGATCCGGGACGAGGCTTCGTCCGCATCTTCCGCCATCAGGTCCGGGACGTCCTCGAGCGACAGGGAGACGGCGTACAAGCTCTGGATGATCCCGTCGTGCAGGTCCCGTCCAATGCGAAGTCGCTCATCGAGGACAGCCAGGCGCTGGACGCGTTCGTGGAGGCGGGCGTTCTGAATGGCGATGCCGGCGTGCAGGGCGAACGTTTCGACCAGTCGCTGATCCTGCTCTACGAACTCGTCGGCCGTCTGCTTGTCCGTGAGGTAGAAGTTGCCGATTGGCTCGCCGCCGGTCCGGATGGGGACGCCGAGAAATGAGCGCATCGGCGGGTGATTCGCCGGGAAGCCGGCCGTCGCTGGGTGACGGGAGATGTCCGGGATCCGATACGCGCGCGACTCGCGGATGATCAGCCCCAGCAGGCCGTGACCGCGTGGGGGCGGTCCGATGGCCGCGCGCTCCGCGGCATTGATCCCGCTCGTGATGAATCGCTCGATGCGGCCGCGGGCATCGACGATCCCGAGTGCCGCATAGCGGGCATGGACGAGGTCGCGGACGCTGTCCACGATGAGCTGGAGGACACGATCAAGGTCTAGTTCACCGGCGATCGCCTGTGTGGCGCGATCGAGCGCATCGATCGTGTCCTGAAGGGAAAATTCGTGAGCCGACGAATCGGTCGTAGCGTCAGGCGCGCGGTGGTCGGGCACGGCGTGAGGGTAGCAGCCCATCGGGGCCAGATAGTCCTCGACGCGGCAGGCGGCACGGGCATCGCGATGTGAAACGGATCCCAACGCGCGGGACCAGCGGCCTGCAGCAACGGGCCAGGTGTCACTTCCGTACCTGGCCGCAGACCGACACGATGCCCGCATGCCTACCGACACCGTCCCAGCTCCCATCGGTCAATCCCCTGTGTCCGCCCTGAGCCGGCGGGGCTTCCTGCGCACTGCCACGCTCGCAGGCGGCGGCCTTGTCGCTGCCCTCGTGGCCGCGTGTACGCCATCGGGCCAGGCTCCCGCCTGGACATACGGTCCGACGCCGGGACTCGGCGAAGCCGGAGCGTCCGCGACTCCGGCGGGCGCAACCCCGTCGGCAGCGCCCCCCACCGACCCGGGGCACGTGATGCCGAGTGGAACGCCCGAATACGTTGGGCACGACGCGAATGCCCTCGAGGCTGTTCAGCGCTTCCTCGGCGGGGAATCGGCGCAGCTCGAGGGGCTCGGCAAC
>JAQBHC010000091.1:0-14271 GCA_032128175.1 Chloroflexota bacterium | reverse complement strand
ATGTCATCCGAGGGAATCCCGCAGGTCGCACTGGTGATGGGCTCGTCCACCGCGGGAGGCGCCTATGTCCCGGCGATGTCCGATGAGACCGTCATCGTCAAGGGCACCGGCACGATCTTTCTGGGCGGCCCGCCGCTCGTGAAGGCAGCCACCGGCGAGGACGTCGATGCCGAAACGCTCGGCGGCGCGGAGGTGCATACGCGGCAGAGCGGCGTCGCCGACCACGAGGCCCTCGATGACGAACATGCCTTGGCCCTGGGCCGCTCGATCGTCCGGCACCTCGAGCGGCAGACCCCCGCGACCCCGTGGGATCGCCGTGAACCCGAGCCACCGGCCGTCGATCCCGCGGGCGGAGAGCGCGTCGCTCACCTGTACGCCGCCATCTCGGCCGACGCCCGTCGGGCTGTGCCGGTCCGTGAGCTGATCGCCAGGCTCGTGGACGGATCCCGATTCCACGAGTTCAAGCCGCTCTACGGGGAGACGCTCGTGACCGGCTTCGCGCATCTCGACGGCTGGCCGGTGGCCATCCTCGCCAACGACGGGATCCTGTTCAGCCAGTCCGCACTCAAAGGCGCCCACTTCATTGAGCTGGCGTGCCAGCGCAAGGTCCCGCTGGTCTTCCTTCAGAACATCACGGGGTTCATGGTCGGGCGGGAATACGAGGCCGGCGGGATCGCCAAGGACGGCGCCAAGCTCGTGACCGCGGTCGCCAGCGCGGCCGTGCCCAAGTTCACGATCCTGATCGGTGGGAGCTTCGGCGCGGGCAACTATGCGATGGCCGGGCGGGCGTACTCGCCCCGGTTCCTGTGGACATGGCCCAACGCGCGCATCTCCGTCATGGGCGGACCGCAGGCCGCGCGGGTGCTGTCCACGGTCCGCTCCGACCTTGCCGATGACGCCGCGCGCGATGCGTTCGAAGCGCCGATCCTCGAGGCGTATGAGCGCGAAGGGAACCCCTACTACGCCACGGCCCGGCTCTGGGACGACGGGATCATCGACCCGCTCGACACGCGGCGCGTCCTCTCGATGGGCATCGAGGCCGCCGTGCACGCGCCGATTCCCGAGACGAGGTTCGGGGTCTTCCGCATGTGAGAGCGCGATGCAACAGTTCGTGGCGCTCGGTCTTCGGGCTCGTCGACGCCTTGCCATCCGACGTCCATATGAACTTCAGGTCAACGGCGGCTTGAGCCCCAAAGCGATCCAGTCGATCACGTCCGCACGGATGGGCTCGGTGCCGGGCCGGATCACGGCCTGCGCGGCGGCATCCGTCACGAATGCGACGGCCTTCGCGGACGGAATTCGTCCCGTGACGACCATCGCCTCGTAGACGTACGGCGTCGTCAAGGAGAAGGCGAGGCGGGCCGCGGTCTCGGGCGTGACACCGGGGTGGAGTCGACCCTCCTCCGCGAGTCGTCGACAGATCACGACCAGGTGACCGAGGCGGCTCCCATCGAGTCGATCGATCCGTACCCCGAATTCGGGGTCTGTACGTCGAACGCGAAGGCTGAACGCGATGAACGTCCACGCCTGCTCCCAGAACTCGAGCGTTGCCCGAAGCATCGTTCGAACGGCCGTCTCACCGTCCTGCGCCAACCAGACGCGCGCGAAACCTGCGAAGAGCCCTGCTTCCTTCTCGATCTGCGAGGTCAGAGCCGAGAGCAGCCCGACCTTCGATCCGAAGTGCGAGTACAGCGTTGGGACCGATACCTCAGCACGACGTGCGATTTCCTCGACCTGGAACCGATCGGCCTCGGGCATGAGGGCTCGGGCCGCCGCAAGGATTCGCCCGCGAGTCTCGGCCGACTTCTCGGCTCGGAGGCCCTGCCGGTACTGGCGGACCATGAATCACCGCCTCCACGAAAGGACTTGACTTTAGCGTGATTGTAGCCAATATTTCGCGTTAGTCGCGTTCAGACCAAAAAGTCGATGGCCTTGGACCAGCGACGGATCGGAGGTCGCGAAGTGGAACGGACACTTTATGCGAAGGGTGCTGGATTGGCGCTCCTGGTGTCGGTCGTCTCGGTGCTGGTTTTGCATCTCGGCCCGACGATCATCGCCGGAGGCTCGCGGGCATCAGGGACGAGTGACGTCGATCGCATCGCCGCGTTCTACAGCCACTCGGCGATGCTGCCGTTCTGGTGGCAGGGCGGGATCAGCATGATCGGAATCCTGGCCTTTGCAGTGCTCTTTCGACGCTACCTGCGGACATTTCCGCTCTCCGTGATGACGAGCGTCCTGGTGGATGTCGCAGTAATAGCCACGGTCGCGGTGGTTCCGCTCTACGCGCTTGGCGCTGGGCTCCAGGCCGCCATGGTCCAGCTCGTCGCTGCCGGTGAGGCTGGCCGGGGCGGGCTGCTCGCCGTCTTCGCGAGTTGGGACTGGGTCTACAACAGCGTTGCCTACTTCTTCGAGGCTGCGTACATGGCGGCATGGGCGATTGCTGCCTGGCGCGTGGACGCCCTTCCGCGCTGGGTCGTCATCGTCGGCGGCATCACGGCCGTCGGCCACCTCTTCAACTCGCAGGTCCTGCTGTCGCGCCTCCCCGACGAGTTGACGCTCATTCCCACGGTCCTGTTCATCGCCTGGTTCGTAGGCGCCGGAGTGTTCCTCGTGCGTGGTGGACGCGCAGGGATCGAGGCAGGTCACTCCGGGGGGATGGCCGAGTCGCACTGACCTCGCATCAACGAGCGGGAGGCGACGACGCCGATCTGCCCCGAGGCGGCGGCCCGGTCCACTAGGATGGTCCCCATGGCGGCGATCCGAACCTCCCGCTCCGGACCCGATGGCGTCGTTGCGCGCGTTGCGCTCGATGCGCCGATCCTCGAGGCGCACGAGCGCGAGAAAAACCCGTACTTTGCTACCGCCCGCCTGTGGGACAACGGGATTATCGATCCGCTCGACACAGGCGTCCTCTCGATGGGCCTTGAGGCCGTCGTCCATGCACCGATCCCCGAGACGAGGTTCGGGGTCTTCCGCATGTGAGTGGACGGAGAGGCGTTGGTGAACGCGGACAGCGCGCGGCAGGCACGATCGGAGTCGCACGCCGACGCTTGAGCCGTCCGACGCTTGAGCCGTCCGGAGCTTGGACCGCCCAGCGTCAGGTGCATGGACACGCCACGTGGGAGCACGAGCCGCAAGATCGCCTAGACCGCGGTCAAGGGCCGCCAGAATGCCTCCTCCGAGTGGACGCACGCTCGGACTGGACCCGGTGCAGTTGCCATGGTTGCGTTTCGGCGCCCGAAGACTGGCCTGGCGGGACGTCTTGTGCTTGCGGCGTCCATGCAGCCGCCACAAGGACGCATAAGGGGTGCCTTGGCGGGCCTGGCGGACGGGGCGATGTGGCGGGCCTGGCGGACGGGCAGTGGCGCCGCGTGCGCACAACCCGCCGCTAGAGCGGGGACAAGGCCCAGTTTGGCAAGTCCGGACGGTCGGTTTCGACGCGTCGCGGTCCATGATCCTCCCGTAGGATGCATTGATGCCGACAACGCTCCGCCTCACGCGCACCGGGCCATCCGATGTCGTCGCCCGCGTGACGCTGGCACGGCCAGAGGTCCACAACGCGTTCGATGCCTCGGTCATTGCCGAGCTCGCGGCGACCTTTGCCGCCCTTGCCCGGGAGGACGCAATGACCCTCCGCGCCGTCGTCCTGGCCGGTGAGGGGCCCACCTTCTGTGCCGGCGCCGACATCGCCTGGATGCGCGCCGCGATGCAGCTGGACGTCGAAGGCAACGAGCAGGACGCCGTGGCCATGGCCGATATGTTCGAGACGATCGACACGTGCCCCGTCCCGGTCATCGCGCGCGTGCAGGGTGCGGCACTCGGGGGTGGCATGGGCCTATGCGCCGTCGCGGACCTCGTGATTGCCGAATCGGGTGCCAAGTTTGGGTTCACCGAGACGCGACTTGGCATCCTCCCCGCGGTCATTTCCCCGTTCGTCATTGCCAAGATCGGTGAATCGAACGCCCGAGCGCTGTTCCCGGGCGGGCGGCGGTTCGACGCCCTGCGGGCGCAGCGAATCGGCCTTGTCCACGAAGTCGTCGAAGGCGAGGCGGCGCTGGATGCCGCCGTGGACACGGCTCTCAAAGACATCCTCGCCTCGGGGCCCACAGCCACTCGGGCCGCGAAATCCATCGTTCGCGAGGTCCGTGGGCTGGGGCATGGCTCGTCGAAGTGGCATACCGCGCGGGTGATCGCGCGACAACGCACGAGCGCCGAGGCGCAGGAAGGGTTTCGCGCCTTCAGCGAGAAGCGCCGTCCCGCCTGGGACCCAGGTGCGGACGACTGACGACCACCGGCGATACCGTCAGGTGGTCGTCGGTTCCGGCTCGAAGAAGACGGCGACCTCACTGAGGTCCTTGCGCTGGAGGTCAGGGACCATCGCATCGTCGGCCGGGTAGCCCACGGGCAGCAGGGCGAAGGGCCGCTCGTTGGTCGGTCGTTCGAGGATCTCGCGCAGAAAGCCCATCGGAGACGGGGTGTGCGTGAGCGTCGCGAGCCCCATGCGGTGGATTGCGCTGATGAAGGTTCCGCAGGCGATACCCACGCTTTCGCGCGCGTAGTAGTGCTTCTTCGGGCGGCCATCGGGAAACGCGCCGTTCACCTGTTCGAAGAGGACGACGATCCAGGGCACGACGTCCAGGAATTCCTTGTGCCAGTCCGTTCCGATCGGCTCGAGGGCAGCCAGCCACTCTTTCGACATCCGGCCGCCTTCGTAGCTCTTCCGCTCCTCCTCTTCCGCCGCCACGCGGATGCGGTGCTTGATCGCGCGATCGCTGACCGCCACGAACGTCCACGGCTGCTGATGCGCTCCGGACGGCGCGGTGGACGCGGCCAGGATCGCGAGTTCGATCGCTCGACGCGCCACGGGCGCCGGCGAGAACATGCGGACGCTGCGTCGCCGGTTCGCTTCCGCGAAGTTCGATGCCCCTCGGGCGAGAACTTCCTCGATGGGTCGATGTCGAGGTCGATACGGAACGAAACGCGGCATTCACGCATTGTACGTGCGACAATCGCGACACGATGGCCGATCACGAGCTGAGCCCAAGCGAGGCCGCACGGCGAATCGGGACGACGACGCGGAGCGTCCAGCGCTGGATCGGACGCGGATTGCTGCCCGCGCGACGCGTTGGAGGGCGCTGGCGTGTCGCGTCTGACGCGTTAGACGCGTTCATGGCGACGAGCGCCGCGCCAAGGGGTGCCGCGCCGGGGATTGCTGCGGCTGACGCGCCCATGGCAGCGGGTACGGCCGGCACGGATCGGAGCACCCGCCCGATCCTCCACCTGTTTGTCGCGAACCGCGGCGAGATCGCACGGAGGATCACGAGGACCTGCGAGCGGCTCGGCATTCGTGTCACCGTCCCGCCCACGGGGGCACCGGGCGACCTCGATCTCCTCGACATCGACGACGTCGTCCGGACGGCGCTGGCAGTCGGTGCCGATGCGATCCACCCGGGTTTCGGGTTCCTGGCGGAGAACCCCGAATTCGCGGCCGCAGTCTCGGACGCCGGTATGCGCTGGGTGGGACCGCCGCCCGCCGCGATCAGGGCGATGGGCGACAAGGCCGCGGCACGGCAACTCGCCAGCACGCTCGGCATACCTGTCGTGCCCGGCTACGACGGTGCCGACCAATCGGACGAGGCGCTCGCAGCGGCCGCATCGAACCTTGGCCTTCCGATCCTCATCAAACCCGCCGCCGGTGGCGGAGGTAAGGGCATGCACATCGTTCGCACTGCGAGCGGCCTGCCGTACGCACTGGCCTCGGCACGACGTGAGGCCGTGGCTGCCTTCGGGGACGACCGGCTGATCCTGGAGCGGCTGCTCGAGGGACCCCGTCACATCGAAGTTCAGCTCTTGTTCGACGCGCACGGGGATGGCGTGCACCTCGGAGAGCGCGACTGCTCGTTGCAACGGCGTCATCAGAAGATCCTCGAGGAGTCACCGTCGCCCGCCGTGGATTCCGATCTGCGGTCCCGCCTGAGTACCCATGCCCTCGCCTTGGGTCGCGCAGTCGGCTACGTCGGCGCGGGCACGTGCGAGTTCCTGGCCACGGACGACGGGAGCGTCTACTTCCTCGAGATGAACACGCGACTCCAGGTTGAGCACCCGGTCACCGAACTCGTCACCGGCCGCGACCTGGTGGAGGACCAGCTCCGAATTGCGGCGGGCGAGCCCCTCGGGATCCGGCAGGGGGAGCTCGACGCCGCACGCGCGAGCGGCGGACACGCGGTTGAGGTGCGCGTGTACGCGGAGGACGCCGACGATGGCTTTCTGCCCGCGACCGGGCGAGTCGTGCGTCTGGTTTGGCCGGCGGGCGAGGGTGTTCGCGTGGATGCCGGCATCGATGAAGGCGACGACATCACGGGCCGCTGGGACCCGATGCTGGCGAAGGTCATTGCCCACGGCCGGGACCGCGCAGAGGCCCTGGACCGCCTCGCGGGCGCGCTTCGCTCCACGGTCGTCCTGGGTCTGATCACGAATCTCCGGTTCCTGCGCTGGGTCCTCGATCAGCCTGCGGTGCGAGATGGACAGGCACGGATCGACACGCTCGATCGGATCTGGCCGCCCGACGACTGGACCGAGCGTGTGAGCGTCCCGGATGCGGCCTGGGCCGCAGCCGCCGAATCACTTCAAGCCGACGGCTGGCGCCTGAATGCAGCCCGACGCGTCCGTCTGGCGAGCGACGACGGCACCGAGCGAACCATCGACCTCGACGAAGCCCTCCTCGCAGTCCGAAGCGCCGACCGAAGCGCCAACGGAGACGCCAACGGAGACGCCGACCGAAACGCCGACCGAAACGCCGACCCGATCGTGGCCACGTCCGGGACCGGATCAGATCGCATCGCCCATGTCGACGTCGATGGCCGCAGCGTGGCGATCCGGCTGGCGCCACCGCCCGACGTGGACCGAGCGGCCCGAGCTGCCGTCGCACATGGAGAGGGAGCTACGCGCGACGTCATTGCCCCGATGCCGGGCGGCGTGATTGCGGTCCACGTTGGCGTCGGGAGCCGCGTGGATGCCGGCGACCCGATCGTGACCCTCGAGGCGATGAAGATGGAGCACCTCGTCATCGCGCCGATTGGCGGGACGGTCGTCGAGCTGTCGGTGAAGCCTTCGGACCAGGTCGCGCGCGGGCAGGTGCTCGCGATCGTCGGGCCGTAGAGGTACCCTCGGGCCGAAGCAGTACCCTCTCGCCGAAGCAGTACCCTCTGGCCGAAGCAGTACCCTCTGGCGACCGATCCAGCCCGCAGAACCGGAGTTCAATCCTGGCAATGGCTACCGCTCGCAAGCTCCCAGACAGCCCGAAGCTTCCCGGCAACCGGGAGGCGCTCCTCGTCCTGCATCGAGCGGCGCGCGGCCGTCGGGATGCGGCTCCGCTCCTCAGCGAGGAGCGCGCCCGGGCCACCGAGGACATCGCCACCATCGAGGTCCACATCGCCCGCATCGAGCGAGCGATGGACCCGCCGCTCGTCTGACGCCCGGACGAGCACGGCACCGCCCGATCGCCAGCACCCCTCCCAGATGACCGACCACGTTCGGGTCTACGAGGTGGGTCCGCGCGACGGACTCCAGAATGAATCGGTCGTCGTCCCGACCGCGGCGAAGCTGCGCTACATCGAGCTCCTGGTGGCCGCCGGGCTCCGGGAGATTGAAGCGACCAGCTTTGTGTCTCCGAAGGCGATCCCGCAGCTTGCCGACGCGGACGAGCTCATCCCTCGGCTCCCCGCGGCGAACGGTGTCCGCTTTCCCGTGCTCGTCCCGAACCTCCGCGGCCTGGAGCGCGCCGAAGCAGCCGGGGCGACGGCACTGGCCGTGTTCACGGCGGCCACCGATGCCTTTACGGAGCACAACATCGGGATGACCGTCGCTGCCTCCCTCGAGACGTTCGCGCCGGTCCTCGCCCGCGCCGCTGATCTGGGCTGGTGGCGCCGCGCGTATGTGTCCACGGCCTTTGGCTGCCCGTACGTCGGGGCCGTCGCACCGGACCGAGCCGTGGATGTCGCGCTCCGACTCCTGGACCTGGGCGTGGACGAGGTGTGCTTCGGGGACACCATCGGGGTGGGCGTGCCGGGGCAGGTCAGGGCACTGGTGGATGTGGCCGCCGCCGCGGGGATCCCGCTCGATCGGATGGCCTTCCACTTCCACGACACACGCGGCACGGCGCTGGCGAACGTGGCGGCCGGCCTCGAGGCGGGCGTCCGAGGCTTTGACGCGGCGGCGGGCGGGACGGGCGGCTGCCCCTATGCGCCTGGTGCCGCCGGCAATCTCGCCACGGAGGATCTCGTCTACTTCCTCGAGGCATCTGGCTGGGACCATGGGGTCGATCTCGAGGGCGTGCTCGCGGCTGCCCGGTTCGCCGCTTCGGCGCTCGGGAAGCCCCTCGCGACCAAGGTCGGCCAGGCGGGCGGCTGGGATCCCACGACCGGCGCCTCGCTCGGCCGAGCGTGACCGGCAGTCCGTTGCTAGCATCCCGCGAATGAACGGCATCGTGCTGGTCCTGAATCAGGATTACGAGCCGCTGAACGTCACGAACCTGCCTCGTGCGTTCCGGCTCCTCTTCGGCGAGAAGGCCGAAGTCCTCGAGTACAACCATCAGATCATCCGTACCCCTCGCCTGGAGTTCCGGGCTCCGTCGGTCATTCGGCTTCAGCACCGCATCCGCCGACCGCGCCCACGCGTGAAGCTCACGCGCCGCGAGGTTTTCAGTCGCGACCGGCACACCTGCCAGTACTGTGGCCGCATTGCTCATGACCTGACCCTGGACCACGTGGTCCCCCGCCATCGCGGGGGCACGCATACGTGGGAGAACCTCGTGGCCGCGTGCAAGGCGTGCAACCACCGCAAGGGGAGCAAGACGCTCGACGAGGCTCGCCTTCGACTCGTCCGCTCCCCGTTTGAGCCGCGCAGCGACCTGTACTCGCTGTTCACGCCGTATCTCGCCGACGAGCGGAACGAGGCCTGGCGCTCGTACCTGTTCCTCGGCCGGAACTGACCGGCGGCGGGGCCCGCATGGACATCCGACCCCCCGATCCGGTCCTCTCGATCCTCGATCGCCTGTGGGCGTCCGGTCATGCCGGCTACGTGGTGGGCGGTTCGTTGAGGGACCTCGTCATCGACCGCGAACCGGCCGACTGGGACCTCGCGACCGATGCGCGTCCGGATCGCCTGGTCGAGATCTTTCCTGGCGCGGTCTACGAAAACCGCTTCGGCACCGTTGCCGTCCGCCAGGATGGCGCCGACTTCGAGATCACGACCTTCCGCTCGGATCACGACTACGCGGACTTCCGACGGCCACATCGGGTCGAGTTCGGCGACACGATCGAAGTCGATCTGGCGCGCCGGGATTTCACGATCAATGCCCTGGCCTGGGGAGCCGATGCACCCTCGCCGGGCGCGGACGGCCTGCACGCGCCGCCCACTCCAGGGCTGATCGATGCACATGGCGGCCTTGCGGACATCGAGGCACGGTCCATTCGGGCAGTCGGGGATCCGATCCTGCGATTCCAGGAGGATGCCCTGCGCATGGTCCGCGCCGTGCGCCTGGCGACGACCCTGGAATTTGTGATCGAACCGGCCACGCTGGACGCGATCCGCGCGAACGCACCGCTCGTCGCTCACCTGTCTGGTGAGCGCCTGGCCACGGAGCTGGACAACCTGCTCCAGGCCACGCATCCGTCGATCGGGCTGCGACTGCTGGCGCAAACGGGGATCCTCGCGGTCATCTCGCCGGAGCTCGCAAGTCAGCGCGGAATCCCGCAGAACAAGATCCCCGGCGAGGACCTCTGGGATCACACCGTTCGGACGGTCGATGCCGTGCCGGAGGATCGCCCGGTCGTGCGCCTGGCCGCGCTCCTTCATGACATCGGCAAGCCCTCGACCATGGCCGACGAGCATTTTCATGGCCACGACACCGTCGGCGCCGAGCTGGCTGCCGCGTTCCTGGGTCGCCTGCGAACACCACGCACCGTGGCGGACCGAGTCGTGAACCTGATCCGCCATCACATGTTCGTGTACGACCCAAGCTGGGGCGATGCGGGCGTGCGACGATTCATGCGGCGGATCGGGCGGGAGCAGCTCACCTCGTTGTTCGAGTTGCGCGAGGCGGACAACGAAGGCAGCGGTGATCCGCGCAACGCCTTCGGTCTGGACGAGCTGCGGACGCGGGTCGCCGAGCAACTTGCCGGGCCGGTCGTCATGGAGCGCGGGGATCTCGCGATCAGCGGCGGCGACCTGATGCGCGAGCTGAAGCTCACCGAGGGTCCTGTGCTCGGGCGGATTCTGGATGAACTCCTGGACCGTGCGATCACCGATCCGGTCATCAACGATCCCCCGACCTTGCTGCTGCTGGCGCAGGCCATGCTCACGGAAGATCGATGATCGAGGTATTGCTGGTGGCCGAACAGCTCCTGGCCGACGGCGACCTGGACCGCGCCGAGCATCTGTTCGGCCAGGTTGCCGAGGCGGACGCGCGAAACGCCATCGCGGTGGTCGGTCTGGCACGCGTGGCCCAGGGGCGCGGCGACCTCGCGGGCGCGCTGTCCATCGCCCGGCGCGCGCTCCTGATCGATCCCGAGGATGCGGCCGCCCAGGGCCTTGTTGCGGCGCTGACCGCGGGCGTGCCCGGCGCATTGGAAGTGTCGCCGCCCGCGCCGGGTTTGGTGCCGCCCGCATCGGACCTGCCACCGCCCGCGCGGCGCTCCTGGCTGGAGCGGCTCTGGACGCTCCTCGGCCTCAGCCGCTGACCGCGCGCCGGGCAAGGCGCGCCCGGCACTGCGCGCCCGGCCTAACCGCGTGGCCGGCGCGGAACCGTATCCTGTTCGACATGCGCATCCTCGTCACCGGCGGCGCCGGCTATGTCGGTTCGGTTTCAGTCGAGCGCCTCGTGGCGGCCGGCCACGCCGTGACCGTCCTCGATGATGGTTCAACCGGGCATGCCGAGTCCATCGAGCCGGGCGCGCGGCTCGTGCGGGGCTCGTTCGGCGATCGTGAAGCGGTCGCCGCCCTGCTCCTCGACGACAACATCGATGCCGTCCTTCACTGCGCGGCCAAGTCGCTCGTCGGCGAGTCCATGCGGGATCCGGCCCTCTACTACCGTCACAACGTGGTCGGAGGAATCGCCCTCCTCGAGGCCATGCGGGAAGCGAGCGTCGGACGGATCGTGTTCTCCTCCACCGCCGCGGTCTATGGCGTCCCGGAGGTGACTCCGATCGCGGAGGACGCGCCCCTTCGCCCGATCAACCCGTATGGAGAAACGAAGCGTACCTTCGAGGGAGCGATGGCCTGGTATGGGGCCGCCTACGGACTGCGTAGCGTGAGCCTCCGCTACTTCAACGTCGCCGGCGCCACCGAACGCAACGGCGAGCGCCACGACCCGGAGACCCACCTGATCCCCAACGTCCTCGCCGCGATCGAGGGCGGATCGCCGGTGACGCTCTTCGGTGACGACTACCCAACGCCCGACGGAACGCCGATCCGCGACTACATCCACGTCCTCGACCTCGCCGACGCGCACCTTGCGGCCCTGGAGGCTACGGCTCCGGGCAATCCGCGGACCGACACCGCCCTCGTCTGCAACCTCGGAAGCGGCGGCGGGTTCAGCGTCCGGGAGGTCGTGTCGGCGGCCGAGCGCGTGACCGGGCAGACGGTGCCGCACTCGATCGGGCCGCGACGTGCAGGCGATCCCCCGATCCTCGTTGCCGCCATCGACCGAGCCGCCGAGGTACTCGGCTGGCAGCCCCGGCGCTCAACCCTCGAGGCAATGGTCGGGTCCGCATGGGCCTGGCGCGTCACCCACTCGGGATGACGGCCGTCCACCCGGGATGACGGCCGACCACCCGGGATAGCGGCCGACCACCCGGGATAGCGGCCACTCACTCAGCGTGAATCACCGGCCCTGACCCCGGAGTAAGCGCCTAGCGCGGCTCCATGGATGAAGCGGCCGGTGCCAGGCGATCCGGTGGCGGGGTGGCTCGGTCGTCAAGCTCTCCGGAGCCGGTCCATTCGTCGGACACCGGCCGGATCAGCCACGCGCCGATCAGCATCGTGACCAGCAGGCTCAGAACCGCCAATTGGTACGCGCCGTTGCCCAGTGTGTCGAACGTCCACAGGAGGATCAGCCCGTAGAGCAGCTGGCCGATGACCTGCGAACCTTTGCCGACGAGGCCATACAGGCCGAAGAACTCGCCGAGCCGCGCCGGCGGCGACAGTCGGAGCATGAATACCCGGTCGGCCACCTGGACGCCGCCGAGGCCGCTGCCGAGGATCGCCCCGGCGACGAGGAACAGGGCAATACCAACTGCCCCGCCGATCCCGATCGAGATCCCGCCGAGAACGAGACCCACGGCCCACGACCACAGGACGAGCATCAGCGTCCGCTTCGGGCCCCACCGATCCACCAGGCGGCCCCAGCCGAAGCTGGCCGCCACCGCGACCACGGTGAGCCCGAGGAGCACGAGGTTAGCGACGGCCGGGGTCATGCCCATGGCGCGAACCGTGACCACGCTCATGACCACGATGACGGTGTTGACTGCGTCCGAGTAGAAGAACCGCCCGATGAGGAAGCGACCCAGCCCTGGGACCGTCCGTGCATGCGCGATCGAGGTGAACACCTGACCGACCGAACCGGCGACATCGGCTCTGGTCAACTTCTCGCCGGTCGCCTGTTCCTTGACGAAGATGAAGATCGGGATCGCGAAGAACGCAAACATGACCGCGGCGAGGCGGAACCGGTCCGCGACGGGAACATCGAGCAGGAAGATCGCGAGGCCGACGACGATCGTGCCCATGTACCCGACGCCCACGCCGATCCCGGACAGCATGCCGCGTGATCCCGCGTTGCTGACCGTCTTGAGGGTCGCGTCGTAGTAGATGAGCGACGACTGGTAGGCGAAGTTGGCCACGATGAACATGACCAGGCCGCCGGTCGCGCCGACATCAGAGATGAACGCCGTGGCAGCTACGCAGAGCCCGGTGAACGCGAGGAGAAACGGCAGCCGCTGGCCGCCGCGGTCAGACAGCGCCCCGTGGATGGGCGAGACCATCGCGTTCAAGCCAACGCTGAACACGATGGCGACGCTCAGCAGGAAGTTGCCGTCGCGCTCGCCGAACTGCCCGCTGTCGGTCAGCCACAGGCCAATGGCCCCGGAGACGACGGCGAAGCTGAAGATCGTGTTGGCGAAGTCATACATCGCCCAGGCGGCGGGCACACGTGCCCGGCCCGTCGGCGTGAGTGCGGCAAGGCGCTGCATCAGGTGGATCTCCCCAGATCGTCGGCACTTATGGGACGCGGCCGTCAGCCCGGCCGAAGCGGCCGTGGGACCGACCGAGGCGGCCGCTCCGGCCGATCATAGACGGGCGGCGGCGCGCTGGAAGGCCGGAATCTCCGGAGCGATCACGGTGTATCGCCGGCGCGGACAGGGCGGTACGATGCCGCCATGCGAACACAGAGCGACGCCCTGACGCCGGCCGACCTTCGGCCGATGCCCTACGGCCGGACCAACCCTCGACACATCAAGAACGGAATCTGGGAGCCGATCTGGGGCGGCTTGCGTGTCCTTGTGCACATCCGCGGGGACGAGGTCGTGATTCGCGATCAGGGCGGCGAAGCGCTCGATGGCTTCGACCCGCTGTGCGAAGCGCTGCGCGAAGCCGCGCTCGCAGACGAACTCGTGCTGGACGGTGCGCTCCTGCCGGGCCCTCTCCGCGACACCACGGGGGCGGTCGTTTCTGTCGGGTTGGATGCCGTTCCGACGTTCGCACAGGTGGGTCGACACTTCCTGATGGGGGGGGCCGGGGCAGCGCGGCGCGATGCGGTCGAGAAACGGGCTGATGAGGAGCGAGCCGAGTTGTCGCCCGAGTTGCCGGCCGCCTTCGTCGCCATCGACCTACTGTGGCTCGACGGCGAGCCGATCCTCGATGTGCCGCTCGCCGAGCGAAAACGCCTGCTCGACAGCGTGCTGTCGGAGACGGCCATGGTGCGCCGGACGGTCTGGGTTCGACCGCCGGTCGAGAGCTGGTTCTCCCAGTGGCGAGCACTCGGGTTCAGCGAGGCCGCCGTCAAGGGTGCCAACAGCCGGTACACACCCGGTGACCCAAGCGAGGAGTGGGCGATCGCGCTGATGCCCAAGCGGTGATGCCCAAGCGCTGAGCCACCCGCTCGGCCGGAGCGCCGTGCGTGCAGTCGTACCGGAGCGCGGCGCGGCCTGCTGGGCCGGCCAGCTGTGCGGCCTGCCGCTGAGCCACCCGCTGGGCCAGATCCCCTCCCCGGATGGTAGG
>JAQBHC010000090.1:0-7452 GCA_032128175.1 Chloroflexota bacterium | reverse complement strand
AGCAGTCGCTCCGTCTCCCTGTCGAGGGCAGCGAGCGCGGCCTGGGACTCGGCCAGCGACGCGAGCTGATCCTGGACTGCGGCGAACTGGTCCGCGGCGAGCGCTCGCAGGGTGTCCGTGTGCGCCTGCGTGGCCTCGACCGTCTGGCGGAGAACGGCGAGGACCCGCTGGTCCGCCACGATCTGCTCGGCAAGGTCGCGGTCCTGCTGCGCGAAATCGAGTTGATATGAGACCTCCGCGAGCACGTCCGTGAAGGTATCTCCGGACAGAAATGTCTCCAGGAGCGACGTCCGATCGGAGTCGTAGGCCTGCCGGATACGATCGGCGAGGAGCATCTTGCGGGCCGCCAACTGCGCGTTCTTGCTCGTCTCCTCGGCCGCAAGATCAGCGAGCTGCAGGTCGAGCCTGGCGACCTCGGTATCCAGGGCCTGCACCTCGGCCTCCGCGCGAGCCACGCCGACGGTCGCGCTGATCACCTCGCCCCGAACCACATCGAGGTCGGCGTTGATCTCGCCCAGCGACGCCTTCGTGGCCGACAGCGTCGCCGTAAGCGCCTGTCGCTCCTTCAGGAGCCCCGCGACCTGGGCCTTCTGCTTCGCGATCTTGGCCTCGAGCGCCTTCTGCTTGGCGACCGCATCGGACAGGGCATCGGCCGAGACCGGGCTCACGGGAACACCCACGAAGGCGCCACCCAGCAGGGTCGTGAGGACAAGGAAGAGCAGCATCGGTCGGCCGGAACCCCGGCGGGATCGGCGGGACCAGCCCGGCTGGTCAGGCGTTCGGCGGCGCATGAGTGGCGTCGTCATCGTGCGAACGATCTCCGTCGCGTGCGTGGTTCCGCGTTCGGTTCGCTCGCCGGGTGAGACCGCCGCTCCTCGTTGGGCACCACGATGGAACGACTACCGGCAACGGCGGGATCATACCCCATGCTGTCTCGCCGGCTCGTCGAACGCGACTAGAGGCCTCGGGAAACCGTGACGGCCCAGATCGCCCCGATGATCAGGAACGGCCCGTACGGCACGTAGCTCTTGAGCGTGATCCGGCGGAGCACGAGCAGGACCAGGATTCCGGCCGCTGCCGACACGGCACCGACGATCACGGTCCCCACGAGGCGCGCCGCCCCGGCCAGCAGCCCGAAGCCGAATAGCAGCTTCAGGTCGCCCAGTCCAATCGCCCCGGCCCCAAACGGGATCGAGATCACGAACAGACCGAGGGGAAGGGCAATCGCGGCCGCGGCGGCGGCGAAGAGGTCTCCGGGGGTTCGAACGAAGGGCCCGATGCCCGTCACGAAGCCCACGAGGGCGTAGGCGACGATCGGAAATGTGATGACATCGGGCAGGAGCCGCTGGTCGAGGTCGGTCGCGAACAGCAGGATCAGCGCCAGGATGAGGATCCCGAGGTAGGTGAAAGTGAGCGGGTCTTGGCCATAGCGGTCGGCCAGCAGCGCCGGGGCGATCGCTCCGACGGCGATGACGGCCGCCGTGCGCCAGTCCACGGCCCGAACTGAACCGTCGTCATGCGCGGGCCAGCGAGCGGCGATCCGGTCGGCCCCGAGACCCCACAGCGCCCCGACGGCAGCGGCGAGCACGACCAGCGGCGTCACCAGGATCCCTCGCGTCCGATCAGGAGGAGCGGGCCCCGGTCAGCGCGAGTTCCACGAGCGTCGCGTGGGATGCCCCGCTGGCCCCGCGAGCAGCGAACGGCTTGGTCTTGCGGTAATAGGCGGTGCCAGCGATGTCCAGATGGACCCACGGCTTGGTGGCGAACTCACGCAGGAAGAGCGCGCTCTTTATCAGTCCGCCTTCGCCCCCGCCGCTGTTGATCATGTCCGCGTACCAGGACTCCATCTCCGGCCAGTAGTCATCGACCAGGGGCATCTGCCAGTACCGCTCGCCGGCGCGGGCGCCAGCGCTCAACACAGCATCCGTCCACGTCTGGTCGGTCCCGAATGCACCGGCGACCATGTCCCCGAGGGCGCGCGAGACGGCTCCCGTCAGTGTGGCCACGTCCACCAGGTGCGTCGCACCGAGTTGTTCGGCATAGGTCATCGCATCGCCCAGGATCAGGCGGCCCTCGGCGTCGGTATTGATGATGTCGACCGTCTTCCCATTGAGGGCGCGGACGATGTCACCCGGTCGCGACGCATGCGGGCCGGGCATGTTTTCGACGGCCGGTGCGACGGCCAGGAGCGGCGTCCCGGGTGCCAGCTGGGCAACGGTCGCGATGGCCGCGATCACGGTGCAGGCACCGGTCTTGTCCATCTTCATCTCTTCCATCCGATCGGACGGCTTGATGCTGATCCCACCGGAGTCGAAGCAGACGCCCTTGCCGATGAGGGCCATGTGGCGATTCTGGGCGTCCAGCTCGCCGGGCTCGCCGGAACGCATCACGATCATGCGCGGCGGGTTGGAGCTCCCCCGCCCGACGGCCATGAACATCCCCATGCCCAGCTCTGTCGCCCGCTCTGGACCGATGACGTCGATCCACAGACCGTGCTTCTCGGCAAGCGCCAACGCCTCCTCGGCGAGGACTTCGGGACTCACATCGTTCGCGGCTCGGTTCGAGAGGTTCCGGGCCAGATTGGCTCCCTGGCCGATGATCAGCCCACGGTCCGCGGCGGCCGACGCGGCCGTGACGTCCGAATCGGGCGACACGACGAGGATCAGCTCGTCCAGCGCTGGCGGAGCCATGATCGCGTGGCCGCGAGTGGTCGTTGCCGGGTCGCGGTAGATGCTCGCCGGGTCGTAGCCACCCTCGACGACGCCGCGGGTCACCAGGCCGGCGACGGTCTCGGTACCGCCCTCGAGCACGGCCGCGAGCGGCGCCAGCCAGAACGCCATGGACTTGGCATGCCGTCCGGCGAGCCGGTGCATCCCCGCCGCGCCGGTATGGACGACCGTTTCACGGTCCAGCTCGGCCGCGTCCCCGACGCTGAGGAGCATGATCCGGCCGGCCCGAACCTCGCCCGACGCCGACATGGCTGAAGTAAACCGCTTGGATCGGAGCTCACCGAACGCGTGGAGTGAGCGGAGCTCACCCCCGGCTCGCCGATCAAGTTCACCAAGTGGCCCATCCCAGACCGGCTCGCCCACGATCGGAATGACCAGGACGTCGGCCGGAATGTCCCATGGCTGATCAGTCTCGACGCGCAATCGCACGGATGGTGTCCCTCCAGGGGGGCCGCTCGACTCGCACGTGAGGGCCCGATGTTGCTGTCCGCGGAGTGTACTTCAGGCGGACCGGCCGCTGGACACCGTCCCGGCTGCAGACTCGAGCGCCTGGAGGGCGAGGTTGAGCCGCTCCCGGGCCTGGTCGATGGCGATGACCGCTTGGTTGAGGCCGCCCCGTCCAAGGTCGGCCAGGATGATCACCAGACCTCGGGTGTCCGGCGGAAGCTGCTCGCGGGCAACACCCTCTTCGCGGTAGGCGCTCCGAACCGCATCGGTGATGACGCCATCGGAATCGCGGAGTGCGCCGTAGAGCGTCTGCAAGGCCTCGTCGTAGCGACGGTTCCGGCCAACCCAGCTGTCGAGCGTGGACACATCCGACGCGTTGGCCAGGCGATCGCGGATGATGACCGCTGCGTCCAGGCTGGCAACGGCGCCGCCGAGCGACTCAAGGGCCGCCGCGTAATCGGCCGCTCGACCCTGCGCCGCGGCGGCGGCGACCGCCAGGTCATGGTCCGCGAGCAGGGCGATCAGCCCGGAGGCCTGCAGGCTCCCGAAAGTGAGCGTGGCCCACGAGCGTCGTAGCCCCTCGGTGGCGTCCAGCGCCGCGAGCATCGCAGCCCGGCGAGCGACGACATCGACGCCGAAGCTGAGCGCATCCGCGGCCGCCGTGCCAGGCAATGCCTGAAGTTCGGCTCTGAGGGCGGCCGAGTCCGACTCGATGGCACTCGTCAACGTCGTGCCCTCGGCCAGGGCCGCATTGAAGGGCCCCTGATCCTCCGCGGTCAGCCCTCCGATCGCACCGCGCGCCAGCACCGCCAGCCGATCAGTGCCCGCGGCGATGGCGACCAGCTCGAGTTGCGACCCGTCGAGAACTCCTCGGAGCATCGCGTCGCCGTGCCAGGTGAGCTCTGCGCGGGGTGCCGTGCCGGGCGGATGGCTCCACATGGCGACGATGCCGGCGCCCGCCACGGATACGGCAAGCATGAGGACCGCGAACGCGACGGCCAGGGCGAGGCGACGAACAACGCGGAGCAGCCTTCCGACCCTGGTCACCGCGTGAGCGTAGCGGCTCCGCGAGCGCACCGCGATAGCTTCCGCGGGCTAGCATCCCGACATGCAATCGAGAGGCAGTCAAGGCAGGCCCGCGCCTGAGGGTTCCGCTCCCCCGTCCGACACCCGGGACGCGGTTCGCGGGCCGTACGCGACCGGTGCCCCGATTCCCGACTGGGCCGGGCGCCTCATCGAGCGCATGCCGAAGGCGGAGCTGCACCTGCACCTGGATGGCTCGCTGCGCGTCGATACCGCTATCGAGATCGCGCAGACTCGGGGCATCGACGCGCCAGGTACCTGGGAAGGCATGAGCGGCGTGCTCGTCGGCCCTCCTCGATCGCCGGATCAGGCCGAGCTCCTTCCCGCATTTGATCTGCCCATCGCCCTGATGCAGGACGCCGAGGCTCTCGAACGCATCGCTGCGGAACTCGTCGAGGACAAGGCTGCCGACAACGTGCGCTACCTCGAGATTCGCTGGGGTCCCCTGCTCCACGTGGCTCGCGGGCTGTCCCTCGCCGATGGCATCGAGGCCGTGATCTCGGGTGCCCAGCGGGCCGCGCGCGCGACCGGTTGCACCGTGCGCCTGATCTGCACCGCCCTCCGCTCGCACGATCCGGCGGACAACGTCGACCTGGCCGAAACGGCCGCGCAGTTCATCGACCAAGGGCTCACCGGGTGGGATTTCGCTGGTCCCGAAGCGCGATTCCCTGATCCCATGACCAACGTCCGGGCTTTCGATGTCGCGCGTGCCGGCGGCCTCCGGATCACGCTACATGCGAGCGAATGGGGCGGCGCCGCACAGGTCCGTCGAGCGCTGGCGATGAACCCGGAGCGGATCGCCCACGGCCCCGGCGCGGCCGATGATCCGTCGCTGATGGCTGAGCTCCGCGACCGCGGTGTCTGCCTCGACCTGTGCCCCACCTCGAATGCCCAGGCGACGATCGTCCCATCCGTGGCCGACCATCCGCTGGCCAGACTCCATCGCGCCGGCAACCCGGTCACGCTGAACACGGACGACCTGACCGTGAGTGACATCACGCTCTCGGATGAATACCGGAACGCGCTCGAACGGATCGGACTGACGCTCCCCGAGCTGTGGGCGATCGACCGCTTCGCGCTCGATGTCGCGTTTGCCGAGGAGGCGGCGCTGGTCCCGCTGCGCGCAGAGTTTGATGCCTGGGCCGCCGGGATCCCCGAGCTGCGCGCCTAGTTCCGCGGCCCGTCTAGTAGTCCGGACTGAGGCTCCGCAGGGCCGCCGCAAGTTCCGCTGCATCCTCGGCGATCATCGTCGGTCGACGTTCGGGCGGCAGCGCATCGGCCTGCGCCCGCGTTGAGACGCCGGTCAGCATCAACACGCTGCGCGCCCCGACCGCGAACGCGGCGGCAACGTCCGTCAGCAAACCATCCCCAATGACGATCGCGCTGCGCGGATCCGTCCCGGCGGCACGGGCCGCTTCCTCGAGCAACAGCGGCTCGGGCTTGCCGATGACCAGCGGAACAACACCGGCAGCAGTCTCGATCGCGGCGATGACCGCCCCCGATCCGGGTCGCAGGCCGCGCTCCGTCGGATACGTCGGGTCCCGGTTCGTCGCGATGAACAGCGCGCCGGCCCGTATGCAGTCAACTGCCACCGCGATGCGCAGGTAGGTCAGCTGGGGATCCAGGCCGGCGACGACGGCGTCGGGATGCCCGGCGGCGGCCCAGCCATCAAGGCCCTCCTTCGCCATCCGTTCGGCCGCATACCCCGATCCGACGACCTCGAGCCCCACGTCACGCAACTCCCTATCGAGCCCTGAGGCGCCGACGGTCAGGACACGCCGGACACCCGGTTCCCGCTCGACGAGGTACAGCGCCGTCGCTCTCGGCGCACTGATGACCCGATCCGCGCTGACCGGCGCGCCAAGCTCGGCCAGTCGCATCACGTATTCGGCGCGGTAGTGCATCGAGTTGTTCGTGACGTAGACCACGTCATCGCCGGCGGCTGCACGTTCGGCCAGCAGGGCAGCCACTCCGGGCACGGGTTCGGTGCCGCGGTAGACGACTCCGTCGAGATCAACGATCAATAGCATGGCTGCGGATGCTAGCCGGTAGGATGGGTCGATGCCCACGCCCGCTCGCCAGACATGACACGGCCTCCCCGCGTAGCCAAAGTCGGCCCGGCGACCTTGTCCGATCCGATGGCAGGTGTAGAGCGCGTCTTCATCGATGGTTCGAATCTGCTGTTCGCGCTTGGACGCGGCATCAGCCGGGGGACGGCCATCAGCAGTGGCGGCGCACCCCCGACCCCGGCCGGCGCGATCATCGGTCCGTTGCGCGCAGCATTTCCACCGAGCGTCGTCGTCGATCTTGTCTTCGATGGGCGCCCCACGGGCGGCGTGACCGGACGCCTGGCGACGGGACTCCGAGTGTCCTACTCCGGATTCGGGTCGGCCGACCGGCTCATCGATGAGGGCGTCCTCGCGCAGCTCCAGGCCGATGGACCGGCCGGGACCTGGGGGATCCTGGTCGTGACCGACGATCGCGGCCTGCGGGACCTGGTCCGAGCCAAGGGCGCGCGGACAGCCGGTACCGCCTGGCTCGCCGGCCGCATCGGCCGGATCACCCATGACAACGACCGACGAGGCAGCACGCCTGGCGTCCAGCATGGCCGGGGGACAGCCGCCCCACCGCGCCCGAAGGCCGGTACGACGATCGGTCATCGACGCTCCCCTCGGGCGCCCGACGCACCGGACCGGGATCGACGCTGACTGCTAGGATTTCGTCGTGACTGACGCGCTCGAGCAAGCTTGGCACGGCTTCCTGACTGGGATCTCAGCGATCGTGATTCCGGACTGGGCCGCATTGATCGGGCTGCTCCCGATGTTCCTGCTGATCGGCGTGGTCGGTCCCCTCGTTTCGCTGCTTGCCCTTGGCTGGTTCATCTATGCGGTCCGCGCGCCGCGAGCGAAACTGGGACTCGTCGACGGACCCGCCGCGGCGCTGATCGTGGACGGCGAGGCCGTCTACCCGTCCGGCGAGCCCTACTGCCCGACGGACCAGCTCATCTATCCATCAGGTGCAGCGCGTTGCGAGGTCTGCCAGCGCGACCTCCTGGTGCGCTGCCCGAAGGGCTCGGCCGGTCGGGCCGCTTCCGTGAGCACCTGCGGCAATTGCGGGCTCGTGCTCAAGATCGAAAACCGCGGACGGGCGCTTCAGCCGGCTGGGCCACCGCCCGGCGGCGCGGCCGCCGCCT
>JAQBHC010000089.1:0-4283 GCA_032128175.1 Chloroflexota bacterium | reverse complement strand
AGCGGCTCGACGCCTTCTACCGCAGCCCGCTGGGACTGGTCCGATCGAATGGCCTGTCGATCGGCGGCCGGCCCGATTTTCTGGGCATTGCGCAATGGGTCTTCGACGTCTACCTGGCGGGCCGGTCCGCCGGGTTGTCGGCGGACATGAGTTTCGGTATCGTGGTCGTGGATATCACCCACAGTGGGGAGTGGCGAACCAAGCACCCGACGTGGAGTGCCTACGGCAACCGCGGGGCGATCACCGCCAGCGTCAGCTTCAGTCGCGACGAATTCCTCAACGTGTTGAACCAGCTCGATTCCTTTTACTCGTCGCGCGACGGCCTGCAGCGGCCGAACGGGTTGTCGATCTCCGGCGGTCCGGACTTTCTCGGCATCGCCACCTGGGTGTTCGATGTCTATCTGAACGCCCGCCTCAGCGGATCGTCGTCGGGCGTAGCGTGGGCGCGCGTGCAGGACGCCATTCGCGCGACCGACGAGTGGCGGAGCAAGCATTGATGCGCCTCGCGCCCCCCGCGAGGAAGACGGATGCGATGGCCGGATCGTGGATCGTGAACACGCAGGTGAATCCCGGCAGGTATCGCGCGGAGAACGCCCCGCAAGGCTGCGAGTGGCAGCGCCTCAGCGCCTTCACTGGTACCGGCGATGACACAGTGACGGCGCTGTGCTCGGACGTGCTCGGCGGCGTCTTCACCTACACGTTGCCGTGAATAGGCAATAACGTCTCGAACGAAGACTCGGGCGCGTGCCGGTATCATCGCGCGCGATGACGATCCCACCGGTCTCCCGCCGCGAGTTTCTTGCGACCGGCAGCGCGCTCCTCGCCCGCGCATGCGTCCCGGCATGGGCTGACGCGTTCCATTCCGAACCCGCCGACTATGCGAAACGCGCGGAGGATCACGGACGACCAAGAGGGACGGTGGAGCTAGCGAGCGACCATTTTCGCCCATTCCAGGGGGAAGTCAGTCTGTGCGCAGAGTCGCGCGCTCTGGCCGTCGTGACTGGGGGGCGATTGGCCCGTTTACGGCGTCAACGACGTCAGCGTGACGCGGGAGCCGGCGAGGTTCACCTTCAGTCGAAGGCCTGCAGCGGTCAGCGTCGCAGACGGCGACACGAAGCTGACGACGTACTCGCCGAGATGTCGCTCGTGGATGCGCTGCAGCGCGCCCGCCAATCCGCTCTGGAGGTCGACCTGCTGGACGGTGCCGCCCGTGGAGTCCGCGATGTCGCGGAGCACCGCGAACTGCTCGCGAGAGGTGTACACCATCATGTCGGCGGAGGTCACCGACCGCCCGCTCTTCGGGGCCGGTGTGGCCGAGTTGCCCGACACGCGGGTGCGCTGCGCCACGACGTGGACGCGGACGCCGCTCTCGATCAGATCGCTGATGAGGCGAGCCGAATCACGGCGACTGGCGTCGAACGACGGGGCGGTGACGACGACGGCGTCAGCCACCGGCACCTCGAGGCGCTTGACCTCCTGGGCTACGCGATGCAAACCGTCCAGCAGATAGCTCGCCGTTTCGGGCCGAGCGAACATCCCGTTGATGCCTTTCGACACCCGCTGGGGATCCGGCGTGAACTTGACGGCGAACACCGGTGTGTCGCCGAACGTGAGGAGCGCGATTGGGGAGAGGGCCGTGCGCCCCACCAATTGCAGCAGCGGCTTCCGGAAGCCCGTCACGAATTCGCGGGCCGCGGTCCCGGTGTCAATCAAGAGCACGAGCGGGTACTTGGCCGGCGCCGTCTCCAGCGCCTCGACCGTGATGCCGCCGGCCTCGATGACGAAATCGTCCGGCTGCAGGCCGACGATGGGCAGCCCTCCGACGTCGGACACCGACACCAACACCTTGCGGACCGACATTGCGGTCTGCGCCGACGCGAGACTGCATGTGGCCACCGTGAGTGCGACGCCGGCGACGAAAGTTCGAAGCATAAATTCTCCTGAGGAATTCCAGGGCGATCCTACTTCAGACCCTCGTCCTGCGTGCCGCCTTTCGAGCGCGTCGATCCGCCCGGCGGCGAACGAGGGCATTTGCGGCCGCCGTCGGTCATGATCCGCTCCGCCACCCACGGTTCGAGCCGACTCTGGAGCGAGTCCCGCTCGGTTCTTGCCACCGGGGGAAGGTCCATGTCACTGTCCTCGGAGCGATCATGACCGTGACCCGTTTCCGTCAGGCCTTCCTCGTCCTGCTCGTCGTCGCGATTTCCGCGGCGTTTGTCGCGATGATCCAGGTCTTCCTGCTGACCATCCTGCTGGCGGCCATCTTCTCGGGCCTGACCTATCCGGTCTACCTCTGGCTGCTCGGTAAGCTGCGCGGCCACCGGCCGCTCGCGTCGGCCGCCACGATCGTGCTGGTGCTGGTGCTGGTGATCGTGCCGTTGCTGACGGTCCTCGGCGCGGGCGCCAACGAAGCGCTCCGGATGACCGAGACGGTCCGACCGCGTTTGCAGCTTCTCGTGGATCAGCCGGGCGAGTTCGACGCACGGCTTCGTGACCTGCCGGGCTACACCTATTTCGAACCGTACCGGGAACAGGTCCTGACCAAGGCCGGGGAACTGGTGAGCGGCGCGAGCGCCTTTCTCTTCCGGGCGCTGTCGGCGACGACCCGCGCCACGGCCCTGTTCATCTTCAATTTCATCGTCTTGCTCTACACGATGTTCTACCTGCTGATCGACGGGCCGGGCCTGCTCCGCAGCATCCTGGCGTACCTGCCGCTGACCGAAGTGGACAAGCAGCGGATGCTGGGGACGTTCGTGTCGGTGACGCGCGCGACCCTCAAGGGGACGGTCCTGATCGGCGCGGCGCAGGGCACACTGGGCGGCCTCGCCTTCTGGGTCGTGGGCATCGAGGGGTCGATCTTCTGGGGGACGGTGATGACGGTCCTGTCGATTGTCCCGGGCATCGGCAGCGCCGTCATCTGGGGGCCGGCGTCGATCATCCTCATGGCCACCGGCGAGGCCGGGCGCGGGATTGCCCTCGCCGCGTTCGGCACGCTCGCCATCGGCAGCGTGGACAACATCCTGCGGCCGCGGCTGGTCGGGCAGGACACGAAGATGCACGAGTTGCTGATCTTCTTCTCCACCCTCGGCGGCCTGCTGCTCTTCGGCGCGACAGGCTTCATCGTGGGCCCGATCCTTGCGGCGCTCTTCATCACCGCGTGGGACATGTTCGGCACGACCTTCCGCACGGCGATCGACGGGCCGGGCGGCGCCGACGGCGATCCGACTGCGTAGCTGGCACCCGCGCCTTCAACTCCTCGAACCTGTTCAGGACCACCTGACGTCGGTGAAGAGGCGCTCGGGGACGCCCCGAACCTACGGCGAGGGCACGAGGCGCTTCAGCTCCTCGAACCAGTTGAGGACCGTGATGATCTGGTCCTGAGATTGACCATTCTCACCGAGGCTGCCCGTACTGATGGTCACAAACCGTGAGCCGTCCGGTGCGATGTCGTGGTTCAGCTCGGTCTGGGGCGACACGTTGACGGGGAGATTCACCAGCGGCGCCGGGCGCCCAATCGCCACGGTTGGCTGAGCCGTGAAATCCACCACCATCGGCGACGTGGCCGCGAAATAGAACAGCCTCCTGCCATCCGGAAACCAGAGCGGGTGATGGGCCGAGTCAGCGTCCTGTCCCAGCTGATACCGGGTGTCCGGGGAGCGCACGGCCGCCACGTAGAGCGCGGCGCCTGATCCTCGCTGCGTATAGGCGACCCACTGGCCATCCGGAGAAAACGTGGAATTGAACAACCCGTTCGATTGCACACTCCCGAACCGCCGGGATGTGCGATCCGCCAGGGTCCACATCCACAATTCCACTGGCGATCCAGCCTGGACGCTGAACGCCAGACGGTCCCCGGTACGCGCCCAGGATTCCGGGACGTGCCGGGAACCCGGCTCCGGCGTCGTCAGTCGCTCGGCCGGCGCCGCACCGTCGGCCCGCTGTCGAAAGATCGCGCCGTCACCGTCGCGGTCGGACTGAAACGCGACGTACGCGCTGTCGCCAGACCACACCGGGTATCGATTGTTCCCACCTTCGGTGAGGCGCCGCATCGCAGTGGTGCCGGATACCTCTTTCACCCATACGTCCGCCCGCTCGGCCTCCCGGCGTTCGAACGCCAGCCATCGGCCATCGGGAGACAGCCGCGGATGGTTGTAGCTCCCGCGCGGCAGATCGAGGGCCTCCTGGCGGCCATCGAGGCCGGTCCAGACCAGCATGGCTGACTGGCCCGACGACGCGCCATCGTCGTCAGGCACGTAGATCAGCGTGCCGCCCGTGCTGATGGC